>NZ_JAJENU010000386.1:0-18661 GCF_035615495.1 Lyngbya sp. CCY1209 | reverse complement strand
ATCCAGAGGGATGAAAGCCTTACCAGGAAGTTATTTCGGGCATTTCAGCCCTATTTCGTTCCTGAACGAATCGCACTGATGGTAATTATTTTAGTCCCAAGCGATCGCTCTGTCTCATTCAGGATATGTTTCGGGCGATCGCCATTTGTCAACCCCCCAGTTATCAAAATATTTTATGCGATACATATATTAGATTTATACTTGTGATCCGAATTCCGCCCGAAATGGGAAAAACGGCGGCTCGATCGCGTCGAGATCAAAAACCCTAAATTCGCCCGGTTCCTCTGTCGCCTCATCCCCACCCAATGTCCGTTTGAGCGGGATGTGAAAGTTTGGGGCCGCGTCTTATTTCACATTCCCCCCCTGTGCAAACTTAATCCCCTTTACGAAGAATTGGTGGCATTGCGATTTCGCGCCCTCTGCTACCTCGCCGACGAATGTGGCGAAGATATCGGTGCCTATATCGGCGGTTGAATGGGTTGAACAAGCTGATTTGGTGGGCATTGCCCGCCTTATTTTTTAGTAGGAGTCTGTTGGGTTCATGCATCAACCCAACAGACAAAAATTGTCGCCTATTCGACCGCCCCCAATGCTTTTAGGGTGGCTTTTTGGGCATCGCTCAAACCCGTTACTCCGGCGATATTCGCACCTTCGTAAGGTCTGGGAACTCTCAGCGTTTTGAGACAGTCTCCCGTTTTGAAATTCCAGAGTTTGATCGTCTCATCCGCACTGCTGCTGGCAAGGGTTTCACCGTCCGGACTAAAAGCAACCGCCACAACCCAGCTTTGATGACCGTTGGCTAAAATTTTGCCATCAGAACTCAAAGAAACTGCTTTAACTCGCCCATTATGTTTTCGATGATTTGCCATAATATTACCCTTTTTTACATCCCATTGCAGATTGTGGAACAATTCAATAATGTATGACAAGCCAGTGTTGATTTTCATATCTTTCCAGCATCATAAACCGATCGCAACAACCCTCCCAACCCGCCTCTTCAATTCCCACGGGGCAGAATGTCGAATACATCATTCATTATTAGCTCTATCTTTACCACAATTAAAAGTTGCGATCGCCCCCCACAACAAAGAAGGCGATCGCGAATCCTATCAACCCTAAGAATCTCCCTCACTGGCAAACGTCGGCGCCGGAATCATCGCGCTGATGCGATCGGCCAGCCGCGAGAAGGGCAAACTCTGAATCAACACCTTACCCGGCCCCGTCATCTTTGCCAAAAATAAGCCCTCGCCGCCGAACAAAGCGTTCCGAAAACCGCCGATAAATTGGATATCGTAGCGCACCGACGGCGAGAATGCCACCAAACATCCCGTATCCACCCGCAGGCTTTCTCCCGGTTGCAGCGTCTTCTCGATCATGGCGCCGCCGGCTTGCACGAACGCCATGCCATCCCCTTTTAATCGTTGCAGGATGAACCCCTCGCCGCCGAAGAAACCCGCCCCCAATTTCTTCGTGAAGGCGACGCTGATATCCGTGCCGCTTGCCGCGCACAAAAACGCATCCTTTTGACACAAAAATTCGCCGCCGATCGCCCCCAAATCGACCGGGACGATCTGCCCGGGGGAGGTCGCCGCAAACCCCACCCGCGATCGCCCGTTTCCCCCGTTCACGAATGTCGTGATAAAGAAACTTTCCCCGGTAATCATGCGCTTAAAACCGGAAAATAAACCGCCCCGGCCCATTCCCGTCTGCATCTGAATCCCGTCTTCCATATAGGTCATCGTCCCGACTTCGGCCTGCACGCCTTCCCCCGGGTCGAGTTCGATTTCCACCAACTGCAAGTCATTTCCATAGATTTTATAATCGATGACGTCTGCCATAACTTCCCTCCGATACTAACTGTTTTTTATCTACAATAGCGAGAAGCCATAATTCCGGATTAATTCCTCCATTCTGGCTTCCGAGATCTAGCATTTCTCAAACGGGTGAGGTCTGGGCGAGGGTTCAAAGTCCCCCTTTTTAAGGGCACAGCCGTTTCATTCTCGGTTAAAAATTGTCGAGGATAATGGGGGATCTCCTCCGTTCTTCAATCATTCAATTCGCCGAATTGTTTCAACATCTCGACGATCGCCCGATCGGCGGTGGTGGGAATCGCCGTTTTGAGCCCGGTTTCAGTTTCCCGCAGCCACCACCCCGAAGCCGTCTGGGGCGATCGCCACAGATCCAGATGTTCCACCCCCGGATCGGCGTAGAAACTCTCATTTCCCCCTCCCAAAAGCCGGGAACTGTCGTGGGTAAAGCGATCGTGGCTGACGCGGTAGGCGGGAAAATCCCCCCCCAGCGGCACCCCCCAACCATCCACGGCGATCGCACCCTTCACCCGTCCCCCCGAGTGCCGCCACAACGCGGAGACGGCGATCGCGGCGACGACGCCGGCACTGAAGCCGATCCATACCAATGGTATCCCACGGCGATCAGAAAGATTCGCCTCCAAAAACTGCCAAAGTGCGATCGCCGATACCGGAGACGATCGTTCCGCCGGAAACACTAACGGAGGTTCCCGCCAGTCCGCAGCCAACCCCGCCAAAAACTCGTCGGTGAGGGTGCGATCGTGGAAACCGGGACAAATCACTGTAACCATAAGGATGTGGGGACAAATCGGAGGAATGTTAGAGGGCGGAAATATAAACGGGAATCTACAATTTGATATTAATATCGGGTCGTTTCAGACTATTGATTTGAGGGCGAAGGCCCTTCGCCCCTACAATTCCCGACGCGATCGCATCAACAACGTTTGCCTGTTGCCTCCCCGACTCCCGACTCCCGACTCCCGACTCCCCCCTTCCCCCATCCCCCCCCTGGGGATGTTAAGGTATAGACCAGGGTGGCATTCATACGATCGCCACTCCGGTTCATTGCTCAGACAAGAGGACGAAGACGTGGTAGCAACTCCCGAAAAAATTCAGAATCCGGATGCCCAGTCCGGCGATCGCCCCGCCGAAGATCGGGTGGCGGTGTTGCTGATGGGTTACGGCGAGGTGGAAAGTTACGAGGATTTTGCCAATTATAACGAACAGGCTTTGAACCTGCTGACGGCGAAATTCGCCCCCGTCCCCACCTGGATCTATCCGCCCCTGGCCAAGCTGCTGGCCGTTTTTGACCTGCACGAGTGGAAACACGATCACGGCAACTTCATCTCCCCCCACAATGCCATCTTCGAGCGGCAGCGGGCGGGAATCGAAGAAAATCTCCAGCAAAGATGGGGCGATCGCGTCAAAGTCTTCAAGGCGTTCAACTTCTGCGCCCCCTTCCTCCCGGAACAGGTTTTGGCCCAAATCCAAACCGAAGGCTTCGACAAGCTCCTCATTTACCCCCTCCTGGTGGTAGACTCAATCTTTACCAGCGGTATCGCGGTGGAACAGGTCAACAACGCCCTGGCGCAACTAGCGGACGACAAGAGCCACTGGATCACCGGCCAGCGCTACATCCCCTCTTTTTATAACGAACCCGCCTATATCGACCTGACAGCGCGGTTGGTGGAAGAAAAAATCGAGGAGGAATTAGCCGTCGCCCACCTGCCCTCCCAGACGGGAATCGTGCTGATGAACCACGGCTGTCCCCACAAAGCCAAGGGCTTCACCTCGGGAATCGACGAGAGTCAGGCCCTTTACGAACGGGTGCGCGAAAAGCTGATCAACCGCTTCCCCCTAATTTCCGTGGGTTGGCTGAACCACGACACCCCCCTGATCGAGTGGACGCAACCCAACGCCGAGTTGGCCGCTCAAAATCTGATGGAATTGGGCGCCACGGCGATCGTCTTCATGCCGATCGGATTCGCGACGGAAAACCACGAAACCCTGTTGGACGTCGAACACATCATCGAGGCGCTGCGGCGTCGCCGTCCCGATGTCACCTACGTCCAAATGGCCTGCGTCAACGACCATCCCGAATTCTTGCAGATGGCCGCAGAGTGGGCGAACCCGCAAATCGAAGGGCTGTTGAATGAAACGGCGTTGGCGGTGAATCCCTCCCTGGCGGCGGAACAGGCGAAAGCCTCTCACAGCCACAGCCACGACCACGACCATCATCATCATCACGACCACGGCCACAGCCATCACCACCATTAATCATTGATAATTGATAATGATCAATTGTCGGGAATGGGAGCATCTCGCTCCCTCTTTTTTTATAAATTTTGTTCGGACAAATCCCCTCTCCGTGTCCTCTGTGCCTCTGTGGTTAAATGATCATATTTCATAATAAAAATCGGCAACTTTAACAGCCGGTTTGCCAGGTGGGAGAGGGCGAATTTGACCTGGAGGGGGCGGGGTAAATTTTTCCAGGCGATCGCGGCAAATCCCAGGCGGCGATAATATTCCATCAACCCCCGTCCCACGCACTCCAAATACAGCGGTTCGGGGGACTCGGCGATCAAATGTCGGGTCAAAATCGTTCCCAACCCCCGATTTCGCCACGACGCGGCCACCACCAAACTCCCCAATTCCCGGCAATTCTTGAATTCTCGCAGTTGTCCGCAGGCGATCACTTCCCCCTGCCGTTCGATCGCCCAAAACTGTCGCCAGCGGATCTGGGTGGGGTCGAGTTTGGCGCCGAATACCAGGCGGCGAATCGGCCAGATATCCTCCGGGGTGGCTTTTCGGAGGGTGAATTCCGGGGGGAGTTGGGAAGGGGGGTCGGACATGGTGGGGTTAACGCTCGAATTTGGAGTCCGGGTCCAGTTGCCAGCGATCGCTGTCCCGTTCATCCATTTTATCCTTGATGTGCAACGGTTCGCGATCGGGCATTTCCACCCCCGCCGGTTTCGCCATACTGTCGATATCGTGCTGTTCGTCCGTGGGTTGGGGGCGGGCGAATTTGTCCTCGTCCACCGCGTGTTGAATTTCGGACGCATCGGGCGTCACTTTGGGATCGAGGCGTTGTTCTGGCTGGGGATTCATGAGCGGATGACTCCTATTTTAAATTGCTTCAATCTATTATAAAACTTAGATTTGAGATGCCGGAAAAAGCGACATGATTTAACCATAAAATTCAGAACTTATCATGAATATGCTTCGATGTCGTCCCCCGAAAGATAGATTGATCCTTGTCTCCTATCAATTAAAATGGTAAGCTGATAAAAATATCGAAAATTTTACTCGGGTCAATGCTCGATCGCCTCTAGGATTTGAGGCCGACAACAAACCGTGTCGCTCGTACAGATATTGATTTCACACAAAAATTGTAAAATTAATTGATGTCTTCCAAACCCCAAGCGAACCAAAAATATGTTTTCCCTTACTCAAAAAACGTCGAGACAGCGAGAAATTTTAGAAGTCGTCTTCCGCAACGGCTGGGACTATATGCGGGGTCTGTTGACGGGGGGCAAGTCGGGAGAACCCAGGCTGCCATCTCCGGACGTCCTCCGCAAAATTTTGATCGAGTTGGGTCCGGTGTATGTGAAGTTAGGACAGCTTTTGTCCACCCGCCCCGACTTGCTGCCGGGGAGGTATGTGGACGCTTTGACGGACTTGCAGGCGAACGTCCCGCCGGTGGATTGGGGGCAGATCGAAACCCAACTGCGGCTGCAATTTTCTCAGCCGATGGAGGAGATTTTCAGCCGCGTCGAAACGGAATCGGTGGCGGCGGCTTCCATCGCCCAAATTCATCGGGCGACCTTAAAAAATGGCGAGGAAGTGGCGTTGAAAATACAGCGTCCGGGGATTGAAACCATCGTCGATCGCGATATCGAATTAATTACCGGACTGGCCGATTTGGTGTCGGGGACGGATCTCGGCGAGGATTACGATATCGTGGCGATCGCGGACGAATTTACCAAAGCCCTCAAAGCCGAGTTAGATTTTACCACAGAAGCGCAATATACCGACCAACTGCGGAAAAACTTATCCGAAAGCCGCTGGTTTGATGCGGAAAAATTGGTGATTCCCAAAGTTTACTGGGAATTGACGACGCCGAATTTATTGGTTTTGGAATGGTTGGACGGGGTGCCGCTGTTGTTATCCGAACCCTCGAAAACCCAGTCCGATCGCGAAGATCCCCGGCGAACCGAAATCACGACGTTGCTATTTCGCGCCTTTTTTCAACAAATTTATTTGGATGGTTTTTTCCACGCCGATCCCCACCCCGGAAATATCTTTTATCTCCGAGACGGACGGGTGGCAATTTTGGACTGCGGGATGGTGGGACGAATCGACCCGCGCACCCAGCAAATTTTGACGGAAATGCTGTTGGCGATCGTCGATATCGACGCGCAACGCTGCACCCAACTGACTTTGGAATTGGCCGAATCCGGGCAACCCGTGCGGCTGGATCGGCTGGAAAGTGATTACGACAGTATGTTGAGGCGCTATTATAATCTCAGCCTTTCCGAAATCAATTTCAGCGAGGTCTTTTACGAGATTTTGCAGATTTCTCGAAATAATAAAGTTCGCCTCCCCAGCAATATGGGATTGTACGCCAAAACTTTGGCAAATATGGAGGGAGTCGCTCGCAGTTTCAACCCGGAAGTGAACCTGTTAAACGAGATCAAACCGCTGATGACGGATCTGTTTCGCCGTCAATTGTTGGGCGACAATCCTTTACAAACCTTTCTGCGGACGGCGTTGGACGTGAAGAGTTTGTCATTGCGATCGCCCCGCCAGGTGGATCTCCTCCTCGATCGCGTCACCTCGGAAACCCTGAAATGGAACATCACCATCCCCGAATTGAACAGCCTGCAAAATCGCCTGGACGACGCGGCGAACCGCCTTTCTTTTAGCATCGTGGTGGGGTCGTTAATTATGGGGGCGGCGGTCGTCTCCACGGGGGCACAAACGCCCCAACTCTCTTTGGTTAGTAATATCCTCTTTGCGGCTGCTTCTCTGGTGGGATTGTGGCTGATCGTGAGCGTGTTGCGATCGGGCAATTGGCGGTAATATATATCAAACCTGATAATTGACCACAAAACGTCTGAGATCGAGGGAGTCGGGAGTCGAATTTTTCATCTTTCCCCCCGAATTCTCTATCCTCTCAATGTCCGAGCAATTCACCGGATCTGATAATAAAATCCGATAAAACCCCCGTAGGGGCGCAAGGCTTGCGCCCTATTTCCCAGTTTAAAATTGACGCGATCGCCCCGTCGAACTGCGAGGGAGGGCGAATGCCATTCGCCCCTACATACCTGTTTCTTTCCCCCTGTTTAATTTTGCCGATCGCCGATTACCGACCGTCACAACAACCCCCGATAGCGGATAAAAATCAACACCGCCGCCCAGGAGCCCAACGCCACTTTGACGGCGACCAAAATATTGAGGACGGGGAGAATGCCACCGCTGACCAAACCGCCCAAGTTTCCGTGGGGAAATTCGAGCCCGAGCAGGGTGATCGCCGCCAATAAAATAAAAATGAGGACGGATACTTTTTCCCAGGTGGAAACCTTCCACCGCTGATAAATGCCCTGCATCAACTCCGGTGGCGAGGTGATGGCGATCAAGCCGATCGCCGTTCCCCCGGCAACTCCGGCGGCAAACCCCCCACCCGGACTCAAATGGCCGCGGATCGCCAGTTCGATACTCACCATCGCCGCGATGGTCGCCCCCAGGCGGGAGAGGACGATGGAGGGTTGGTCGGTGAACTGGTACACTTGACTGAGCGGGTGTTCGTTTGCCATCAGGAAATGACAGCCCATGATGGCGATGGTGAAGACCACCACTTCAAAGATAGTGTCGTAGAGCCGATTTCGGAAAATAATCCCCGACACCGCGTTGGGGACGCCACTATCCTGCACCACCAATTCCGCGATCGCCGGTCCGGTCCAGTCCGCCGCGGGATTGGAGAGGATCAGCATTTTGATATAGAGGGCGATTCCTGCCGCGATATAAATGAGTTTCATCTAATGTTTTTCCTTTGAATCTGCCGGATTGAGATAGGTCAAAATGGTCGCGTTGCCCGGAACTTCGGCTTTCATGATGTCGTAGAGCCGTCGCAGCCGGACGGTGGTTTGATAAGACGGGTTTTTGATGTCGGCGGATAGGGACGGGTGCTGGGGTTGTCCCACACAAGTGCCGTGCACTTCCTTTTCCGCCAGAGCCCGATCCAACTCTTCGAGATCTTTAAATGGAACCAATTCCAAACGCATATAATGTTGTCGAAAAACGGTTCGGAATTCCTCCATCAGTTGCTCGAAGGGGTGTTCGCGATCGCCTTCCGCCAGCTCATCTTTGAGAACCCCCAGACGCATCACCAGCGACGATCGCACCGCCACCGCGTAGAGCATGATCGCCAACATCGTCCCCACCAGAGCCTCCGTCAGCGCCACGTCCGCCGCCCCCATAATCGCGTACACCAGAGCCGACACCGCCCCCAATATGCCGCGAAGGACGAGGGCGTGGTAGGGGTTGACTTGAAAGACGACCATTCCCGCCGCCAGGGGCATCAAAGCCGTGATAAAATAAATGTAACTATCGTTCATTTTCCTCCGCTCCGCTGCTCGAACAGTAGGCCAAAACGTATCCCAGCACGGTGTTCCAAATCGCCAGGGAAATCATGGCGAGAATCAGCAGGGGCCATTCGCTGGGGATCTTGAGGAGCAGTCCGGCGACGATACTCATGGAGCCGAGGGTATCAGCCACCGAAAGGCTGTGCAATTTGAACAGCACGGAGCGATCGCCCACCAGCGGCCAGGTTCCCCAAAACCAAAAGACAATTCCCAAACCGATACAAAAATAACTGATCGCGTCAACCATAGTTTCTCAATTCAAAACGTCATTCATTCGTTTGAGGATTTGAGCCAGCAGCATCAGGGCGGCATTTCCCACGCTCAGGATGATCACCCCCACCACGCCGATCATCCAATCGTCTCGGAGTACGGAAACGACCAAAATCATCACCGAGGTTTTGGTGGCGATGCTGGCAAATGCGAGCACCTTTTGCCAGATATCTTGATCCTGGCAGGCCTCGTAAATGGGGATGAGCAAAGCCACGATCATCAACATCAAAACCGCGTTCATTTCCGTTTCCTCCGTTTGACCCAATGCACTTCGTACCAGCCCTGTTGGTGATATTTTAAAACGATGGTTTTGGGGGTAAAAGTAATTAAAAAGATATCCAAGAAAATCAGCCCGGGCGATCGCTGAGGTTTGACCCGCTCCATCGTGGTATCTTCATCTTTGTGGGGGCGGAGGATGATCTCGAAGGCTTCAAAATAGGCCTGGGGAATCGCCCGCAGCGTCTCCCCCAACGCCCGCATCCAGTCCCGCACGGGGCTCGGGGCGGTGGCGCTGTGGGGCAGCAGCAGGGCGACGGCGACGCCGATGATGATGTTGGTCGAACTCAGGTCGGCGGTGAGCAGAAACCAAATGGTCAGCCGTAAGATAATATCCAGATATCCGATCATGGTGTCACCCTCCACAATACGAGCCAGAACAGCAGGATCAACATGAGACTCATCATGCCGATGAGGTGTTCGAGTTTTTCGAGGACGCGGGGGAGTCGGAGCGCGACATCCCGGAAAACGGCCCAGTAGGCCAGCCAGCCGAGGCCGATGGTGCCGAGGGATTTGAGGACCGTCGGATTCGCCACGGCATAACCCGGGTAGTAGAGGCCGTTGGCCAGAACCAGGGCTGCGATCGCGAGGGCGGCGGCGAACCAGAACCCGGGGGGGATCGGCTTTTGAGGTCCCGATTCGGGGCGGCTGCGGTGGGGCAGAAAGATGAATTTGGCGAAGTAGGTGGCTGTCCCCACCGCGGCGACGTTCATGGCGATCGCCTGCCAGGGCTGCAAGTCTTTCAGGGTCAGCGCCTTGGCTCCGAAGCCGGCGAACAGGGGAAAGCCGGAGATGGACAGACTGGCCGCCAGGATGACGAACCAGAGGCCGGTCGGCATCGGGCGTCCCCGGAGTTCGGAAAAGTTGCGGCTCGGCAAGCTCCCGGCGCTCAGGAACAGGGTGGATTTGACCAGGCCGTGGGTGAGGGCGTAAAAGCCGCCCGCCGCCGGGGCGACGAGGATGAAGCCCAGTTGGGAAATGGTACTCCAGGCTAACATCCGCTTGGCGTCGGTTTCAAAAATGGCGTAGGCGGCCCCCAACAGGGCGGTGGCGACGCCGAAGATCCGGATCGCCCCATCGAGTTCGCCGGCGATGAGGGCCAGCCGCACCAGGGGAAAGACGCCGGCTTTGACCACTACCCCCGACAGCAGGGCGGATACCGGGGTTTCCGATTCGGAGTGGGTCAGGGGCAGCCACAGTCCGGAGACAAACACCCCCCCTTTAGCCAGCAATCCCATCAGGATCAGGGCGATCGCTTCTGGGGGGGACTCCTGCACGCCCTCGAAGGCGAAGGAGTGGTTGGCTTGGTAGACCAGGGCCACCCCCACCAGGTAGAACAGCATGGCGGTGTTGCTGACGAACAGGTAGCGCAGGGCCACCCAGATGGAGCGATCGGTGCGGGGGTAGGCGATCAATAAAAATGCCGCGATGCCGAGGACTTCCAGGGCGACGTACAAACTCAGCAAATCCCCGCAGATAAAGGTGGCGTTGACGCTGCCGTGTAATATAATCGCTTGGATATAAAAAAAGGCGCTCTTCCCCTGCCCCCAGCAGTAGAGGATGACTGCCGCCGTTACCAGACCGTTGGTCAGGATCAAATAGCCGCTCAATTCGTCGGCCACCACCGTCACCCCGAAATTGTCGAGCAATTTCAGGGTTAATGGCGACGAGTTGAACAGCAGTTGCAATCCGTAGGCTCCGGAAAATATGGCGACTCCCAGGGTGAGGTATCGGTCGAGTTTGGGGAACAGATAAATACTAAACCCCACAAATAACGGAAGCGCGATCGCCGCGATGGTCAGGATAGTCATGGGGTGTTGTTTTTCTCGATCTCGTTGCTTTCTAAAGTGGGGTTGTCCCGCGCCAGCTTCATCACGCCGACGAGCATCAGCGCCTGGATGGAAAAGCCGATCACGATCGCGGTCAAAATCACCGCCTGGGGCACCGGATCGGCGTAGGTGCCGTCATTTGTTGCCGTTCCAATAATCGGGGTGAATAAACCCTCCCGCGACGCGACGAACACGTAAAAGGCGATCACCCCCGTGCTCATCACATCCATCGAGACGATCTTCATCACCAGGTTCTTTTTAAAGATAATGCCGAAAAATCCGCACATTACCGTTGCGAATATGAATGACTCTAACACGAGATTTATGGATTCGGTATGGGTTAATCCTTGATTATATTGAAACTTTACCGGATTTAGCGCCGATTTGTAAAGAAAATCTAAATGCGACTCGATGATGTACCCGACCCCCTGTAATCTGGGTGACGGTCGGAGTGCGGCGGAGCCGGGGTCTGTCCGGGCTGCGGTGGCGGGTACGGCGGGGTTTTGAAGAGGTCGCGATCGCCCCCACCCGAACCGCCGGGATGGCACAATTCAACGGATCTGGAAAAAGGGTAGAGATTATATCACAATTTTGTGGGATGTTCTGCCGGATATGTAACCGATCTGCGGATCGAGAATATTTGACTAAAAAAAACTTTAAATCTATTAGGAATTGGCGACCGGGTCGGGAATGGGTAATGGGACTCTCTATTCGACGGCGGGCAACCGGAGACGGTCGCCCGCTACGGAAGTCAAAAATCTTCCCGATTCCCTCGGAATCTGAGATTATCGACGGCCGAAATAACCCCGATAAGCGTTGTAGGTTTCGTCGTCATAACAGACAAAAATCACCCGTTCCAAAGAGCGCGGCTGTTGCAGCAAAAGCGGGGGCAGCAAAAATCGACTGGTCTCCCACAGCCCAGTTTCGATCGCCTCCCGCATCGGACAGCCCGCAATCCCGCCGCCGAGGAGGGGAAATGCGACGGTTTTCAGGTGTTTTTTTTCCGCCAGAATCAGGCTATTTGAATAACACTGACTCAAGATATTTTGTGCCTCCTGGCGACCTTGTGCCCAAATTGGAGTGACAGTGTGAATGACGTATTGGGCGGGCAGGTTGTAACCGGGGGTGATTTGGGCTTTTCCCGGGGCACACCGGGGCAGGCGATCGCAGTGTTGGCGGAGTTCGGGCCCGGCGGCGGCGTGAATGGCCGCGTCCACCGCCCCCCCGAAATAATCCTCTCCGGTGGGGTTGACGATCGCATCGACCTGCTGTTGAACGAGATCGCCTTTAATCACCTGAATGCGATCGCCCAACGGCATCAAATTTCGTGTGATATAATAATTGGAACTCCCGGATTGATGGTGGCTGCGCTGCACGTTACGAGATTCGTAAGAACCCCGCTTGCTGGCTCGGTACAGCATCTCCGGGTCTTCGCTTTCGATTTCGAGATCGAACTCATCTAAAGAGGCAAATTCCTGTGCGATTGCCATCGATTTTGGAGCCATACAATGCAGGGCATCTCGGGTGTCTTGCAACACTCGTTTGGAAGCCGCATAATCTCCCCGTTTCGCGTGTCGCATCGCCTCCACTTTCGCCCGCGCCGCCATCATCAGCGCCACCGGCTCCCGGACGGTATCGTTAAAGGGAAATTCCTCCAACTCGGCCGACGACACCGCCGGCAATTGTAAGGAGGCCCGCAGGGTTTGCCGTTCGGGGCGATCGGGGTCGTCCCAAGACAGGCGAAATCCGCACAATTCTTGAGATTGGGAAGTCGGCGGAATTTTCAGGCGCAACACCACGGAAAAGGGGTTGCCCATCACCAAATTGGGCAGTTTATATTCCCCCTGCCGCGTCAGTTCAAAATCGTTGAAAACGTCGGTCAACTCCACATCCCCCCGCAACTCGACCCGCAGCCGGACCTCGCGCCCAATCGTCGCCATTAACCCCTGCAATTCCATGCCGAAAATGTCGGGGAGTTGTTCGGGAGATTCGATGTAGTAATAGTTGCCGTCGCCGCGATCGGCCATCGCACTCAACAGGTCTTCGTTGTAGTCGTCCCCGACTCCCATCGTGGTGGTGCTGACCGCCCGTTTCGCCAGTCCTTTGACATCGGAGGCGATGACGTCGGGGTTGGTTTCGCCCACGTTCGCCAAGCCGTCGGAGAGCAATATCACGCGGTTCAGGTGTCGGGGGTCGAGGTGTTTGCTCACCTGCACCCCCCCTTCCACCCAACCGGCGTGGAGGGCGGTCATGTTGCGGGGTTTGACGCGGGCAATTTTCTGGAGAATTTGGGCTTTGTTGGCGGCGGGGGTATTTTCCACCACGGTTTCGATGCGATCGTCGTAGATGGTGACGCTGACGCGATCGCTTTCCAACAATTGTTCGACGGCGTAGCTGGCGGCTTGGCGGGCGTAGGCAATTTTTTTGCCCCCCATGGAACCGGACCGGTCCAGAACCAAACCGATGTTCAGGGGGGGACGTTCCAAGTTGTCATCCGGGTCGGGGGGGATGATTTTGACGATCAAATCCAAATTGGTGGGGCGATCGGATGCGATCGCGTCCTGGAGGGGAACGAATTCGATGCGAGGAGCGTTCATTTTGGCGACCTCCGATGAGTTGAGAGGATATGGGTAATTAATTGGATCAAGTTTTGCCGTTCATGCAGGGAATTCGGATAGTTGAAATCCTCCCGGACGTGCAGTTCCAAACCCGGTAAAATTTCGATCCGCTTCCAACGGGTGGACCGGCGATCGGGACTCGGCGACGGCGGGACGGTGAAACCTTTCAAATTGTCCTGGGTTGGTTCGGCGATCGTCACGGATTGACGGCGCCTGATTTGTTCGAGAAATCCCAGGGCGGGGTTGGCGGCTTCCACCGTCAGTTGCACGCCCCCTTCCAGGAGGGCTTCGAGTTCGGTGTCGGTTTTGGAGACGGCCAGATCTCCGATCGCGCTGGCCCCGTAGCCCTCCGCCAGCAGCCGCCGGACCAGCAACACCTGCAATAAATGGCGGTAGGTGTAGACCGCATACCGCCCCGATTTCAGGGGTTCGTCGAGCCGTCCCTGGCTGGTGTAGTGGCGCACCAGGCGGGGGGTGACATCCTCCCGGATGCGGGTGTGCGCCCGCTGAGTGGGCAGGAATTGGGGCAACAACTCGTTCGCCACCGCCACCAATTCATCGAGGGACCAACTCGGATCGTTTCCGGCAACCTGTCGCAGTGTCTTCATGGCTCCATGCTAACTCTGACAATTTAAATTGTCAATATCAATGCGAGTTGTAATTTTTGGGGTGTAGGGTGTAGGGTGTAGGGTGTAGGGAGTAGGGAATCTAAAATCCCGACACCTTCCACCCCACACCCGACACCCCGATCCCCCGACGTTCCCGGAAAAATTGGGTCAGGGCGATCGCGTCGGCGGGGCGGGAAATCAGGTAGCCCTGGCCGAAGTCGCAGCCCATCGATCGCAGCAGGTTCCACTGTTCCCGGGTTTCGATCCCTTCCGCGACGAGGGTCAGATCCAGGCTGTGGGCGAAGTTGATCGTCGCGGCGACGAAGTTCCGATCGCGGTCGTGGCGGGTGATTTGGTCGATAAAGGAGCGGTCGATTTTGAGGGCGTCCACGGGGAAGTTTTGCAGGCGGGACAGGGAGGAGTGGCCGGTTCCGAAGTCGTCCACGGAAATGCCGACGCCCATTTCCCGCAGCCGGCCGAGGCGGTCGGCCACCCACAGGGCATTTTCCGCGATCGCGCTTTCGGTGACTTCGATTCTCAGGTTTCGACTCGACAAACCCGTCTGTTGGAGAATGGCGCCGATCTCCGCGACGAGTTCCGGCTGGGCAAACTGCAATCCGGCCATGTTGACGCTGACCGTCGTGCGGCGATCGAGCCAACCCCCGGCCAGCCAATCCCGCATCTGGCGGCAGGCTTCCCGGAGCACCCATTCCCCCAGGGGGACGATCAGCCCGGTTTCTTCGGCGACGGGGATGAACTCGACGGGGGAGATCCAACCTCGGATGGGGTGCTTCCAGCGGACGAGGGCTTCGCAGGTGACGATCTCGCCGGTGACGAGGGAGACGACGGGTTGGTAGTGCAGGTGCAGTTCCCCCCGGGCGATCGCGTGGCGGAGGTCGTTTTCCAGTTGCAATTGGGACAGCAAATTGGCGTGCATTTGGGTGTCGAAAATGGCGTAGCAATTTCGACCCCCATGTTTGGCCCGATACATGGCCAAATCCGCCCCCCGCAAAATGTCGGCGGTCTGTTCGTAGGGGTGTCGGGTCACGGGGTCGAAATTGAGGGCGATGCCGATGCTGGCGCCGAGGGAAAACTGTTCTCCGTGTACCTGAAACGGCGGTTTGAGACAGTCGAGCACCCGTTCGGCCATGTCGGTACTTTCCGAAATGCCGCCGATGTCATCCACCAAAATCGCGAATTCGTCGCCCCCGAGTCGGGCCAGCATATCTCCGTCCCGAAGACACTGTTGCAGTCGCTGGCTCACCTGAATCAACAGCAGGTCGCCGGCGAGGTGTCCCAGACTTTCATTGACGATTTTGAAGCGATCTAAATCGATCAACAGAACCGAAAAGAGTCGCTTTTGACCCGTGCGAGTCCGTTGCAGGTTGGTCAGCAACTGCTCCATGAAATGGGCGCGGTTGGGCAGTTGGGTGAGGGAGTCGTGAAAGCTGTTGTAATGGAGTAGGGCTTCGGCTTCTTTGAGTTCGATCGCCTGTTTTTCGATATCTTGTGCGAGTTTAAAGTTGAGTTTTTTGAGGGCTTTATAAGCCGTCGTCAGCCGTCCGGCAAGGGAGGATATCGGATGATTTTCGGCTACCTCCGTCTCCGGTATGACGAGGAAAACTAACCAATTCAATCCCCGACTGTCTCGGCAGGGAAAGACATCGACAAATTGACTGTTACCGTCCAATTTAAAATTCAATTGATGGTCGCCGTCGATATTTTTTAAGTGACCGAATTTTTGCAGGACGTGGCGGGCGGTTTCTTCGATCGCCCGATCGCCGCAGCTTTCGGCTTTCAACCGCACATCGCGATCGCCGTTTTTCGCAAAAGGCTGGAAACATTTGGAACTCGTCACCAACATCCCCGAAGGTTCGACGATAAAGGTGGTTCCCGCCTGGGACAGTTTGAACCGGTCGAGTAACTGGCCGATGTAGGACAGGGACAGATCGCAGCCGAGAACCCCGAGCAATTTTCCCGCCTCGTCGTAGGCGGGCAGAACCGCCATCAAACCGAATTGAACGGCGACGCAGTTGGTGTATTTGTAAACCGGACTCCAGGTGGCTTGACCGGCTTTTTTGGCGATTTGATACCACTCGCGATCGCGGGCGTCGTAGTTTTCATGGTGGCAGATCGGGGGGGCGCGGCGATCGCCGTTCGGGTCGAGTCGATAAAAGAATTTGTGGGGGGAAACTCGGCTATTTTTGAGTTCTAAAGTGGGCGACCCATCTTCGAGTCGCGTAATTCCCACATAATCTCCCGTCTCGGCGGCGAAGCCGACGGTACTGACGGTATCGAAAATCTGAATTTGTTCCCCAAAATGCCGTTGCAGGTCTGGCAAAGCGGAGGAGTTCAATTGGCCGAGGCGAAGGGCACTGGCGTTAATTTGATTGACTTTGTGAGGGGTGTCGAGGTACGCTTCGAGTTCCCCGAGGATGCGAGTGGCAACTTCGCGGTGTAACTGCGTGACGAGAGCCAGGATCGCCTGTTGCAAGTCGGTGAGAAAGTTGGATTCCATAACGGCACATTTCCAAGCCCGTGAACAATCGGTATTTTTTCGGTTGTGAGTGAGTGAAGTCTCGGGAGTTGCGTGCGGATAACGCCGAGGTCGTTTCAGTCCGGCGGTTCCCCCACTGACCGATGCGGAAATGGGATGGGTGTTAAGAATTGTAAAATTAACATATCTCGGACCCCGGGGAAAATGACAAATACTTTTCTCAATGTTAGCCCAAGTGCAAGTGATGTCAAAAACTTGCGAACCAACAGTCGCGGGGCGATCGCGAAAACGCCGCGATCGCTCCATTCCAGTCCGGACGAGAGATTTGTTTGATCTGACCGACGATATATCAATTTTAAATAGGGTGTCGGTTGTGGGGAATCGGGATCAGAAATTTTTCTTTTCTCGTCCCTCCGGCTTCCCCACTCCCCCGCCCCCAGTCGCGGCTAAACGGCCCAAGTTGCCAAGTAAGTATCGTCGCCTCCGATCGCATTAGAATTGATAGCCCCGGCAGTGGTGGCGACATCCGGTTGAGTCACCGTTCCAAAAATCACGGCCCGGCCGTCGCGAACGGCGAAGGAATTCACCGCCCCTTTGGAACCGTCCGCATCGCCGGTGGCGGTGAGCGGCGTCCAGAATTTTCGCACGGTGTAATCGGCGGAAACTCCCAAAACTGCCATCTCTCCCAAAGTATAGTTTCCGACGGGTTGGCCGTCGATGGTTTTGCCATCCCGATTTTGCAGGGTGGCGGCTGATGAACCGCCGATGTAGACATTTCCGAATTCATCTGCGGCGATGGATTCGGGGGTGAAACTGTTGGCATTGCCGCTGGAAAGTCGGGTGACGATAAATTGACCCCGTTCGATATTTCCATTGCTTTGATCGATCTGGGCGTGGAAGGTGAAGGAACCGGAACCCGCCCCCGAAAAGTTCGTGTACGAGTCAACATTGACCAGGGTCGCCAAGTTTTGGGTGATGTCTTGGCCGTCTCGCTGGAAGACATTATTTCCGCCGTCGGTTTTTCCGAGGAAATACAGTTCGCCATCTTCCCCGAAGGTGATGCGTTCGCCGCGGGTGTCGGCCCCCAACCCCTCCCCGGTGACTTGTGAGGCCGTGTAATCCCAGGTGTTCCAGACTTGGGCGAGGGAGGTGTCGAAAGCCCGCAGGAAGGGCGTCTGCAAGGTGCTGCTGACCTGGTTAAATCCGGTGACGTAGATGCCGCTGCCGTCGGGGGCGATGGCGATATCCGCCGGACGGATGTCAGTCCCGGACAGGGTGGCGGTGGCGAGTTGGGTTCCCGTCGGACTCCAGAGGGTGACGGTATCGGTGGCTTCGGTGAGGGTTGCTACCGTTCCATTATTAGCAATTGAAACGCGATCAAAGGTTCCGGCTCCGGACCACAAAACGCTGTTGGCGGTACTCTCATAAACTTTAATTCCAAAATCGCCTGCGGCGACGATTTCACCGCTGTCGCCGTCGATATCCAAGTCGCCGACGCTGCCCCCCACAGGGGTGGTCGATAACAGCATCGTACCATCTTGCAGGCGTCGGATCTGACCCGAACCGTCAAAATTTCCCCCGACAATTATCGCGGAATCCACCGGAGAAATGACCGTCGCGGCGGCGGTATCATCTCCCGCTGTCCCCAAATAGGTCGCCGTTGCCAGCTCTAAATTCTCGGTGGAATCGTTATCGACAATTTGCAAAGTGGCGGTATTTTGGGTTCCCAAGATCGCCCCTCCCGTCAGATTTTCGAGACTCAGGTTAAGGCTTTCTGTCGGTTCAAAAATGCTGTCATCGACAATCGGAATTGAGACGGTTTTTGGAGTCGTATCTCCATCGGAAAAATTGACCGCGATCGCACCATTTGTATAGTCCGCAGGGGAGATCGCCGAGTCGTCGGTTTGGGTGACTTCCGCACTCACGGCTCCCTCACTTCCCCCGGTTCTTGTCACTGTAATTTCCGCGATCGCATTCCCATCCTCATTGACGCTGAAAGTGGTTCCGCCAAATGCCAAAGTTCCGGCAGCAATGTCGTTATCTAAAATAGTGACAGTTCCCGAAGACTGGGTTCCCAAACTGGCGCCACCCGTCGGGTTACTCAAATTGAG
>NZ_JAJENU010000385.1:0-440 GCF_035615495.1 Lyngbya sp. CCY1209 | reverse complement strand
GAGAGGAGGCGATAGCCACCCCCAGTTTTAGGATTCACAACCCTAGGATTGAAGCGGGGAACGGAAGGCGATGAGGGGGAATCTGCTCCCAATAACTCGACCACTGCCAATCATCTACGACTAACCGAAAGGTGAACGTCCGCCATTAACCCTCGAAATAATTGGGTATCGAAAACAGGTTGATTACGGTGCTGCTCGAATGAGTAAGTGGAAAAGTGGAAGTTTTCCAATACTATCCACACAGACCCTTAAAAGTACACCGGGGGACAGGATGAGTCTAAGGATGAAATACCCATACAGATGGAACGAAATAACCCCATACTGGCCCTTGCTCAATGGTCGATTAAGCAAGTAGTGAAGGCTATAGCCGCAAGTGTAAGCGTAAGCCAGATGGGGGTGAGATGTAACCAGAAGCCAACGCCCAGATGTAATGTCTGGGA
>NZ_JAJENU010000384.1:0-218 GCF_035615495.1 Lyngbya sp. CCY1209 | reverse complement strand
GAACCCTACTGGGAACCTAAATTCGAGGGAACAAGCTATGGGTTTCGACCCGGACGCTCAACTCTTGACGCAGTTGGTAGAATATTTATTGGTATCAACAAAATGGGATACTACGTCCTTGATGCCGACATCGCCAAATGTTTCGACCAAATTGACCATGATTACCTGCTATCCAAACTTCATTGTCCAACGACCATTAGGCGTAATATCAAACAATG
>NZ_JAJENU010000383.1:0-213 GCF_035615495.1 Lyngbya sp. CCY1209 | reverse complement strand
TGCTACTCAAGTCTCCATCTTACGTCTGAACCGTGACCCGTCTGCATATCCCAGACATTACATCTGGGCGTTGGCTTTTGGTCACATCTCACCCCCATGTGGCTTGCGCTTACACTTGTGGCTATTGCCTTCACTACTTGCCTAATCGACCATTGGACAAGAGCCATTATGGGGTTATTTCGTTCCATCTGTATGGGTATTCCATCCTTAGAC
>NZ_JAJENU010000382.1:0-208 GCF_035615495.1 Lyngbya sp. CCY1209 | reverse complement strand
TGGACTCCCATTGTCTACCACACGCTGGTCAGACCGAACGCATCGACGTATGATGGAAATTGGGTCTATTGGGCAACAAGGAGAGGGAAATCACCAGAAATCTCAAACCGAGAAGCCAAACTGCTGAAAAGCCAGAAAGGCAAATGCAAATGGTGCGGACAGCACTTCACTATAGAAGACCAAGTGGAGACCGACCACATCATCCCTA
>NZ_JAJENU010000381.1:0-220 GCF_035615495.1 Lyngbya sp. CCY1209 | reverse complement strand
GATAGAGCCAAGCAAGCCTTGGTCAAGATGGCAATGGAACCCTTCTGGGAACCTAAATTTGAAGGGACAAGCTATGGGTTTCGACCCGGACGCTCAACCCTCGATGCAATTGGCAGAATATTTGTTGCGATTAATCAAGGGGGATACTACGTCCTCGATGCCGACATTGCCAAATGTTTCGACCAGATTGACCATGATTACCTGCTATCCAAACTTCATT
>NZ_JAJENU010000380.1:0-226 GCF_035615495.1 Lyngbya sp. CCY1209 | reverse complement strand
GTTCCATCTGTATGGGTATTCCATCCTTAGACTCATCCTTTCCCCCGGTGTACTTTTAAGGGTCTGTGTGGATAGTGCGGTAAAACTTCCACTTTTCCACCTACTCATTCGAGCAGCACCGTAGTCAACCTGTTTTCGATACCGAACTGTTTCGAGGGTTCATGGCGGATGTTTACCTTTCGGTTAGTCATAGATGGTTGGCAGTGGTCGAGTTATTAGGAGCAGA
>NZ_JAJENU010000379.1:0-53507 GCF_035615495.1 Lyngbya sp. CCY1209 | reverse complement strand
GAAATTCCCTCGACATCAGGGTTTAAAGGTTTGTCCCTCTGAGGAAACTGTAAACAGACGAGCGCGCACTGCTATATTATTGCAAGATATCGAAAAATTTGACATCGGTATCTGCAAACTCAAGGTTTTGATCACATCGTCTTCTATTGTGAGAATTAAAAAACTTTATTTCCTCGATGCGGATTGGGTGCCCGTGTCAACCCGGGCGGAAGGGGAGTTACAGAAACTCTGGGATGATTTCCGACGGGTTCATCAAAAACCCGTCAATTGGGGCGATCGCGACCGTTTTACAGCAATTTTCCAGTCAATGAGGTACACTTTCCAATTCAAAGTCCCCCTTGCCAAGGGGGGAGAATTCAATTCAAAGTCCCCCTTATTAAGGGGGATTTAGGGGGATCGTTCCGTTTCTAAAAAAAGGTGAATATCCCCCCCAACCCCCCTTGGCAAGGGGGGAGAATTGAACTCAAAGTCCCCCTTGGCAAGGGGGGAGAATTGAATTCAAAGTCCCCCTTATTAAGGGGGATTTAGGGGGATCGTTCCGTTTCTCAAAAAGTGAATATCCCCCCCAACCCCTGTCTCCCGGTATCGAGATGCCGGACCAGCAACACCAAATGGAACCGATGCAGATACCGGACGATCGCATCGAACACTCCCAGTAAAACAGATATGTTTTGCCCGGACTTGACACAATCAATTCCCCGATATTATAATTAAATCAGTCCACAAATATGGCGATTTAAACCGACATGGCACAACAGCTCAAGCGCTGGGAATCCCCCCGCCGCCAGGGGCGAAACGTCAAAGGAAAAGGCGGTGCAGCCCGGGCGCGACAACTCAAGAAACGGGAACAGCAGTTGCGGCGCAAACTCAAAGGCGACGACCCGATCCCAAACCAAAAGCGAAACAAAAACCAACCAACCGAAGGGAAGGAACCATCAAAATCCTTCCCTCTTTTTTTGTCAAATATCGGTTTCGGATTGAATGTTCGGGCAGATGGTGCGGGCGATGCGGCTGGGAGGGGGGTGATCTTGCCAGCGATCGAGTAGAACTTGTAGTTCGCCTTTCAAGGTTTCCAAAGCCGCAATTTGCCGGTCAATTTCCCTCACTTTCGCTTCTAAGTGGGATTTTACCTCGTGACAGGGAAGGTTGCCGCGATCGCGGATCTCCAGAATTTCCCCAATTTCCGCCAAACTCAACCCCAACCCCTGGGCTCGCTTGATAAATGAGAGTCGGTTCAAAACGCCGGGGCTGAAGAGTCGATAGTTCGACTTGGCGCGATCGACGGTGGGGCTCAACAACCCGATTTCGTCGTAGTAGCGAATGGTTTTCACCGACAAACCGCTGCGGGCGGCAACTTCTCCAATTTTGAGCGATTTGTCAGCGGTTGCAGGACGCGCAGACATGATTGTAACCCCCGGTTGACAATTGCTATCAAATTCTGATGGGCAATCCGAAAACATCGATGATGGCGGGAGTTCAGAATTTCTCCCGGAGGAGTGAGGAGTGGGGAGTTAGAAACGAGACGTTTCTCCGTTGTCTGCTGTCTCTTCTCTTTGTTCCCGACACCCGACACCCGACACCCGACACCCGACACCCGTTAATAGGGAGGACGCCGGCGTTTGGTCTGGGTTAGCAGCGGCAGGGGTGGGCGGGATGCATGGGGCGGCAGATAATATTCCGGGGCGGGTTCGGCTTGCTGTTCCGAGTGCGATCGCTGAATTTGCCACCACCGCAGGGCAAACGCCACCCCGATGGTTCCCAAACCGAAACTCAGCAGCGGCAAACTGGCTCCGATACCGCCAATCATGGTGTCAACCGCCCCCACCGTCACCACGAAACTGACGATCGGCTCTCTCCGGTAGGCGGACTTCAAAATTCTCGGCCACAAAGCATTCATCACGGTTTACTCTGCTCTTACACTAATATTAGTTCTAGACTGTACCCGATCGATCCGGGTTGCCGGACACTTCCCGAAGCATCGAATTCGCCATCACCTTGTCTTGTGTCGGGTTGGATTTCAACTTGCCGGTTTTCCATGTATTCTAAAGCAATTCCGTCCGGTCGAACAGTGCGTCTGCCACCCATTCGAGTGGGAACCCGAACAGACCGCCCGCTCCCCGGGAACGGACAGAGATCTCGTCCCTCCCGTTATATTTTAGCGCCTGTTTCGAGCGGGCGGAGCTGGTCAGGGCCGGTGGGGGGATTCTTCTTCGAGAAAAGGACGATCGAGCGTCAAATTGTTGTCACACTTCCAAGCCATCCATCATCTGACCGCCATGACGATTTTTAATGTCCGGGAAGCCGTCGAATCCGATATCAATCCGATCGCCTCCCTCCACACCTCCCAATCTCGCCGCCACATCCCCAATCTCGACGGGGGATTTCTCCTGGCGGAAAGCACCGAGGAGATGGTCAGGGAGGAGATGGCGAACGGGACCCGTTTTTTCGTGGCGATCGCCCCCGAAAGTGAAGAATTGGTGGGATTTGTCGCCATCGCCCGGCCGCAGATTTCGCCGGAGATCGTGGGGAACATTCGCTGGACGGGGACGGATTACGGCGATCGCCTCTCCGACCATCGCCACCATTACATTCAGGCGATCGCCACCAAACCGGGTTGGACGGGAAAAGGAATCGCCCGCCACCTCTACGCCTCCGTTTATCGACAATTTTCCGATTCTATTTTATCCGCTTTGGTCGTCACCCGACCCATCACCAACCACCGCTCTTTACAATTTCACAAACGCCAGGGGTTCGCCGCGATCGGCACTCTCAATTTGGAATATTTATTCGATTTAAAGGACTACGAATCGACGATTTTTTATCGGGAGACTTGAAGGGAAAGTTAAATTTTCTTTTGCTCCGACAATGGGGGCGGCATCCCGGGCCGCCCCTCGATACCGAAGGTGATGCGATCGCCGGGTTAAACCCGATTTCCTCGGTTCCATTCGTCTCCGATGTTTGGACTGTTGTCAAGTCATATTTCGATCGCAAATCGATGGTCCGAGCCGTTTGAGAGCCGGCGGACGGCCGGATTGAGAAGGGGGGCGATCGCTTCCCCTCCCCGTCCAAAATAAAAAATTGACTCGGGGGGGATAAATTGTTCTAAAATTATTGCATAGAAACGACCTCTCGACTCCCTCAACGCACCCCCCGGTACTGGATCATGGATTTAGAATCCCATCGGTTTATCGGTTATTTTGAACCCGAACAAGCCCAAAAACTCTGTCAGTTGGCCCTCGTCGAAGACCATCCGGACGGAGACCTGATTTTTGAAGAAGGCGAAATTCCCGACTATTTGTATTTGGTCCTCAAGGGACGGGTTGAATTCAGCAAACGGGCGGAAGGCGATCGCTACCAGGTCGTCACCGTCGCCGAACCTAACAGTTTTTTCGGGGAATTCGGGGTGTTGGACGGACAGCCCCGCAGTGCCCGGGCGATCGCAAAAGGAGGGGCAACCCTCGCAAAAGTTTCCCGGGATCACCTGATGACCATCCTCCGAGATGCCCGGGGAGAGGTGGTTTTGCAACTATTTAGCTACATTACCCGGCAACTGCGGGTCACGACGACCCAATACGTCAAACAAATGGTTCGCAAGCAAAAAATGGAACTGCTCGGGGAAATGGTGAACACGATTTTGCACGATTTTCGCAGTCCGTTCACCGGCATTCAGCTTTCGAGCTCCATGATTCGGGAACTGCACCCGGACGAGGAAACCCAAGAATGGTGCGATTTAATTTCGATGCAAATTCAGCGGATGCTGGGGATGGCGGAAGAGGTGTTGGAGTTCAGCCGGGGAAGCACCACCCTCAGCCGCCGCCGGGTGGATGTCCGCGAGATGCTCGAACGGTTTGAAAACCTGAATCGCGTCTATTTTCAATCCTGCGGAATTGAATGGAAAATTGACATCCGAGAAGAGATTTATATTCGAGCTGACAGTAACAAGATCCTGCGGGTGCTGCAAAATTTGGTCGGCAATGCGATCGAGGCTTTGGAAGACCGCGAGGGACACGTCACTATCACGGCTCAAATTCGCGATAACTGGTGTGAAATTTCCATTCAAGATGACGGACCCGGAATTCCGGAGATGATTCAAGACCACCTATTTGATGCCTTTGTCACCTACGGAAAACAGGGGGGAACTGGCCTGGGAACGGCGATCGCAAAATCCATTGTCGAAGCCCACGGCGGCGCGATCGGATTCGAGTCCAACCCGGCGGCGGGGACGACGTTTTGGATTCGCCTCCCCCTCAGTCACGACGATCCGATCCGGGATGAAATTGTAGAGGAAGTTCGGCTGGTCTGATGGTACAGAGCTTCAGCTTTCAGCTTTCAGCTTTCAGCAGAAGTTTGCCGATATTTCAACTGTTCTGGCGGTTGCAATCGCTGCGAAGGGGGATGGAAAACCGAAACCGGAACCGTTCGCGACGGGGGACACCAAAACTTAAGTCAAGCTAATCGATTCGAGAAAATAATTTTGTTTTTTTAAATTTTGTCAGGGAATTCTGATTTTTTATCGAAAATTGCTGTCAAAAAGTTGACGAGTTTATGGGGGTTCTGGTAGACTAGGGGAAATAGCTCCCAAGGGGTTCTTGTGTCCAGCCGTCAAAATGGAGGCTACAACCCCGATTCCTCCGTAAAATTTCCGAAAATTTCGGGAAAATTGGAAAACTACGATGCACCAATTTTGGGCGGTGAGACGGGGAGCCGGGGACGGGGGGTTGACAAAAACCAAATTTTGTGCATTGAGGGCGAAAAAGCGATCGCAACTGTTCCCGAAACCATTCCCAAATCCCATGAATTGACAGTTTCCCCCCCCAACTCCCGGAGGAGTTGGAGGGAGTGTAATTTAAGCGATATCTAACACTTCAAAATCCGTCTGACCGTAAGCCATCTGGCGATCGACCGCCGAGAGGATTTTATTATCCGCTTTGTCGGACATCAGACAGGCGCAGGCCAGCAGCGCCACATCGGGGCGGTGGATGGTTCCCGCCACCCGACAATCTTCCGTCAACACGCCGTTTTTCGTGGCGGGTTCGGACTTCAAACCCCCCGGACGGATGATGACGTAGGTGAGTCCGCTCTCGAGCAAATGTTGCTCGGCTTTTTCCTTTTCTATCAACACCGATTTCAGGGTTTCCATCGCCTGGGGGGGGAGGGCGATCGCGCTATTTCCGCTGCCGATAGAGGAAATTAAAATAAACTTCTCCACCTTCGCTTTCACCGCCGCATCGATCAAATTTCGGTTGCCCAAATAATCCGCCCGCTGCCCGTCCTTCGGCAAGCCGCCGATGGTGCTGATCGCCGCCCGCACCGGCGGTGTCCCGTCCAGGAATGCCCGTTCCGTCGCCGTCGCGTCCAGGGCATCTCCCATCACCACTTCCAGGCCGATCGCCTCCAACTCCGGGCGGGTGTCGGGCGATCGCAGCAAGGCTCTCACCTTCATCTGCGCGTCCGCCAAACAGTTGGCAATTTCACGCCCCACACCCCGACTGGCGCCGGCCAGAAAAATACAAGATTCGGAATTCATCGTCATGTCAAACTATCAAATTTTTCGATAACGTTTGTCGGGGCAGTTCGAGAGTGCTCCCGTTTTCTCCCCCGATTGTATCCGACTACGGGCTTTTTTTATAACATTCAGAAAATTTTACCACTCCAGACACAGAGGACCAGGAGAAATCCGACTCTAATTATATTAAATCCGGTTGAAGGCTAAAAAACAACGGGTTGGATATCAAGACCGCTTGGGAATGGCGGGGGCAACACCCTAAACAACCAAAAATTGGGGGAAAGCGTGGGGGGTTAGAGAATCGATCAAAGGACAATTCAATTATCAATTATCAATTCTTCCCCCCGACAGCTTACCGATCGCCGTCCGAGATCAGCGATCGCATCCCCTCCAACGTCGCCGGAATCGTCCGGGGGTCCATAAACATCACCTTGCTGCTGTCGCTGTTGCCGATGGTCGTCCCCATGTCTATGTAATGCTGCGCCAGCAGGTATTGCAGGACTTCCTTCGCCTCGGGGTCAGCTTTGAGGATCTTGGCGAGAATTTGCAAGGCTTCCGCCGTGGCGTGGGCTTTGAGGACCTGAGCCTCCCGTTCCGCCTGAGCCCGCAGCACCAGTGCTTTTTGGTGGGCTTGCGCCGCGAGCACTTCCGCTTCGGCGCGACCCCGGGCGGAGTTGATCGCGGACTCCCGTTCCCCTTCCGAAGATAAGATCGCCGCCCGTTTTTGCCGTTCCGCCGACATCTGCAATTCCATCGCATCCATCACCGCCTTGGCGGGGCAGATATCCCGCAGTTCCACCCGCGTCACCTTCACCCCCCAGGGGTCCGTGGCGATGTCGAGTTCCCGCAATAATAATTCGTTGACTTCGGTGCGGGCAGTAAAGGTCTGGTCGAGCTCCAGCTTGCCCATTTCCGAGCGAATTTGGGTGCGGACCAAGTTTTCCATCGCCGCCTGCAAATTATTGACTTTGTAGCAGGCTTTTTCCAAGTCCATGATCCGCCAGTAGACCACCGCATCGACGCTGATGGAGACGTTATCGCGGGTGATACACTGTTGGGGGGGGATGTCGAGCACCTGTTCCCGGACAGTCTGGCGGTAGGCGACGCGATCGAAAAAGGGAACGACCCAATTTAAACCGGGTTCGAGGGTGCGGCCGTTATATTTTCCCAGGGTTTCCACCAGAGCTTTATCCCCCTGATTGATAATTTTGACCGAACCCACGGCGGCAGACCCGCCGAAGATCAAAAGAATGAAGAACAAGAGCTGTCCCATTTTGTATCTCCTATACAATTATGTTTGACCGATGATCGATCGCACCGCCGAGATCGAGAGAACCTACACCTCAAGAGTCCCCCATTTCGCCGAATGCACCGACAATTTAGGAATGAATTAACTTTTCGGGGACGACGATCAGGGTGTTACCCTCCCGACTCACCACGAGCACTCTTTGTTGGGGGGCGATCGCAAATTCCCCCTCGCACCGAGCCCGCCAGGACACGCCCTCGCACAGCACCCGCCCCGTCTGTCCCGGCAAAATTTCCGTCAAACTTTCAGCCTCCGTCGCCGCTTCCAGGACGGACACCCGGCGGGAAGGCAACAGGCGACGAACCCCCAAGGCAAACACCAGCGATAAAATCATCCACAGGACGACCTGAACGCCCACATTAGGCACCAGCAGGGAGATCCCCGCCACGGCTAAGGCACTCAGACCCATCATGAATTCGATAAATGCCGTGGGCAAAAACAACTCCATCAGACAGAGGAGTACCCCGGCCAGCAACCAAAAAAGGGTAGGATTGACAAACATGGGTTTAATGATAGCGTTGCGGAAATTTAAGGTATGAGTCGATGGCAATTTGTTATTGCTGACACCTAGGGTGCGATCGACAGGAGCTACAATCATTTTATATTTGAGATTTTGTATTGAGTGTCCCCGGCAATAGATCTTCAAAGTGTCTTTAGATAAACTCTTCCAAATCAGCAGTTCCTCGCCACCGCCGATTTACTGCACCAACCCCGCCTGTCCCCAACCCCGCAATGCCTTGGGACAGTCCCGCTGCGTCACCTGCGAGACGCCCCTCACCTACCGCTACCTGTGGGCGGTCGGTTCGGCGGCTCGGGAGATGAAACCGGGGCAAATCGTCGGCAACCGCTACTACGTCACGGCGCCGCAAATTTGGCTGGAAACCAAACCCGCCGTGCCGCCGGTGCTGCCCGATCGCCTCTCGGACGCGATCGGCAACTATCTCTACCTGTACCCCCACAAACTCCACCTCCCCAACCTCTACGGCATCTACACCCGGGCGACATCCCCGGAAACGGCGGATATTTTACTTCTCGATAACGTCCCGGTGAACGACAAGGGGAACCTGCACCCCTCCCTGGTGGAATCCTGGCCCCAGGCGACGGCGGTGCGGCAGGTCTACTGGCTGTGGCAGATGTGGTCGTTGTGGGACCCCCTCTCGGAACAGGGGGCGGCTTACAGTTTGCTGATCAAAGACAACCTGCGGGTAGACGGGTGGCGGCTGCGGTTGCGGGAGTTGCACCGGGGCAAGATCCAGCCCACCCTGCCGGACCTGGCGGAGTCCTGGTCGGCGTTTGTGGAGACGGCCCACGAAAATTTGCGATCGCCCCTGCAAGATATCCTACAGCGGCTGCGGCAAAGTCCGGAGGGTTCCGGCCCGGGTGCGATCGCCGACCACCTCAACGAAATTCTATTGCACTCCGCGGCGAGGCTTCCCCTGCACCTGGCCACGGCGGGACAGACGGACGTGGGGCGGATGCGATCGCACAACGAGGACTGCTGCTATCCCACGGCGGCGGATCTCAAACAGCAGGAGATTTACCCCAACGACAAGCTGATCCCCCATTTGAGTCTGGTCTGCGACGGGGTGGCGGGGCACGAGGGGGGCGAGGTCGCCAGCCAACTCGCGGTCCAGTCCATCAAACCCCTGATTCACAGTTTGATGTTGGAAATCGGGGAACAGCAGACCCCCCAGCCACCGCACCTGGTCGCCCACCAACTCCAGGAAATTACCCGGGTGGTCAACAACGTCATCGCCGCCCAAAATGACGAACAGGGGCGATCGTCCAAACAGCGGATGGGGACGACCCTGGTCATGGCCCTGCAACTGTGCCAGCGGGTGCAAATCGAGGGGCGATCGGATTTCAACAACGCCCACGAACTCTATATCGTCAACATCGGCGACAGCCGCGCCTACTGGATCACTTCGGAATCCTGCGAGTTGTTGACGGTGGACGACGACGTGGCGACTCGGGAAGTCCGCACGGGCCGCGCGTTGTACTGGGACGCCAAACAGCGGCGGGATGCCGGCGCCCTCACCCAGGCTTTGGGGACCCGGGAGGCGGAATTCCTGAAACCGGCGGTGAAGCGGCTGATCGTCGAGTCGGACGGGCTGCTGCTGCTGTGTTCCGACGGACTCAGCGATAACGGGTGGGTGGAAAAAACCTGGGCGGATTACGCCCCGGCGGTGCTGCGGGGGGAAAAATCTTTGGAATCGGCGGTCCGAGATCTCGTCGAAATCGCCAACCTCCACAACGGCCACGACAATATTTCCGTCGTGCTCAATTACTTCGGCGTTTCTCCTCAGAAATTGGTCCTCGTCGAACCTCCGGAACCTCCCCAGAAACCGCAACCTTTGGAGTCGGAATTCACGGCCGCTTCCCGGGCCCTGATGGAGGAGGATTCGGCGACTTTGGCCGGAAAGGCGACCCGCAGAAGGCGATCGCAAAAGTTAGCCTGGATTCTGTTGATCATTGGCTTATTAATTGCCGCGATCGCGGGCAGCTTCTGGATCGGGTGGCAAAACCGCGATCGAGATCCGGTTTTCCCCCAGGACTCGGCAAAAATGGACAATGAAAAATGAAACATGATCGGACTCGCCCCCCACTCCCCCAAAAAAGGCCCCAAAAAAGGGGTTGACAGGGGGCGACCATTCGGGGTAAGATATTGACATAAACCCCCATAATGGGAGTGGTTGCCAAAAAAATATTTTTACACATATTCCCATTATCTAAAATAATACCAGAAGTCAAGCGCAAAAGCAACCCAAACCCCCAAAAACGGCAAAAATTTTTACATTTTTTAACTTTTCAACCCAGCTGTCTTTTTTGGAGACATCAATCAGGCCTTCACCCACAACGCCAGTCCGCCGCCCCGCCCTCGGGCCGCAATGAATTGGTCTCGAATCAAAAAATAGGCGAAAAAAGGCAGTTCCGCGACCCGCTTTTGATAGAAAGTTTCTTCACTGCTTTTTCCGTTGCGGATGTAGCCGTCGTAGAGTTTGAGTCCCAACCCCCGGACCCCCATGCGGGTGAAATCAAAGGCGAGGATATCATTTTTGAGCAAAAACTTCGCCGGCCCGCCGACGGTCAACGTCATCAACCCGACGCCGACCCGATTTTCGATCCGGCCCGCTTCAAAGGGTTCGCGATCGCCCGATTTGATATCCGCAACGGGGGAATAAGTCAAGCCGATCTCGACGAGGGCGGGAATGTAACGACCCGCCCCCATCAAGACTCCAGGGCGATCGCGGGTCTTTTTAGTTCCGGTGATCAAATACAACCGCCAGGTGCCGCACAGCCCCTCGAAGGGGTGTGATTCCCGGCGTTTGCGGGCGACCTTTTCCGCCTCCAACAGGGCGGCGACCACCTCCTCGGCGGCGGGGCGATCGCGATCATTCGAGTGGAGCGATCGCGCGGCCCGTTCCAAAATTTCCAGATATTCAGTCATATCAACTCCGTTTAAATACTGACACAATCGTTATCCCCCCCAATTCCCCATCTGCGAAAATCTGCGAAATCTGTGGATTGTTTAATATCAACTCCGTTTAAATACTGACACTTAACGTCGAGAAAAATCCATAGGCAAGAGGCAATCAGCAAAAGTTTGAAGTCGCTTCAATCATCAATTATTAATTGTTAATTATTAATTGTTAATTATTTTCTGTAAATCGCGTCCGCCACCCGCGCCACATCGCAGAGTTCGGCGACATCGTGGATCCGCAAAATGTCCGCCCCGCCGACGATCGCCGCCACGCAGGCCGCCGCCGTCCCCCAAACCCGTCGTTTCGGGTCGGGGCGATCGAGGATGTTGCCGATGAAACTTTTCCGGGACGGCCCCACCAACAGGGGGAAACCGAGCGATCGCACTCGGGGCAGTTCCCGCAAAATCTCCAAATTCTGGTCTGAGTTTTTCGCGAATCCGATCCCCGGGTCGAGGATAATGTGGGCGCGATCGATTCCCGCCGCGATCGCTGCCTGGGTGCGATCGGCCAGAAACTCCCGGATCTCCCCCATCAAATCCCGGTAGTCCGTCAGGGTTTGCATGGTCTGCGGCGTCCCCCGGATGTGCATCAGGGCGATCGGCACCCCCAGAGCCACCGCCGTCGGCAGCATTTCCGGATCATAAGTCCCCCCGGAAATATCGTTGATCAAATCCGCCCCGGCTTCCACCGCCGCCTTAGCCACCGCCGCCCGGGTCGTGTCCACGGAAATCACCGCATCCCCCACCGGACCAGCCTGTTTTCGCAACCGTTCCACCACCGGGATCACCCGATCCAGTTCCGTTTCCAGGGACACGACCGCCGCCCCCGGGCGGGTGGACTGTCCGCCCACGTCAATCAGATCCGCCCCCGCCCCAACCATGTCCCCGGCTCGGAGGAGGGCGGCATCCGGGGTATCGAAGGACCCACCGTCGCTAAAGCTGTCGGGGGTGACATTCAAAATGCCCATCAGATAGGTTCGCGTTCCCCACTCGAACGGGCGACCTCGAATGACTGTGGGTTCGACCATCGGCGCGATTATTTGTAGTTGACAATCTTGGCGAAACTGTCCGGCTGCAGGCTCGCCCCGCCCACCAAAGCGCCGTCAATTTCCGTCTGGGCCATGATCTCGTCGATGTTTTCCGGCTTCACCGAACCACCGTATTGAATGGTGACATCGGGATTCGTCAATTGGCTTCGGATCAAACGGATCACCCGGTTGGCTTCCTTGGATTCGCAGGTGTCCCCGGTGCCGATCGCCCAGATCGGTTCGTAGGCGATCACCAAATTATCTTGATCCACGCCGACGAGATCCTTTTCGAGTTGGGAGAAAATGTGAGATTCCGTCTGTCCCGCATCCCGCTGCTCTTTGGTTTCCCCCACGCACAAAATCGGGGTCAAACCGTGGCTCTGGGCCGCTTTCAACCGCAGGTTGACGGTTTCATCCGTCTCTCCGAAATACTGTCGCCGTTCGCTGTGGCCCACCACCACGAACCGGACGCCGATCTCCGTGAGCATCGGGGCGGAAATTTCCCCGGTGTAGGCCCCGGACTCTTCCCAGTGGACATTTTGAGCCCCGAGCCGCACCCGCGACCCGTGCAGGCTCTTGGACATGATATCCAGATCCGTGAAGGGGACGCACAGCACGATCTCCCGATCTTCGGGGGTCTCTTCCAATTGCGTGACAAACCCTTTCAGAAACTCCTGGGCTTCCGCTTGGGTTTTGAACATTTTCCAGTTCCCGGCAATAATGACTTTTCTCACAGTCGAACCAATAAACCTCAAAATACAACCGAATGCCAAACTTTAGTTTAAAACGTCGGGGGCATTTGCGGAAATCCGCTACTGGCCGAATTCCACCCGCGCCTGTTCCACCAGGTCCACGGTGACGACATCGCGATCGGCTTCCCGGGCCAGTTGTTCGATGCGCTGTCGGGCTTTCCCCCGCACGAAGAAGGGGATATTTTTGAGTTTGGCCGTGGCTTCGGGCTGCCACTTGAGTTCGTCGAGATAGTCGGAGTCTGACATGGCACTGCAGGCAAAAGGCAAAAGTCAACAGGCAAAAGGCAAAAAGCCGCGGGGGGAGCCGTTTGAGAGATTTATGTCCGATTCGGGGGGATTGACAAGTCTCGTCGGAGTCGGGACTCGCTCCGCTGCAATTTTTTTGTTTTTCCTAGCTTACGCGATCGCGAGGGTCCGGAGCAAACTGCGGATCACCCCGACAGTGACGCCGGGAAGTTCCAACTGGGGCGTCAGTCCCACATCCTCGAGTTGTTCAAACTTGCGGACGGCTTCGGAATTGAGGGCGGCGAGGCGCTTTCCGAGCTCCGGGCTGGTGAATTGGGTTTTTTTGCCCCAAATCATCCCGGTGGGGACTCTCAGTTGGGGGATGTACAGGGACAGATCGAAGCAGAGATCCCCCCGCACGAAGGACAGGGCGGCATATTCGGCGTTGGGCTGCTGGGCGGATTCGAGGTAGGCTTCCACGATCTCGTCAAAAATACGGTTGGGACGGGCAAACTGGCGCTGTTCGAGGAAGCTGCGGATTCCGACGGGGTTGGCGACGGCGGTGGCGTAGAGGACCCGATCTAAGACGGGGGTTTTGACGATTTGGGCGAATAAGCTGTTGATGTAGTCTCCCCCGAAGTCGGACAAACCGGAGGGGGTGGTGAGGATCAAACCTTTGAATAATTCGGGTTTTTTGACGGCGACGCGGATGGTGAAGGCGGCGGTCAAAGAGGAGGCGATCGCGACGATCGGTTCTTCGCAGGTTGACTCGATAAATTCCGCGATCGTGGTGACGTAATCTTCGGGGGTGTAGTCCCGCGCCGGATGTTCGGAACGGCCCCAGCCGATCAGGTCGGGGGCGAGGATTTTGTACTCCGACGCGAAGGCTGGGTACACCTTCGACCACTCGTAGGCGGACGATCCACCGCCGAAACCGTGCAGGAACAATAGGGTCGGTAATGTTTTTCCGGTCAAAGTTTCGGGCGTTTTCCAGGGCATTTCTGTGGCGGTGTAGTACACCATTCGCCCCAGAGATGTGACGGTGGATTGTTGAGTAAATCCGAGGGGATAAAACATGAAAATTCCTCTGGCAATGACGGCGTTATGAAACGATTTTTTGGTGGTCGGGTTTGAACTCGGCTCGAACGGGCGAGAGCGACCCTTCCAATTGTATGCCTTTCGGTCGTCCGACCGGGTATCTCTCCGGAAATATTCCGCCGTGTCGGGTCGCGATCGCCCGCCCCCATGAAATTGGACTCCGTTGCCCCTATAATGGATGAGGGGTGAAACCCCCCAGTGACGGGGCCCTTCCATCCCGACCGTCAAACCGTAAATTTCCGGAGTTGTCCGAGTTCGAGGTGAAATCCTTTTTCTCTGAAACGATCCGGATTCGGGACCCCACGGGCTGAAGCCTGATATTTGGGGACATTCATTCGACATCCGGCCGGGAGACACCGGACATCCAGAATCCGCCGCCCAAACCCTATTGAGGAACTCAGGTGATGAACGTTTCTATGCTAGAGGATTGTAGCTTTCAGATGGATCGCCTCGGAGACACAGATAACCCGAACCGAAAGACAGATCGGGACGCGACATCGGAACTGCTGGCCCACCCCGAGGCCAATGCCAGCAACGTGACATTACTCCCGCCGCCCCCCGCCACCCGAATTCGCTTGGCTTTGGAACAGTTGGAAGGGTTCGAGCCCGTCGAGGATCAATTTCGACACTGGGGGATCAAATTTGTCAACGCCATCGCACTGCAACCGTCTAATCCCCGCTTCGGCATCAAACCCGGCGTCACCGTCCTCATGGGGGCCCCCAAAGGCGGGACCGTGGAAGTGACCTTCAGCCACCCCGTCCGCCAGGTTGTCGCCCGGGTGACGAGTCCCCACACCACGATGTTATCGGCCTGCGATCGCGATGGGACTCTCATCGCCCAGGATGAGATGACGGTTTCCAAGTCCGGCGACTCGATGACTTCCCTGTTGCCGAGTCGAGAACTTCGGGTCAGATCGGAGAATATATATAAAGTCACGTTCTACACCTTTGACGCCCAGTTGATCGTCGAGCGCTTCCAAGTCGAGTTTTGACGGGCGTCAGAAAACAGAAAAAAGGGAGTCGGGCGTGCAAAGACACGCCGATCGCAGCGCCATATCATCTCGATTTCTGACGATCCCAAGTCCGATCAAATCCGGTTAAATCCTCGAATCAAAACGGGTTTAATATCCGAACCGCTTGGGAATCGATCCGCCCCCAGGGCGCAAGCCAGGCGCCCCTACCAGCTCAAATCCAATCCGGTTGAATGCTCGGAATCAAACGGGTTGGATATCAAGGCGATCGCCAAGCCGGGAAAAATCGGCCACAGTCGCTTAGATAGCTGCCGGGATAATCGATTATTCATAATTGAATGGATTTGAGACATCAATCGCGCCGTGCGATCGCCTCTGCCGTCAAACCAATTGCGTCAAAAGCCTCCCCTTTTTAGGAGTGAGCAACGGGGAGTGAGGAAAAAGTTTCTCTCTTATCAAGAGGTCATACTTTTGACTTTTGACTGTTGACTTTTAACTGGTGACGCTGCCTCGGGTTCCAACTGTTGCAAACCTTCGACGATCGCGGCCCGAACGCAGGAGTCGGACTCCCGGTCGAGCATGAGACGCAAATAGTCCTTCAAATGCGATCGCGACCGTTGCCGAAATCTACTCGCATTGCGATCGGCGTCCGCCGTCAGTTCCCGCACGGCAATCAACCGCTTCAGGGGATCTTCGGCGGTCAACTCCCGCAGCCAAACCTGTCGCGAGGTTTCCAACTGTTGCCGGCGACGTTCGAGAAAATGCCCGATCAAAAGTCCCACGATCGCGATCGCGCCGAAATCCTGAACCATGGTACTGATACCCATCCAGGGGGTTTCCGTCGTCGCCCACACGGACGCCATCCCGTATAACAATAAGGTGGTGGCGACTCCGCCCGCGATCGCTTTCGACCATCGGGGGTTCGCCCGCGCCAATCGTTGCCGAATTGTCAATCCGTACAATTGCCAATTCAGTTGCGGCAGTCGGTAGATGAGCGCCACCGCCCCGACACCGCCGCAGGTGGAAAATAAGAGGCGAGAATTCCAGCCGTACCAAGCCGCCAGGGCGAGAGCCCCCAGGAGCAACAGTCCGGTGCGGGTGCGGCGGTAGCGGAGCGATCGCTTTTTCACCGTCGGGGCGGGGGATTTGAGGCGGAGGACGTGGGGTCGGGTCATCGGCGCCGGAATGTGATCGGCGGGTCGGATATCGAGGGTTTTGCGGGGTTCCGCGATCGCTTCCCGGGACGAGGGCATCGGGCGATCGGCGGGTGAATTGAGGCTGTACATGGTTCGAGTTGGCTGCAATTTGTGGAATCGCCCCCCGTGACACCAGCTGGAAAATGCTACATTTTCAGGAGAGCGTCGAGTTGAAATCCTGTGGGGTTAGACGAACGGTAATGGTAAAATCAGCATTATCGATAGTTTATCAAGTTCCGTCGGGAAGACCCCATCAAATTTGATGGGCAATGGTAAAGACGATCCGACCTTTTGCCACGATTCACGCATCCGTTCATCCGTTCGGCTATGCCACGGAAACCCTCCGGACCCTACAGGACATGAGTCACTTGCAGACCAAGGAATCGATGAAAATTCCTGACCCGCCGAACTCAGCTTTGTTTGATAATCTAATCCCCCGACTCGAATTGATGGGGACTCAACGAACGTACAACTGGTAAACCGCCTAGCTGATCTTGCAAACCCAACCATGTCGAGCATGAAACACCAATTCACGGTTCACTTCTGGGGCGTCCGAGGGAGCATTTCCTGTCCGGGAACGGCAACGGTTCGATATGGCGGGAACACGCCCTGCGTCGAAATGCGGGTCGGCTCGCAGCGGTTAATTTTCGACGGCGGGACGGGCTTGCGGGTTCTCGGACAGGCGCTGCTGGCGGAAATGCCCCTCAAAGCCCACCTGTTTTTCACCCACTCCCACTGGGACCACATCCAGGGGTTTCCCTTCTTCACCCCAGCCTTCGTTCCGGTGAATGCCTTCGACATCTACGGTGCGATCGCCCCCAACGGCTCCACCATCGAGCAGCGCCTCAACGATCAGATGCTCCACCCCAACTTCCCCGTCCCCCTGCAAGTGATGGGGGCGAATCTCAACTTCATCGACATCACCATCGGCGAGTCCATCCACCTCGAAGAGGAGATCGTGGTCGAAACGGCCCTGCTCAACCACCCGGGAGAAGCGGTCGGATATCGCGTCAATTGGAAAGGATATGCCGCCGCCTACGTCACGGATACCGAACATTTCCCCGATCGCCTCGACGAGAACGTACTCAAGTTGGCCCGCAACGCGAACGTGTTAATTTACGACGCCACCTACACCGACGAAGAATACCACTCCCCCAACTCCAGCAAAGTGGGTTGGGGACATTCCACCTGGCAGGAGGCCGTCAAAGTGGCCCGGGCGGCGAACGTCGAAAAATTGGTAATTTTCCATCACGATCCCCTCCACGACGACGAATTTATGGACGAGATGGGGGAGGAAGTCGCCGATGCCTTCCCCAACAGTTTGATCGCCCGGGAGGGGTTGTCCCTGCAGTTGATTCCCCCATCGGGCTTCACCCCCACGGACGGAGCGGCGAAAGATGCGCGGGTTTCGGCTTAGGAAGAAGGGTGTAGGGGGTAGGGTGTAGGGTGTAGGGAATAGGGAATAGGGAATAGGCAAGCTAGCAATAGGGAATAGGGAATAGGGAATAGGAAGACAGAGACTCCCTCCGCTCCCTTCGCTCCCACACGCCAGGTCACACCGGATTCGGGGAGAATCTAAAATCTAAAATCTGAAATCTAAAATTCCTTCCCCAGATTGTGTCAAAATGTAAAGCGTGTGGATAACTTCATCGACAGATACCGTTCTAACCCCGACGACTGTTGCCTTGGGGAACTTCGATGGATTTCATCGGGGACATCAACAGGTCGTCCAACCCATCCTCAACCCCCGTCGGGTTGCGGTGGATTCCCCCCGGGCTGCCCGACAAGCGTCGGGACCCCCCGGCCCGACCGCCGAGGTGCCGCCCGGACTGCTTCCGATCGCCCAACACATCTATTCGACCGTCGTCACCTTCAACCCCCATCCGCAAGAATTTTTTACCGGCCAACCCAAAAAACTGCTGACGCCGCTGGATGAGAAGGTCGAGGTACTCCGGGCTTTCGGGGTCGATCAGTTGGTGCTGTTGCCCTTCGACCGACAGTTGGCGAGTCTGACCCCGACCGAGTTCGTGGAAGAAATTTTGGTGCGCCGGCTGCGGGCCGGCCGGGTCAGCGTCGGTTTCGACTTTCGCTTCGGCCGCGGCCGGACCGGCAGCACGGAGGATTTGAAAGCGATCGCGCCCCGATATGGTTTAGAAGTCCATATCGTCTCCCGACATCCCTGCGAAAATGGGGAGCGGATCAGCAGTTCCATGATCCGAACAGCCCTGGAACGGGGCGATCCGCAGCGGGCCGCCCATTTGCTGGGGCGTCCCTACCTCCTCGCCGGCCAGGTGATGCGGGGCCAACAGTTGGGACGGACCCTGGGCTTCCCGACGGCGAACCTACAACTTCCGGCCGACAAGTTTTTGCCCCGGTACGGGGTTTATGCGGTGCGTGTCGCCGGAGTCAGCGGATCGGTGGGGGACGCGCCGTCCCCCAAAATTGGGGTGATGAACGTCGGCTCTCGCCCCACCGTCGCCGGGGCACCGCATCCCACCGTCGAGGTTCACCTGTTGGACTGGGGCGGGGATTTGTACGGCCGCACCCTGACGGTGAGTTTGGAAGCATTTTTGCGGCCCGAACGGAAATTTGCATCCCTCGATGCCCTGAAAGCGCAAATTGAAGCGGATTGTATCGAGGCGCGATCGGTGTTGGGGGAGGCGAAAGTCCCGGAAGAGAAATGAATTGACAATTATCAATTATCAATTATCAATTATCAATTATCAATTATCAATTCTTCCCACACCCTTGTGACATGAGAGAACGCATCGAGCGCTTGAAGCAAAATTTGAGTCGGACGATTGTCGGCAAGCAAGAGTCCATCCGCCTGACCTTGGTGGCGCTGCTGGCGGGGGGTCACGCCCTCCTGGAAGACGTGCCGGGGGTGGGCAAAACGCTGCTGGCGAAATCCCTGGCGCGGTCGATCGACGGTTCGTTTCAGCGGATTCAGTGTACGCCGGATTTGTTGCCGACGGATATCACCGGAACCAATATCTGGAATCCCAGCACGGGGGAGTTTGAATTTCTGCCCGGTCCGGTGTTCGCGAATATCCTGTTGACCGACGAGATCAACCGGGCTACGCCCCGCACCCAGTCGGCTTTGTTGGAGGTGATGGAGGAGCGACAGGTGACGGTCGATCGCGTCTCCCGTCCGGTTCCCCGGCCATTTTTCGCGATCGCCACCCAAAACCCCATCGAGTATCAGGGGACGTTCCCCCTCCCGGAAGCCCAGATGGACCGGTTCATGCTGTCCCTGACGCTGGGATATCCCAGCGAAGCGGAAGAGTTGCAGATGTTGCAGCAGGTGACGACGGGGGTGACGGTGGAAGAACTCCAGCCCTGTTTGAGTTTGGCGGAGGTTTTGGAGCTGCAACTCGAATGTTCCCGGGTGAAGTTGGAGCCGTCCCTGCAGCAGTACATCCTCAACCTGGTGCGGACGACCCGCGAACACGAGGAGATCATGCTCGGCGTCAGCCCCCGGGGGGCGATCGCGCTCCACCGGGCGACCCAAGCCCTGGCATTCCTGTCGGGGCGGGATTATGGGGTCCCGGACGACATCAAGTTTTTGGCGCCCCACGTCCTCTCCCATCGCCTGATTCCCGCCGGAGGACGGCGGTCGAAGACGATCATGGAACAGTTGCTGCGATCGGTGCCTATCCCGTCTTGATCCGGGCAATTTTAGCCCGATAACGCCGAAAAAAGCGTCGCGATCGCACGGGTTTTAACCCCTCAACCGGAAAGGAGATTGAGGGGTAATTTTGAGGTTGAAGATGCTCACGATAGGTGTGTGATCGCTGCGATCGGCAATTATGCGTCAGAACCCACCTGTTTCAGGTGAATGTGTTTGCGTCCCAAGGAAATCTCGAACTCGTCGCCCGGTTCGAGATCCATTTGCTTGGTATAGGCCGAACCGATCAGCAAGTTGCCGTTCGATTGGACGCTAATTCGGTAGCTCGCGGAGCGTCCGCCACGGCCGTTTCCTTGCTGCTTGCCGTCGAGTTCAATGCCCTCCGCATCGATCAGTGCGTTGAGGAATTTCATCATGTTGACGCGCTCGACTCCACCCCGTGTCAGGGTGTAGTAGCCACATTCTCTCGCTTTCTCTTCCTTGCTCATGTGTTCGAGATCCCGAACTTTCTCAAGCAGCGCTTGACCCGTGAGCGGTTGAGGTTGAGCGTCGGAATTTTTCTTCTTAGCCATTAACTGTTTCCCTTCAAAATTCGACATGGTAATGTCATCGGTTTGTCCCGGTCATGCCGGTGGCTGCCGGGATACTTTGTCGGAATTGGTACCTATTAACTATATTACACGAATCGGTCAATTTGTTCATCCGATGGGGGACATTTTTGGGGGGAGTAATCATTTGATAGCAAGTCTTCTAAAGATTCTCCATCTGTCTGTTGGGAGATGGATTCCCCCCCCGGTTCGGGACGAGAGGATGAGAGTTATCCCGAAATGTCCTAAACTGGTAGGTGCGTCAGTTGTGCGATCGCCCGGGGCGTCATGGCAAGTATCTAAAGGTAGAGTATCCATCACTTTAGACCGGACAACCTGCGGGGAGGTGCGGGAGTGGAGGTTGCCACAACCCACCGTCGAATTGCGATCGCGATCGGATCTAAACACCTGGATGAAATTAACGACTCGCGGACACTACAGCGTCAAGGCGCTCCTGGATCTCGCCCTCGATCGGGAAATCGGGCCGGTTTCCGTCCGGGAAATTTCCCGCCGACAAAACCTGCCGGCGCCCTATCTGGAAAAGCTGTTAATTGAAATGCGGCGGGCCGGCTTGGTTCGTTCCGTGCGGGGCGCCCGGGGGGGGTATCAATTGGCGCGTCCGCCCGCCCAAATTTCCCTCGGACAAATTCTCGAAGCGGTCGGAGAAACGATCGAACCGCTATCCAATCATATCCCGGATGCAGAACAAGCGGAAGACTGGGTGACATTTACGATCTGGAATCGCCTGCACCAGAAACTCAAAGAGGCCCTCTACAGTATTTCCCTCGAGGATCTATATTATGATGCCCGAAGCTGGCAGGCAACCCGAGGAGAGGAAACCGGTTTTGTCGTCTGACCTGCCCTTTTCCGAACTCCACTTCGCCGACCGCCGGCGGTTGACCGGGGCGGTAAATTTGAACATTCATTCCACAGTTGACCCGCACAGATGAGCGACATCAATTCAATGGCCGTTTTGGCGATCGCGGCTTTTTTAGATTACCTGATCGGCGACCCGTGGAATTGGATACATCCGGTGCAGGTGATGGGGTGGGCGATCGCCCAATTGACCCGGCCGGTCTTCCGATACTTGAGAGCCCCTTTCTCTCAGAAGCTGGCCGGTATTTTACTCGGTTTCGGGGTCGTGATTGGTAGCGGATTTACCAGTTGGTCGATCGTCCGGGCGATCGCGGTTCTTCCCGGATCATTTCCCCTCCATCCAATTTTGGACATTGCAGTACAAAGTATTCTCCTAGCCAGTTGTTTTGCCGCCCGGAGTTTGAGACGGGCTGCAAAGGACGTACTCGACCCCCTCGAAGGCGGCGATTTGCCGACGGCCCGAGGGCGATTGAGTCAGTATGTGGGTCGAGATACCGAACAGTTATCCGAGTCGGAAATTTGGCGGGCTATCTTAGAAACGATAACAGAAAATGCCACGGATGGGGTGACGGCCCCGCTGTTTTATGCCATCCTCGGCTTGGCGATACCGGGAATCGGAAGTGTCCCCCTGGCGATCGCCTACAAAGCGGCGAGTACCCTCGATTCAACCATCGGTTATCGAGAGGCTCCTTACACCGATATCGGGTGGTTTAGTGCGAAATTTGAAGATTTTCTAACTTGGCTTCCCTGCCGTCTGACCGTCCTCACCATCGCTCTGTTATCCAAACAACCCAAACGGGTTTTAAAAATTTGTCGGCGGGATGCCATTCACGACCCGAGTCCCAACGCCGGTTGGAGCGAATGTGCCTACGCCGCCGCCCTCGGCGTGCAGTTGGGGGGAATCAATCGATATCGGGGACAAATCAAAGAAAAACCCAAATTGGGAGATCCGATTCATCCGATTACATCGGATACCATCGACGCGGCCTTGCAGATGACCCGTTTTTGCATTTTCTTATGGTTGGGATTGGCGATCGGTATCGGTTGGATGCTGCGGGGGTAAAATTCTACCGCATCGGAGCGATTGATATCCGTTTTGATTCTAAAATGCAATTGAATTCGCCTTCCATTTGACCCCCCGTCGGAATCTGCCCGTTTTGAACCATGACGAAACTTGTCGAAATCCTCTCCCCCGAAGAACTGCGTCGGACGGTGAACCGTCTGGCCTCCCAAATTGTGGAACGGGCCGGAGATTTGTCCGATCTGGTTTTATTGGGAATCTACACCCGCGGCGTCCCCCTCTCGCAACGGCTGGCCAACCAGATCGCCCTCCTGGAACAGTTGGAAGTCCCCATCGGCGCCCTCGACATCACCTTCTACCGGGACGATTTGGATAAGGTGGGGATGCGGACGCCGGCCCAGACCCGGATTCCCTTCGACCTGACGGGCAAAACCGTGGTTTTGGTCGATGATGTCATTTACAGCGGACGCACCATCCGGGCGGCGCTGAATGCGGTGATCGAGTACGGGCGCCCGGAAGCCATCCAACTGGCGGTTTTGGTCGATCGCGGCCACCGCCAACTCCCCATCCAGGCGGATTTTATCGGCAAGGAGCTCCCCACCTCCCGGGAGGAACAGGTGCGGGTGTATCTGGAAGAGGAGGACGGGTGCGATCGCGTGGAGTTGATCGCGCCGTTGTAAATTCGGAGAAAGAAACCGGGTTTCTAGAAGGCGTTTGGGTTTCCCACCGAGATCTGAGTAGAAACCCGGTTTCTAGTTATCGCCGGTTTCTCGGCGAGGTAAGAAATATTTCGATTTCAGGAACGGACATCCAGATTGAGGGATACTGAATAACGTGCAGTTTGCGTTTTGCCAGCAATGTCTCGACCACCCACACCGACCAACCGGCCGTCTGATTCCGTTGACTCCTCCGGCCAGACCCAAAGCCGCAAGGCAGACCACCTGCGAATTTGTTTGGAGGAGGACGTGCAGTTTCGCCGGCAGACGGCGGGATTCGATCGCTACCGGTTCATCCACTCCTGTCTCCCGGAAATCAATCTCAGTGATGTGGACATCTCGACGGAATTTCTGGGAAAATCCCTCGGGGCGCCGCTGCTGATTTCCTCGATGACCGGGGGCACCGAACAGGCGAAGCTGATCAACACCCGCCTCGCCAAAGTCGCCGAGCGACACAAAATCGCGATGGGAGTCGGTTCCCAGCGGGTGGCGGTGGAAAGGCCGGAGGTCGCCCCCACCTTCGCGGTGCGATCGCTGGCCCCGGATATCCTGTTGTTCGCCAATTTGGGGGCGGTGCAACTCAACTACAGCTACGGTTTGGAACAGTGTCGGCGGGTGGTGGATCTCCTGGAGGCCGACGCCCTGATTTTGCACTTGAACTCGCTGCAGGAGTGCATCCAGACCGAGGGCGACACGAATTTTCGCGGATTGCTTGACAAAATCAACGACTTGTGCTATGAACTCCCTGTCCCGGTGATCGCCAAGGAAGTGGGCAACGGCATTTCCGGGCAGATGGCGGAAAAACTGATCGCGGCGGGGGTGTCGGCGATCGACGTGGCGGGGGCGGGCGGCACGTCCTGGGCGCGGATCGAGGGGGAACGGGCGAAAGATCCCCGAGGGCGGCGATTGGGGACCACCTTCGCCGACTGGGGTTTGCCGACGGCGACCTGTCTGAAACAAGTGCGGGCGATCGCACCCGAGATCCCCCTGATCGCCTCCGGGGGACTCCGCAACGGGTTGGACGTCGCCAAAGCGATCGCCCTGGGGGCGGACTTGGCGGGGTTGGCCTGGCCGTTTTTGCAGGCCGCGGCCGAATCGGAGGCCGCCGTCGATAGCCTGTTGGAAATGTTGGTGGCGGAACTCTCCACCGCGCTATTTTGTACGGGGAATGCGACTCCGGAAGCCCTGAAGCGATCGCGGGCCTTGGAAGAATTAAAATAGATAAAATAGATCTAAAGAATCAGTTGACGCTCACGGTTCTCAGATTCGCTCCCACTCCTACACCGCACCTCTCCCCATGAAAGACTTTCTGAAATACACCCTAGCCAGTCTGGTCGGAAATCTCCTGGGACTGATTCTCCTGACGATATTCGGCATCGGGGGACTGGCTTTTTTGATCGTGGCGAGCACCTCCAAGAAGGCGGAAACCGGTCTGACGGACAAATCCGTGCTGGTTTTCGACCTCTCCCTCGGCATCAGCGACACCTCTCCCGAATCCACGGCGCCGGAAGTGTTGCAAAAGACTCTGGCCGAAGACCCGACGGGTTCGATGCAGTTGCGGTTGTTGTTGGAAACCCTCGCGCGCGCCAGCCAGGACGATCAAATTGTCGCCCTGTACCTGCGGGGGGCCAGTGGCACCACCCCCACGGGATTTGCCAACTTGAAAGAAGTCCGCCAAGCTTTGGAACGGTTCCGGGAAGCGGGCAAAACCATCATCGCCTACGATACCGACTGGACGGAACGGGAATATTATCTCGCTTCGGTCGCCGATACCGTCGTCATCCACCCGATGGGAACGGTGGAAATGAACGGACTCAGTTCGGAAACGATGTTTTTGGCCGGGGCGATGGAAAAATTTGGCGTCGGGGTGCAGGTGACGCGGGTCGGCGAATATAAATCCGCCGTCGAGCCGTTTTTACGGCAAGAAATGAGTCCGGAAAATCGCGAACAAACCCGGCAATTGCTGGCCGACCTGTGGGGGGAATTCGTGCTCCCCATCCAGGAAAGTCGCAGTTTGAGCGCCCCGCAGGTTCGGGAAATTGTCGAGCAGAACGGGATTTTGGTAGCCGAAGATGCCGTCGATCGCCAACTCGTCGATCGCATCGCCTACACGGATGAAGTCGCGGCCGACTTCCGCGAACTGACGGGAGAAAAGGAGAAAGAAAAACAACCCTTCGAGCAAATCGGAGTCGCGGCCTACGCCAAAACGCCGGAGGTGGTGAAAATGGCGGCGGGGGATGTCACCAGCCGCAACACCATTGCGGTGGTTTACGCCGACGGGGAAATCGTTGACGGCCGGGGTTTGAGCAGTCAAATTGGGGGCGATCGTCTGGCGTCGGAGTTGCAGAAATTGCGCCGAGATGAAGACGTGAAAGGTGTCGTCCTGCGGGTGAACAGTCCGGGGGGCAGCGCCACGGCCTCCGAGGTGATCGGGCGGGAGGTGGAGTTGATGCGGGAGGAAAAACCGATCATGGTTTCGATGGGCAATTACGCCGCATCGGGGGGCTATTGGATTTCGATGGCCGGCGATCGCATTTTTGCCGAACCCAACACGATCACCGGCTCGATCGGGGTGTTCGGACTCTTATTTAATCTCCAAGAAATTGCCAACGAAAATGGCATTACCTGGGACGGGGTAAAAACGGGACCTTTCGCCGATCTCGATTCCTCCAGCCGCCCGAAAACCCCCGAAGAACTCGAACGGATTCAGGCGATCGTGGATCTGATTTACGATCGCTTTATCGCCGGGGTGGCGGAGTTCCGAAAATTGCCGGAAACCCAGGTCGAGGAAATTGCCCAGGGCCGCATCTGGTCGGGGATGCAGGCTCAGGAGTTGGGGTTGGTGGACGAGATCGGCGGTTTGGAAGATGCGATCGTCGCCGTCGCCGAAAAAGCGGAACTCGGAGACGATTGGAAAATCGAAGAATATCCGAAAACCCGCAGTTTCGAGGAACGGCTTTTGGAAAGTCTCGTCATCGGAGAAGTCGGACAAACCGATCCCCTCACCGCCGAACTGATGCAACTTTACCAAGAACTGGCGGTTCTCCGAAATCTCAACGATCCCCGGGGGGTTTATACTCGGTTGCCGTTCAATTTGCGAATTGACTGAGGGAACCTGACGAAATTCCGAATGCAGAATTTTAGAAGGGCGGGAGATTTGAGATGCGATCGCAGTGGGAAAATTTTCTGACGAATTTGGGAGACTGGGAGGGTTCGTTTACTCAAGTTTCTCCGGCGGGGGAGATTTTGAAGGATACCCCCAGTCGGCTGTTGTTGGAAGGGTTGGAGGATGACAAAGCCGTCCGCCTCACCCTGCGGCGGTTTCCCCCCGACTCCCCCGCCGATGAGGTGGTGCGGGAGTATCGATCGCTGGGAAAGGATATTTTATTTTTTGATGGCGGCGCGTTTTCCCAGGGCACGATTCAACGCAGTCCCCTGTCCGCGTTCGGTGCGGAGTTCGGGTTTGTGGCGGACAATCGTCGCCTGCGTCTGGTGGAGATCTTCACCCCGGAAGGAGATCCCGATCGCTTCACCCTAATCCGGGAAAAAAGGGCGGGCACGGATGCCCCGGAACGTCCCCCCCTGACGCTGGAGGCGTTGCTGGGGACTTGGGAAGGGGAGGCGGTGACGATTTCTCCGAGTTGGCTGTCTCCGGATATCGTCCCCACCCGGTTGGAGTTGCGGTTGGACGGGGGGGGACGGCTGGTACAAACGTTGGAATTTGGCACGGTTCGGGTGTGCTCGACGGCGCGAATTGAGGACTCCAACCTCTATTTTGATGACGGTTCCCCACCCGTGCGGGTGTCGATGTTGCCGGACGGGGCGTCGGCGACATTTCCGGAACGGGCACCGAGGGGAAACCCGTTCTTTTTGGAGGCGGGTTGGCTGGTGGAAGACAATCGGCGCGATCGCCTGATCCGGCGTTACAGTGAGACGGGGGAATGGCTGAGTTTGACGTGGGTGCGGGAACGAAAAGTCGGTCAAAAATGAGTTTAAAATTCACCGCCCAAAGCCGAAACACAGCGTTCGCAAATGGTCGGATCTTCGGAGGACTCGCCCACATGGACGGAGTAATTCCAACAGCGATCGCACTTTTCCCCGTCCGCTTTCACCACCCCCACCCCGAGGGGTTCGGACTCCATTTTGTACTCCAAACCTTTCAGGGGTTCGGTACTCTCCAACAATTCCACCTGGGAGGAAATGAACAGATAGCGTAATTCGTCAACGCCGTTATTTTCTCCGAATGCCGGATTCATCCCTTCCAACTGTTGCCGCAGTCCCTCATCTTCCACATAAAGCAACACCTTCGCATCCAAAGAAGACCCAATCGCCTTATCCTTCCGCGCCTGTTCCATCACCTGGTTAACCTCGCCGCGGATCTCCCGCAGCTTTACCCAAACTGTCGCCAAATCGGGCTGTTTCCAGGTGTCGTCCAGCGTCACCCAGCCGGACTCGAACACGGATAAATAAGACGTGGAATAGGGCAGATTTTGCCAGATATCCTCGGCCATGTGGCACAAAACCGGCGCGATCGCCTTCGCCAAATTCTCCAGCGCGATCGCCAACACCGTCTGACAACTGCGCCGCCGGAATGAATCCGCCGCACTGATATAGAGGCGATCCTTGGCGATATCCAGATAAAAGTTAGACAAATCCACGACACAGAAATTCTGCACCATTTGGAAAAACCGGAAAAATTGAAACTTCTCGAAAGCGTCCGTCACCTCGGCAAACACTTCGGTAATCCGGTGCAACATATATTTGTCTAAATCCGGCAGTTTGTCATACTCGATCGCATCTTTTTTGGGGTCAAAATCGTGCAGATTTCCTAATAAAAATCGCGCCGTATTCCGGATCTTCCGGTACACATCCGACATCTGTTTGAGGATATTTTTACCCAGCGGAACGTCGGCGGAATAGTCCACGGAAGACACCCACAGCCGCAAAATATCCGCGCCGTAGGGCGGTTCCTGCTGCTGATTTTTACCCCCCTCAATCACGATCGCCGGATCGACCACATTGCCCAAAGATTTGCTCATTTTTTGTCCCTTTTCATCCAAGACAAATCCGTGGGTCAAAACGGTTTTGTAGGGGGCAAATCCGTTATTGGCGACACTCGTTAATAAGCTGGATTGGAACCAGCCCCGGTGTTGGTCCGACCCCTCCAAATACATCTCCACCGGATAGCCCAATTCTTCCCGCCGTTGGGCCACCGCCGCCCAGGAAGAACCGGAGTCAAACCAGACATCCATCGTGTCCGTGCCCTTGCGGTAGGTTTTGCCATTATTGCGGTAGGATTCGGGCAGTAATTCCTCGACGGACAGTTCCCACCAGGCATCCGATCCGCGATCGCCGATAATGTTTTGAACGTGGGCGATGGTTTCTTCCGTGAGCAAAGCTTCCCCAGTTTCTTCATCATAAAAAACTGGGATGGGAACCCCCCAACTGCGCTGTCGGGAGATGCACCAATCGGAGCGATCGCCCACCATCGGCGTGATCCGGTTTTCCCCCTGGGCGGGAATCCAACGCACATCTTTAATCGCTTTTAAAGCCTCCTCCCGGAACCCTTCCACCGAGGCGAACCATTGTTCCGTCGCCCGGAAAATCGTCGGCTTTTTCGTCCGCCAATCGTAGGGATATTTGTGCTGGTAGGGCTCCTCTTTAATTAAAGAACCGATCGCCTGCAACGCCTCGATCACCGCCCCGTTGCCCTCTTTGAGCACGTTCAACCCGGCGAACTGTCCCGCCTCCTCGGTGAAGTTGCCGTTGCCGTCCACGGGGGACAAAATCGGCAAACCGTAGCGCCGCCCCACGATGTAGTCTTCCTGGCCGTGTCCCGGTGCGGTGTGCACCAAACCCGTCCCGGATTCGGTGGTGACGTAATCCCCGCCGATGACAACCGGACTTTCGCGATCGAACAGCGGATGCTTGTAGGTGCAATTTTCCAGGTGTTCCCCTTTCACCGTGGTTTTCACGGTCAAATCGCGCCCGAAGGTGGCTGAGAGGCGTTCCACCAATTCCGCCGCCACGATCAAATATTTGAAGTGGACGGGAGTTTCGCCCTCGCCGGTTTCCACCACGGCGTAAGTCAATTCCGGGTTGAGGGCGACGGCCAAATTTCCGGGAATCGTCCAGGGTGTCGTCGTCCAGATTGCCACCCCCAATTCCGGCAGATAGGGGGTCAATATTTCCTTCACCGGTTCCGCCGCACCCGTCACCTGGAAGGCGGCGTAGAGGCTGCGGGAGGTGTGGCCCTCGGGATATTCCAATTCAGCCTCGGCGAGGGCAGTTTGGGAACTCGGGCTCCAGTGGACGGGTTTCATGCCCCGGTAGATGTAACCTTTGAGGACCATCTGGCCGAAGACGCCGATCTGGGCCGCTTCGTATTCGGGCTTCAGGGTCAGATAGGGGTCGTCCCAGTCCCCCCAAACGCCATATCGCCGGAATCCGGCCTTTTGCTCTTCGACGGTTTTCAGGGCGAAGTCCCGCGCCTTCTGGCGCAGGGTGAGGGGGGTGAGTTGTTCCCGCTCCTTCTGCTTCATGTTTTGCAGGACTTTCAGTTCGATGGGGAGTCCGTGGCAGTCCCAGCCGGGGACGTAGCGAACTTTCCGCCCCCGAAGCATTTGGTAGCGGTTGATAATGTCCTTGAGAATCTTGTTCAGGGCGTGGCCGATGTGCAGGGCGCCGTTGGCGTAGGGGGGGCCGTCGTGCAGGATGAAGCGATCGCCGGGATTGCTTTCGGACAGGCGTTCGTAAATTCGGTTTTCGGCCCAGAATTGTTGCAGTTGGGGTTCCCGTTTGACGGCGTTGGCCCTCATGTCAAACTTGGTCTTGGGTAGGTTGACCGTGTCTTTGTAGGATTTTTGTTCGGTCACGGTAGGTACTGAATGATTCTCTAAGGTGGGCGTTGTGAGACATTTTAACCCCGTTGGGGTCGCGTTAGCACGGGGCCGCGATCGCAAAAGGCGATCGCAGTATTGAGTTTTGTAACGTTCCTTAAAATAACGGCGCGATCGCCTGATATGATAAACCCTTGGTTTGTATCATCAGCTTTTTTTGACTGAATCCGGTTTTGTTGGGAGGCACAATGGACTTTATTACAAACTTGTTCAGCAGCATCAATTTTGAACTGATTGCCCAGTTACTCATGCTGTCGCTGATCGTGATTGCCGGTCCGGTGGTGATTGTTCTGCTGGCGTTTCGGGGTGGCGATCTCTAATTCGTTTCCACCCCTGGCGTCGGTCGCCGGGAGGCCGGGTTGACTCGACCCGAGCCTCCTCATTTTTGGGTCAATCTTGGATGTATTCCTGTCCGCCGTTCAACGCCATTTCCGCCCGCACGAATTCCCGTCCTAGGTACAGGGCGTGATCGTAACAAGTCAGGGGACAGGGGTCGGCTTCTTCGGTGATTTTGATCCCCAGTTCCTTGGCGGTTCTGCCCCGGTAGATGCCGATGGGGGTACGTTTGAGGGGCCCCTTGCAGGGGAAGGGTTCCCCGGTGTCGGGATCGACGGCGAGGCCCTTTTCGTTGATGTCGTTGCTGTAGTGTTCCGCGCAAATCAACCCGGCATCGCGATCGATGTAAATGATAAAGTAGCCCGCCGGGTCCAGCTCGATAAAACGCTGCGAGAGCTTGTCGTCCAGGGCGGCTCGGTCTTCGGGGGTCAGGTTTGGCGTCGTTGATTGGGTAGCCACAATAGTCAAATTCTGCGATCGTCAAAGATATCCATCATAACACTGGATTAATTGATAATTGATAGTTGACAATTGATAATTTTAAATTTTTAGCCCCACCCGATCCCCCGGATTCGGGGCGGTTGGTATGACTTTATACAGATTTTCGATTTGAACTTTGAGATCGCCCGATCGCCTTACACACGTTGAGATACACCAGATATAGCGGAAAAAAAAAATTTTGTCAATACCTGTCACCAGATATAGATTTGCAGTACATTGGGAAAGCGTTACTTAACACTTCTCGAACCGATCATGCAGATCATGCAACAGACCCTTTCGCCCACAGCCGATAGCCCCTTCAACGGCAAAATTGAGGTGATCCGGCGCGATGGATCGCCCACTCCCCTAGACGTCTCCAAAATTCGTGCTGTCGTGAATTGGGCCTGCGCGGATTTGGACGCCAACCCCATCACCTTGGAAGCCGGACTCACCACCCGCCTCAGAAACGGAGTCACCACCCGCGAAATTCAAGATAACCTGATCGGCTGTGCCCTGGAGTTGTGCAGCCCTTCGGACCCGGACTGGCGCTATGTGGCCGGGCGCCTGCACATCTGGAGTCTGTGGAAAGATACCCTCGTCAGCCGCGGATACGAGTATGGGGATTACGCGCAAACCGTCCGCACCAAAGTTGAGGCGGGTCAGTACGACGATCGCATTCTAACCTACACTCACGAGGAATTGCAGGAGGCCGGAACCTGGATTAAACCGGAGTGGGACAAGGATTATGATTATGCCGGGGCGGTGTTACTCACCAAGCGGTATCTGTTGCCGGAAGAACTGCCCCAGGAGGCCCTGCTGACCTGCGCCCTGTTGCTGGCGGCGGTGGAGGCCCCGGAAAATCGCCTGTTTTGGGCCAAGAAATTCTACGAAGTGATCGCCCGCCGTCAAATTTCCCTGGCGACACCGATTTTGGGCAACCTGAGAATTCCCCACGGGTCCCTGAGTTCCTGCTTTATCATGGGCATGGACGACAATCTGGAGAACATTTTCGACACCATCAAAGATGCCGCCCGCATCTCCAAAAATGGCGGTGGTGTGGGGGTTAATGTCAGCCCGGTTAGGGCGACGGGTAGCTGGGTGATGGGCAAAGCCAACACTTCTGGGGGGGTAATTCCCTGGATTAAATTGCTCAACGATACCGCGATCGCCGTCAACCAGGGGGGCCGCAGGGCCGGGGCGATTACCGTCAGTCTGGACGTGTGGCATTTGGACGTCCCGGAATTCCTGGAAATGCAGACGGAAAACGGCGACCAGCGTCGCAAAGCCTACGATATTTTCCCGCAATTGGTGATTACTGACGAGTTCATGCGACGGGTGCGCGATCGCGGGGATTGGACCCTGGTTGACCCCTACGAAGTCCGCACCAAATTGGGGATCGAATTGGCCCAATTGTGGGGCGAAGAATTTGAGAGGGCCTATCAAAAAATCGAAGCCGCCGTCGAGTCGGAATTGGTGCTCTACAAGCGGATCAACGCCCGGGAACTGTTCAAAACGATCATGCGATCGCAGGTGGAAACGGGGATGCCTTATCTGTGGTTTAAAGATACCTCCAACCGCGCCAACCCCAACCAACACGAAGGTTATATTCCGGGGGGCAATTTGTGTGTCGCCCCCGAAACCCGAGTCTTGACTGACCGGGGACAAATTCCCATCGTTGACCTCAAAGATCGATACGTTAACGTCTGGAATGGGTCTGAGTGGTCTAACGTCTTGGTGCGGAAGACCGGGGAAAATCAACCCCTGCTCAAAGTCCACTTTAGCAACGGGGTGAGTCTCGAATGTACCTATTACCACCATTTCTGGATTCAGGACTCCTACAAATCCCAGCCCCGGCGTGTTGAAGCGAGCGAGTTGAAGCCCGGTGACAAGCTGATTAAATATCAGCTACCTTTGGTTGAGTCTGAAGATGACATCGACTTTCCCTATGCTTACACCTCCGGTTTCTTTACCGGCGACGGAAGCTACTCGGGTGAGGGGTTGCCCGAGTTAGATTTGTACGGGGTCAAAAAAGAGTTGTTGAGCCAACTCGATGTCCGGAACAAACGTCAGGGGAGCCGTTGGTATTCTCGGGAGACTGGGGCGATCGCCGTCTGCGATGATATCAAGCAAGACCGTCTCGTTTGCAAGCTACCCCCAGACATTCCTAAAAAATACACGGTTCCGTTGAACGGCTATACCTTGCGCTCTCGGTTGGATTGGCTGGCTGGGTTGCTCGATTCTGATGGCTGTGTTTACCGCAACGGTGTAAACGAAAGTCTGGCGATCGTGTCAACCCAAAAAAGATTCCTGCTCGACGTTCGTTTCATGTTGCAAACTCTCGGTGTTGACTCGAAAGTTGGTCAACACGTTGAAGAAGGATGGCAGCCCATGCCTGACGGTAAAGGGGGGTACAAAGACTACCGATGTCAAAGTGCTTACCGTCTTACTATCTCGTCTAACGGGTTGAACCGGCTGTCCGAGTTGGGACTTCAAACACATCGACTGAGTTGGAATCCGCGCAAACCTCAGCGGAATGCCAGCCACTTCATCAAGGTCGAACGAGTCGAGCTAACCTGTCGTCGGGATGACACCTACTGCTTCACTGAACCCAAGCGTCACCTGGGAATGTTTAATGGGATTCTAACAGGGCAATGTCAAGAGAGCTGGTCTAATGTCAAGCCGGGGGAAGAGAGCCACACCTGCAACCTCAACAGTTTAAACTTGGCGAATTTGGACTTAGAAGATCTCCCCCAAGTTTGCGCGATCGCCGTGCGGATTTTGGACAATACCATTGAGTTGAGCCACCCTCCTTTTGAAGGTAGCCGCGTCCATAACGACAAATATCGCACCATCGGCGTCGGCGCGATGGGGTTGGCGGACTGGCTGGCGAAACGTCGCCTCTCCTACCGCGACTTGCGGGAAATTAGCCACCTGTTTGAGGATATCGGATTTTATTGTACCCAAACCTCGATGGAATTGGCGAAGGAACGGGGCGCTTATCCGGCATTTGCGGGCAGTTCCTGGAGTGAAGGAAAGTTGATCGGCGCCAAGCCGGTGGAGTGGTTTTTGGATCGCGCCTACTATCCCGAACGGTGGCAGCAGTTGAGCGAAGATATCAAAAAATATGGGATTAGAAATTCCCATATAACTGCGATCGCGCCCAATACTTCCTCTTCCTTGGTTCAGGGCTGCACCGCCAGCGTCCTGCCCTGCTACAGTCGCTTTTTCTACGACAAATGGGCGAAAGGAACCGTCCCCATCGCTCCTCCCTTTATCAAAGATTACTTCTGGTTTTACCCGGAAAATAAAACCCTTAACCAGCAAGTGGTCGTCGAGGCTGTCGCCACCATGCAGCAGTGGATCGATACGGGGATTTCCATGGAACTAATGTTCAACTTAAATCAGGGCATTTACTTCCCCGAAGAACCCGATCGCTGTATCAAAGCTAAAGACATCTTTGAAACCCTCATGGGCGCCTGGGAACAGGGCTGCAAAGCCGTCTATTATGTGAGGACGGTGCAGCGGGACAGCTTTAAAGAAGCGGACGATGCCTGCGTGGCTTGTGCGAATTAGCGATCGTCTCATTTTGTGATAACGCGGGACTCAATGAAGGGCCTCCGGGCGAAAGCCGGGGGTCTTTCATGGTCAATTTAAAAAGAATTCGTTATAATACTCATTGTCACCAAATCCTCGGTCGGGAGAATCCCTGATTTTCCAGTCTTTGTTTGGTGTTTTTGCCGCCGATTAAAAGCCGATTTTTCAGCTTTTTTTAATCGCAGCAAATAATCTATTCTCTAGATGGAAAAATGTCGCTCATCCTCAATTTTAACGGTCACAACAACAAAGAAGTTACCCAAATGCCACTCAATCCCATCTTCAACCCCGATGGGAATGATGACGTCGAACACCGTTCGATGTGGTTTGGAGAAACTACCAACCTGATGCAACTCAACGATGTCCGCTATTCTTGGGCGGTTGGCTTGTACAAACAAATGCGCGAGAATTTCTGGGTTAACTAAATCAAGGGTAGCCCAGACTAAATCCCCTGAAAACGGTGGAACTCTGAGCAGACAATACCGTGCCAAGCTCACTAAAAATGAGAAGGTGTAGAGACTAACCCGAAAGGGTGTAGGCTGTAAGCGATCGACAGTCGAAGCGGGGGACATCTAAACCTTTAGATGATGATATAGTCCGATCTGTGTGGCGACATACAGCAGCTTGAATAAAGCGGGTAAAGCCTAGCGAACTTTACCGAACACGATGACCCGAAAAATTGGACATCACCCAGGATGTGGTGGATTACACGAATTTAACCCCGGATGAACGGGTTGCATTTGACGGAATTCTGTCTTATTTGACGTTCTTGGATTCCATTCAAACCTGCAACATTCCGTACATTAAAAACAGCGTCACCGCCCCCGAAGTTAGCCTGTGCATGGCGGAACAAATCTCCCAAGAAGGAATGCACAATCAGAGTTAATCGATAGCTCCTTCAGTCGGTAACGGCTGTCGAAAACTCCTCTAATTGCTGGGAACTCTCTGTTAATTAGAATATAATAGAGACAATCAGCAGCCAATATAATCAGCACATAAGTCAATGGACTAGATAGCTGATTCTGGTTCAACGACCAGAGCGCGACGCTCGTACACTACAAGCTAATGGTAGTGGAAATGGGGAGCATCCCAAAGGGATGAAGATATGGTCTGCTCTACCTAGTGATAGGTAGCTGTGGTTAGTCCACGGGAAAGGCTTTGCGAACCTTTCTGAACTCGGGTATCAATACATGATTGAAACCATCATTCCTTCGGATCGGAGAAACTACGTCTACGACTTCTGGCGGACGGACAAAGTATTGCGCGATCGCTGCGAGTTTATCGCTGGATTGTATCAGCAATATGTGGACGATCCCACCCCGGAAAATTACTTTGTTTCCCTGGTGGCAGATTACTTGTTGGAGGGGATGTATTTTTACAACGGGTTAGTTGAGTAGCCCCGCAGCATCGCAAGGTGTTGATGAAAACTCGCCAAATTGCTGGGAAGCCCTAAAGCCTCCATACCAAATCGGAATCCGAAAGGATAAACGCGAAGGTGCGAGAGCAGAAAAAAGTTGGGGGATTGGTCGTAAGCCGTAAGGCATCCGGCCAGAACAATGGGCAATCAGCAGCGAAGCCGCCGACTCGGTGGAACGTTCAACGAACAGAGGGTGAGTGTCCCGACCGGGACAATGGTATGTTCTAGCCCCTACCGAAAGGATGGGTAATAGCGTCATCTTCTTTTACAACCTCGCATCCCGAATGTTGATGCCGGGAAGTGCCGACATTTTCAAGATGATTAACCGTTAACAAGTAGCGGCTTTTGTCAGCAATGGCAATCGAAAACCCCTTGAATTCAGGGGAAATCTAGAAATAGATAATCCTGAGCGAAGCCTGAAAGGGAACGTGCAACGACCATCCGGAAACGGAGTAGGGCCAAGTGGCTCGAAGCGGGGGGAATCCTCAATTGAGGATTATGATATGGTCTGTTCTGCCCGGTGACGGGTAGCAGTCTAAAAAGACGGGTGGGGATTAACGAAACCCACCGAACGCAAAGGACGAACTATCTCATGTCCGGCTCTTCCAAAAAATCATTCCCGAAGCGATGGCAATTTTTCCCCATTCCAAGGATTACGTTTACGAAATGTTCGATGCGGCGGTCCAGCACGAATGTCGGTGGACGAACCATATCGTCGGGAACAACATTTTGGGAATCACCGAACACAGTACCGAACAGTACACCAAATATCTCGCCAACATCCGTCTGCGGGCGATCGGGTTAGATCCCCTCTATTCCGATGAGAAATACAACAAGAGTCCTTACACTCATTTGGAGCGGTTTTCTGACACCAAAAAAGAAGCCCACACCAAGGCGAACTTTTTTGAAGCCAGCGTCACCAGTTATGTGATGTCCTCCGGTGTCGGTGGCTGGGACGAGATTTAAAATTTCGGGACTGAAATGAGTGGCAAAGTGGGGGTGATGTTGCGCCCCCATTTTAGTTTTCTCTGCCCCTAAAACTTGACACGATCGCGATCCCTGCGATCGCGCGGCTTGCAGCCAAGAAACGGCCGATCGCGACGACGCTCCCCACCCCAAATCGGGGTAATTTCGGGTCTGTTGAACGACGATCGTGCCCTCCAGAGTTGAGCTGAGACGGCTGAGAGTGGGGTGAATTTCTGCCAGATTTGGGGGCGATCGCGATGGCGGTTCGGAATTGACCCAATGTGAAGAGATCGAAACTGGGGTCTGACCTCCGTATCGATACGGCGATCATACCCCAATTGTCCAAGTTCGACAAGATTCGACCTCCCCCGAGTCGGGGGAGATGAATTTTAAACTCCGATCGCCTGGCGATCGCGGTCGGATTTGACCGCAGAAAATAGGCTCGTATCGCCATCGATGCGATCGCCACTTTCGGCTTCTTTCACTTCGACGGTAACATGGGCAGCTTCGGGGTCATTTAACGCTCGAATGCAGAGTTCGGAAATATCTTCCCGGCTGACTTTTCCCTTGATCGTATCCCCCTGATCCAGCATCAACGGTTCCCCCCCGGCTTCTTCCGTCAGCGCACAAGGCCGGATAATGGTGTAGGGAATACCGCTCGACCGCACCGCATCTTCCCCCCGCAATTTCCAGGTCAAAATCCCCCCCAGTTGGTCGTTCATCCGCACCGCCGGCGGTTCTTCCTCCAAGTTCAATCCCGGTTTCCCCGGCCGAGTGACTCCGGCGGAACTCACCATCACGAAGCGGGGTTTGACCGCACTGCCATAAGCTTTGATGGACTCGATTTGAAGCTGAAAATTTCCGGCTTCAAATTTCGGGTTCAATTCCCCGTCGTATTCAAACTTACTCAGCATCACCTGGAAGGCGTAAACCTGACGCGCATCGAAGGGGGGATTGTCTTTGAGGGTTTGGGCACGAAACACGGGAATGAGGCGATCGAAGGGAATCCGGACGGTGATGGGAATATTGTAAATCGTATCGAAGGAATAGCAGTAGGCGATGCTGTCCCACTTTTCATCGTTGCGGACGATCAATTTATATCGCTTTCCGTCCCCTTTGACGCGCAATTCGATGCCTTCAAATTCCGACAAGTCCAGGGCCGGTTCAAAATTGCGAGTCCGCACGGAGACGAACCCCCCGGAATTCGCCGTCGAAACCGTCCCAGCAAATAGGGCCGCATCGCCGATCAAACGGAGCGAACTTTCGCTCGTCCCCCCCATCACCACGTCGTCCAAAGCCCCCCAAGTTTCTTTCAATTCTGTCGAAGGTTTGGTGAAATCGAACAAGACTTTTTGACCGGAATTTCGCAAATAATTGGGGGCGGCGTCGAGGAGGTTTTTGATGCCGTTATATTCCACATATTCCGGGGTATCGACGACTTCCGGCAGGTAAAATTTGATGCCCTGGTAATATTTTTCTCGGGTGGGGGTGTCGCCCTCGACGGGTTGCACCCGCGTCCCCGTACAGCAGATGACCGCCGCGACATCTTGCATCACCTGTGGCGTGAGGGTTTCCGGGATGGTGATGTCGGCTTCGACGACATCGACGGTTTGACCGAGGATTTGTCGGGCCCGTCTGGCATCTCGGACCAGTGCCCGCACCTTGACACCCTTCTGTTGCAGGCGTCGGACGACCCGTTTGCCGACGCCTCCCGTCGCCCCCGCCACGAGGACGACTTCGGCGGGTTGGCCCGGTTTGGGCGCGTCCCCGCCGAATAATTTCTGTATCCAGCGAAAACTGCCGACGAAGGGGATGACGCCGAAATAGCCGAGGGTTTTGAGGAACCGACCGCCGTCCCAAGTTGCTTTTTGATTGTCTGTAGCCATAGGTGTGTGGTGTCTCGCGTCTTTCTGTCTACTATATTAAGAGATGTTACAAAATCTGGGCGGGGCGGGGATCTCTCTCCGACGGGATATTTCGGGCGGCCCCCGCATCGGGGGAGTATTTGTGCTAAGGTATGCCAGTGAAGGATTCGAGCGATATCGATGGATACAATTGATTGGGAAAGTGCGATCGCCCTCGGACTCGCCGGAATTATTTTTTTGGGGGCGATGCTGATGATGTTCACCAACTTTTGGACGACCGCACTCCGCAAAAAAGATGATTAAATTTCGATTAAATTGTTCGCGGAGAGCCGCTTTATTTCGGAAGTCTTAAATTTTCACAAATGCGATCGCAATTTGAAAAGTCTGCGATTACAATTGGGGCAGTTGCAGCAATTTTAAATTTCGATGATTTTGGACTTCAATGCTCTAGCCGAATTTTCCCGGCAAAACTGCGGGACGATCTGCGCCTTCTTGGTGCCGATGAACCTGATCGCCACCCTGCAGACGATTCTATTTACCGCCCTGGGGCGGCCCGGGAGACAAACCTTCGTGATGGCGGGGTTCGCCAGTCTGTACGCGGGGATCATGGTCGCCCACGTCTGGACCTGGTTCGCCATCGGCGTGGTGATGGCCCCCACGTTTATCTTACTCTGTTTGGGGAGTACCTGCCTGGCGGTCAACCTGTGGGCGATCGCCAAACCCGCCCCGATGATTCGCCTGCTCGAAATGGGTCTTTCGGTCGGGCACAACAGGATTCTGAGGTGGCGAAATGCGACCGATTAGATAGATCAGGCTGGTGATCGCCTGGAAGCGGTGCTTTCAAGGCATCTCCAAAGCGGATATAATGGGGGCAGGAACAAAAACCTGCACAAATGGGAGTCAAAAACAGTCCATGCTGAACAAAAATCACCGTAAAGGCGCCAGCAAATTATCCGAAACCCACCGGGCCAACATCCAAAAGCGCCTGGAACACCGGCTCGAAGTCGCCAAAGCCAAGGGAGACGAACATTTAGTCCGGATGTTAGAAGCAGAAATGGAGCAGCTTTAGGCTGTTGCCCGTTCTGGCCGGTTGCCCGAACCGGCATTTTCTTTCAGTTTGCTTCCCACCCCCCGGGACCGACATCAAAAAAAGCCCGATGCAAGGAATCATCGGGCTTTTCGGCAAACAGTACCCACCTGCGATCAAGGCAGATCCGAGGGCGACGTCACTCGTCGGTGGTCCCGCCCATCATGGTTTTCAGGAGATTCAACCCCCGCTTGACGCGACGGGATACCGTCACCGCGCTGATTCCCATCCGCTCGGCGGTTTCCTTTTGGGTCAGGTCGTAGAGAAACACGAATTCCAAAACCTTGCGAGTTCCGTCTTCGAGGTGGGCGAGGGCCTGTTGGAGGCGAATTTGATCTTCTTGGGCCAGTTGGAAGCTGCGGTAGCGGGTGTCCGGAACCAGGTCGCCCAGACTCGTCGCCCCTTCCTCTTCGTCTTGAACCGGCGCGTCCAAACTCAGCGGCGATCGGTTGCGGGAGGCCAGTTTCACCTCGTTCCACTCCTCGACGGAAATCTCCAGTGCCGCGGCGATTTCGGCGTCGGTCGGCTTCCGCCCCAGCTCCATTTGCAGCACCTGGGTGCATTTGGCGGCTTTCCGATGCAGGGTCAACCACTGGCGGGGAACCCGGACGGACGGACTTTTGTCCCGCAGGTAGTGCTGGATCTCGCCCCGGATGTAGGGGATGGCGAAGGAGCTGAAAGCGTGGCCCTTGGACAAATCGAACCGCTCGATCGCCCGAATCAAGCCGATGCAGCCCACTTGCAACAGGTCGTCGTAACTTTCGGCACACTGGTTGATCCAGTGGTGAACTTCCTTGCGGACTAACCCGATGTTGAGCTGGACGAGCCGGTTGCGAAGGTCGTTGGATGGGGAGTGCTGATACTCGCGCAGCAACTCCAAACTGTCAGATTTGAGCTGGTTGGTGACTGTCGTCTGCATGGCGTCCTGGTGTAGGTAGAGCGGGGGTACTGGCTTGTATAAATTGTAACCCGAGTCACAAAGGGCTGACAAACACGACCCGGTTTCCCTGTCCCGACACTTTCCAGCTTTCAATCTCTCGGGGAAGTCGTCCGCGCTTTTGGAACCGGACGGGTCAAACGGCGCGGCCCGGGCTGCTCGGACGGCGAGCTGGGTCTGTGGAAACCGGCTCAATTATTATGATCCCGACTAACCATTATATACCAAAAAGGCGATCGCCGGCAAGATGACTCCCGCCCCCCAGGCAACGGTTTGTCAAAAAGTTGACAAAAGCTCAAAAAAGAGGGACGCATCGTCCCTCTGAAAACGGCTCTTCAACTCGAGGGAATCAGTTCGCTTCGCAAACCGCCCAATCAGGCTTTGGGCTGAATCCGGGCATAAAACGTGCCCCGAATTTTGAGCTCAACCGCTTCCTGAGCGCCCAGGTCGGTATCGGAAGGTTGTTCGCTCTCAAAAATGCCGGCAATTTCGCCGCTCTCGCCGTCAACTTTGGCGACTTGTAAAGAAATGTGACCGGCCTTGAACTGGGTGTCGGCGAGTTTGACATTCGCTTTAATATAGTCTTCTTCGTCGGCGGTCGCCGGCAGGGCGACGGCATTATCGTAGCCGGAGGCCAAACCGCGTCCCTTCGGGTCGAGGAAGGTGGAACCCCGATAGGAGGGAACGTCAAAATCCCCTTCCAAATCTGTAGACGTATTAATGCTATTTAACCCAGATTGGCTGCTGGCGACGAGTCCTTTGATGGTGAACAAGAACGGCACCTGCTCGCCACCGGGCAGTTGCACCGTAATCGGCTGAAAGTCAATACCGTACTCTTCGGTAAACTTGAGGCTGCCATCCTCCTCAAAATTGAGAGTTCCCCCCACCTGGTCGAGACTGTAAGTGAAGCGGGTCAGCAATTTGCCCGGGACAAATTCCGCCTCTTGGCGTTTGTTGCTGGGTTCTTCTTTCACGAAGTAGGTGGTCGGTTCCAAACACAAACCGGAAATTTCATAGGTGGTGTCCGAGTCGAGGGGGATCGAACCCCGAGCCGTTTCGGGAAGGCTGGGACACTTCACAGCCAAACCGGTGTTCCGAATATCATCATAAGTCAACAATGCCGGATCTTTTGCTTCGGGACTCTCCGAGCAAGCTGTCAGCACACTCAGGCACAAAGCCAAAAGTGTTGCCACTAAAGCGCGATATCTCATTTTCAACCTCAATATCCAAAATCGATATGTGATGCAATTTTCGAGTTTCCAGAAATCGGCAACGACTTCTGAAGCCACGGTTTGAACACGTTATGTAACATCGGGCCGACTGAACTGGCGGGATGGTCGTCCCCCGTCGTCAGCGACCCTTCTTTCCCCAGAGGAAACGCGCCGACATCGCCCCGACGGCGACTCTTTTTTCCGAGGAGACCCCCTGACCAGATGTCGGTCGATACGTTCTGACGCTCCCCGCCCCAAAAGGACGAGACTTGAGACCCAATTTCTGAGTCCCATGGAAAATTGTTCGGCGATGGGGACAGGTTAACGCTCCTCGCCCGAATAGGGATGAGGATTCTGGCTTCGCGGGGCACCGGAATTTTACAACGTCCGGGTTGTAGCCGGGCCCGACCCAAGCTTTCACGGTCTGCCCGACCGCGAGTGTAAGCTGTCCAATACAGCATTTTACACGGCTCGGGACCTTTTTGTTACGGGAAGTACAAATTTTTCGGCGTCGAGTTGACGGACGCGAGTCAATTTCCCGATCGCGCTTTCATAGCGGGGGAGTTGGAGCTATGATCGAAGCCGAATCCACCGCGATTCGTATCCTTGAAATAAGTGACCGATGATGATGGAGCGCGAGACCGATTTTGACAAGGCATTGCAAATGCTGACTCAGACCGTTGAGGAGCTGGCGGAGGAAGCGCGGGGAGACGGGCGAGCCCTGCTGGCCTTGCTGCGGACTTTGGAGCGGTTGCACCAGGAAATCCGGGACGATTTGTTTCAGAAGACGTTGCCGAAAAACAGACAGGAACTGTATCATTTGCTGCGGGAGATCGAATCCGAAGGCGGGTGGCCCTACATTCCGCGCAACTCCCTGCGATCGCTCTTGAAGCGGTTTCCCCTGGAGGAGACCGCCCCATCCGAGCCGAAAAAAACCTGACCGGTATCGGGGTCGAACCCTGCCTGGGGATTCGGGGACCCCGCCCGGTTAATTTTTGAGAGCAACGCGACCGAACCCCCCGACACAGCGACACCGTGAACCTCGAAACTCTCTTACAACCCTTCCAGCGCTTCGGCGTCCACCTCGGTTTGGAGCGGATTCAAACCCTCCTGCACCGCTTGGGCGACCCCCAGCGGCGAGTCCCGACCCTGCACGTCGCCGGGACGAACGGGAAAGGCTCCGTCTGCGCGTACCTCTCCTCCATCTTGGCGGAGGCCGGATATCAGGTCGGGCGCTACATCTCCCCCCATCTGGTCGATTGGACCGAACGCATCAATATCAATGGCGTCCCCATTTCCGAAGCCGACTTCCGGGACCTCCTCCGAGAGGTCGCCGCGGCCATCCCCGAAGACGAACCCTCCCCCACCCAATTTGAAGTCATCACGGCGGCGGCCTGGCTGTATTTTGCCGGACAGGACGTGGACGTGGCGGTGGTGGAAGTGGGGCTGGGGGGGCGTCTCGATGCCACCAACGTCATCGCGCGCCCCATCGCCTGCGTCATCACCAGCCTGAGCCTGGAACACCGGCAGCGCCTCGGCCCCACCCTCGCCCACATCGCCCGGGAAAAGGCGGGAATCCTCAAACCCGGCCGGCCGGCCATCGTCGGTCCCCTGCCCCCGGAAGCCCGGAAAGTGGTCGCCGACCGCATGGACGAACTCGGCTGTCCGGCTATGTGGGTGGAGCCGGCCCGACTCGTGACATCCCACCCCTTCGAGCCGGTCGCTTCCTACAACGGTCTGGAGTACCGGCTCCCCCTGCCCGGGCGGGTGCAACTGGTCAACTCGGCGATCGCGATCGCGGCCATCGACGTCCTGCGGGAACAGGGGTGGGCGGTTCCGGACCGGGCGGTTACAGACGGAATCGCCAAAACCCGGTGGCCCGGGCGCCTGCAGTGGGTCGCCCGGGGCGACCGCCAATTTCTGATCGACGGAGCCCACAACCGGGCGGCCGCGGCTGAGTTGCGACGGTACGCGGACGACCTGCAAGCATTCGGGGTGATTGTCCCTCCCATTCATTGGGTGATGGGGATGCTCTCCACCAAAGACCACGCCGACATTTTTCGCGCCCTGCTGCGCCCCGGCGACCGCTTGGATTTGGTTCCCGTCCCCGACCACAGTTCCGCCGCTCCCGAAGACCTCGCCGCCCTCGCCCGGACTGTGTGTCCGGATTTGGGGTCCTGCCGCACCCACGCCGATGCGATCGCCGGTTTGGAGAGCGTTTTGACCACCTCTGAGAAACCGGTGATTTTGTGCGGGTCCCTGTACCTGGCGGGGGCGATTTTGAAAGAATACAAACGGCGGGCGGACGCGGAAATCTGACTTGGGGAGGATGAGTTGTCCCCCCAAAATTTGGTAAGATTTGAATGGTCAATTGTGCATTCTCAACCCGCACGGTCAGAATCCGCGATCGCCCACCATTATATAGTCCTGCCCCATCCATGTTGAGTATTTTATTGCTCGAAGACGATCCGGTCGATGTGGAACTGATCCGCACGATCCTGACCAATGCGGGGATTGAATGTCGCTGGATGCGCGTCGAAAACCAGGATGAATTTGTCCGGTCGCTGAACACCGAAAAATACGACCTGATCCTGGCCGACTACGCCCTTCCCGCCTTCGACGGCATCAGCGCGCTGCAAATTGCCCGGGAACTCGACCCGGAGATGCCCTTCATTTTGGTTTCCGGACAGTTGGGGGAAGAACAGGCGATCGACGCCCTGAAACTGGGGGCGACGGATTACGTCTTGAAACGGCGGCTGTCGCGGCTGCCCCTGGCCGTGGGGCGGGCAATGCGGGAAAGCCGGGAACGGGCGAACCGCCGGCGGGCCGAGGAGGCCCTGCGCCAAAGCGAGGAAAAATACCGCCAGATCGTCGAGACGGCCCGGGAGGGAATTTGGATGATCGCCCGCGACGGCCGGACGATCTACGCCAACGCCCAGATGGCCGCCATGCTGGGCTATAGGGCCGAGGACATTTCGGAGCGCTCCCCCACCGAGTGCGTCGCCCTCGCCGACATCCCCGAAGCCGAACATTTGTGCGAGAATTCCCGCCGGGGCGACCCGGGCCAGCACGAGCTGTGTCTGCCCCGGCGGGACGGGGGCAGCCTGTGGACCTTGATTTCCACCAATCCCATCCGGGACGAAGCGGGGGAGTGCATCGCCACCCTGGCGATGGTGACGGATATCAGCGATCGCAAGCAGGCGGAGCAGAAGTTGGCGCAACTGCTCATCCACGCCCAGCAGCAGACCGTCATTTTGCAGCAGGCGAAGGAGACGGCCGACCGGGCGAACCGGGCGAAAAGTGAGTTTCTGGCCCGGATGAGCCACGAGTTGCGGACGCCGCTCAATTCGATCCTGGGCTTTACCCAACTGATGCTGCGGGACCCGAACCTTTCGGTCAAGCACCACCAATATTTAGAGACGGTGATCCGCTGCGGGCGCCACCTGCTGGCGCTGATCAACGACGTGTTGGATATGTCCAAAATCGAAGCCGGACAGATCAAACTCAAGGAAACGGAATTCGACGTCTTTCAACTGTTGGACAACCTCGAACACCTGCTGAAAATGCGGGCGGAATCCAAGGGGTTAAAACTCGAGTTCGAGCGAGATCCGGACATTCCCCAACCCGTCGTGGCGGACGCCGGCAAACTCCGCCAAGTGCTGTTAAATCTGTTGGACAACGGCATCAAATTTACCGAGGCCGGGACGGTGACGTTGCGGGTGACGCGCAGCGGACCCCAACAAGTTTTGACGCCGGACGATCACCTGTTGCACCTGCGGTTTGAAGTGGAGGATACCGGGCCGGGAATTTCCCGAGAAGAACGGGACCGACTCTTCGAGCCGTTCGCCCAAACCGAAGCGGGGTTGAAGGCCTTTGAAGGCACGGGTTTGGGTTTGGCGATCAGCTATCAGTTCGTGCGGGTGATGGGGGGGGAATTGGATGTCGCCAGTGAAGTGGGTCGGGGGGCGAAATTCTTTTTTGAAATTCCGGTCACCACCGCCGCGATCGCGGACCGTGCAAAAATCCCGTCCGACACCACCGCGAAACGGGTCCCCGACGGCCGCACCTATCGGATTTTGGTGGCCGAGGACGACCCCAGCCACAGCTTCGTTTTGGCGGAGTTTCTCACCCGCGCCGGTTTTGAAGTCCGGCGGGCTAGGGACGGCCGGGAGGCGGTCCGAATCTGGTCGGACTGGCACCCGCACCTGATCTGGATGGATATGCGGATGCCGGAGATGGATGGCTTTGAGGCCACCCGCCAGATCAAGAACTCCCCCGGCGGGGCGGAAACGGCGATCATCGCCCTGACGGCCAGCGTTTTCGACCGCGATCGCGAAGCGCTGCTCTCCGTCGGATGCGATGATTTTGTAGACAAGCCGTTTGAGTATGAGGAATTGTTGAAAAAAATGAGCCGACTGCTCGGACTCAAATTCGTCCGGTCGGACCGTTGAGAGCGGAGCGGCCCGGGCGCGGACGGGGAGTTTCGGGTCGCCGGACAGACGGGATCTCAAGCCAAATTGGCGGGGGCGATCGCTTCCCAACCCGTCATTTCCAGGAGTCGGGACAGGTCGAAGTGTTCCGCCATAATTTGGGCGATGCACTCCACCTTGCTGGCTTCGTGGAGGCGGACCCGGCCGAAGGCGCGGTCGATGATCTCCACCGTCGTCAGGGTGTCGAGGTCCGCGCACAGGATCGGAATTTCCAGCTCCTCGGCCCGGGCGATCACCATCGGGTCAGGGGGCAGTTGTCCCGTCAAGATCAGGCAGTGAGTCGATTGTTCCAGGGCGGCCATTTGGATGTCCCGGCGATCGCCCCCCGTCACCACCGCCATGTTGTGCGATTGGCTGAAATACTTCATCGCCGAACTCACGTTCATTGCGCCGACGCTGAGGCTCTCCACCATCAGGTCCAACCGCTCCCGGCCGCAGGCGACCTGGGCGTCGAGCTGCCGGGCCAGTTCGCCGACGGTGACGCTCCGCAGCAGGGCGTGTCTGGGGAGCAGGCCCAAAATCGGGATGCCGTGACTTTCCAAAAAGGGTTGGACCCGAGTTTGAAGGGTCTCGGAGTGCTCCGGCGTCAGGTCGTTGACGACGATGCCCAGCAGGCGGTCGCCCAACCGTTCCCGGGCCGAGAGCAACTCGTCCAAAAACCGCTGGGAGTCGAAGCGGACGACCAACATCACCGCGGCGTCCAACACCTCGGCGATCCGGATCGGCGACAGGTCGAACAGACTCCCCTCCTGCAGGGTTCCCGGACCTTCGAGCAACACGCAATCCCCCCCCGTCCGTTCCCGATAACCGGCCAGCTCCCGGCGGTAGCCCGCGCTGTCCGGATGGTGGAGATGCTGGTCAATGGTGGCGTCGTCGAGCATCACGACGGGCGGTCGCAGGTGGGATTCGGAAAGTCCCAGGGTTTGGGCGATAAATTGAAAGTCGGCATCTCCCCCCCCGTCCGGAGCGCCATCCATGTCCGTCCCGAGGGGTTTGCCGTAAGCCACGTCAAACCCCCGATTTTTCAACTGATAAGCCAAACCGAGGGCGACCGCAGACTTGCCGCTGTAAGGTTCGATCGATCCGATTAAAAGATACTTGGCAGATTTAGCCACGCAATTGACTCCTCCACTTGCATTCAACGCCATTTCCTAGAATCTGATGTTTCCGGACATCACTTCACGGGGGGCGGGTTCGGTGTCGCTGACCTGTCATCGTCATGCCGGGTAGCGGGGCGACCCCAATTCTCCCCTTCTCCGGACGCACTCGGGCGACGGGTGCCCCCATTATAAAGGTTTCCACGTTCATCGATCGCCCGCCCTCCGCCGGGGGTGAGAGGGGTCGGCGAGGCGATCGCATTTCCGGTCACGATTCCATGTGCAGCAACCGCTTGTAAAACTCCTGGGAAAAATCGATCGTGTGGTTGAGGCGGAAATTGTGGACGATATCGATCAGGTACTTGATGAATTCATAATTCGCCATGATCACTTCGTAGCTCAGATCGGCGTTTCCGTCGAACATCACCCGACATCGGGTCAGGTCCGCCGGCAGCGTCGAAACGCTCCAGGTGGCCACGAAGGGGATGTCCTCCCCGCCGTCAATTTTTCGCGCCCCCTCCAGGCTTTTTTCTCGGTAGAGACTGATCGACAACGGCAAATACCGCCGCTTTTTGTCATCGTAGTAGGGCAGATAAACCCCGACTTCCCGCTTCTCCGCCGGTTTGAGTTCTTTGAGGACTGCGGCCGAATCGGTCATGGTCAAACTCCTGCGAACGCCCATCTCTTCCATCTTAGGCGACGGGTGAGTCCCTTGGCGGACCCGAGCCTTCCTCGGATGCGCCGATACCCGAAGATCAACCGGCGAATTTCCCGACAATGTTGGATACTATATAGCAGCATTGATTCTCATCGGGGGTCGGAATTACGGCTCGAAAACCGGCCGGCGCGATCGCCTGACGATGCCTTCGGGCGGGGGAACTCGACGACCTGTGAATCCCCGCTCCGGGTGGAGGACAATGTAGAGGAACGACCATTGAGTATTGAATTGAGATCATCTATGCCAGAGACATCTCGGCCGAACCATCAGCGTCAGAATCCGACCAGTCGAGGCACGACCGGGTTATATGAAATGCGCCAGAACCCCCGGGATTCGGGCCCGTCCCATAGCACCCGACGGACTCCCCGATTTCCCCTGCGGAATATCCGGCGCTTCCGAAACCTGCCAAATGGCGCGATCGCGGCCCCCCACCGGCCCCCGCAACCCGCCCCCCGCGACGCGGACGCCCTGTCGGTCCCCCCCCAGTGTTATCAACACCGGCGGCGCAAGGCGGCCGCGGCCCTCACCGTCATCTGGGGCGGGACTCTCACCCTGCACTTGATTTCCTGGGGGGCTTGGCTGCTCTGGGGTCTGGGCGGTGTCTTGACCCTGCACGCCCTGCGGGTTTTGTTCGCCGACCCCCGCCGGGGGGAAATCGAGCCGGAGCCGGCCGGAGACGACTGGCCCTTTGTCTCCCTCCTCGTCGCCGCCAAGAATGAGGAGGCCGTGATCGGCAACTTGGTCAAAAACCTCTGCAATCTCGACTACCCGGCCCACTGCTACGAATTGTGGGTCATCGACGACAACAGCAGCGATCGCACCCCTTCGGTCCTCGACGAGTTGGCCGGACGCTACCGGCAGCTCAACGTCCTCCGCCGCGACGAAACCGCCACCGGCGGCAAGTCGGGCGCCCTCAACCAAGTCCTGCCCCTGACCCGCGGCGAAATCGTCGGCGTCTTCGATGCGGACGCCCAGGTGGCCCCCGACCTGCTGCGGCACGTCGTCCCCGAATTTCGGGCCGCACGGGTGGGAGCCGTACAACTGCAAAAGGCGATCGCCAACGCATCCTTCAACTTCTGGACCCGCTCCCAGGCCGCCGAGATGGCTCTGGATGCCTTTTTCCAAAAACAGCGCGTCGCCGTCGGCGGCATCGGGGAACTGCGGGGCAACGGCGAATTTGTCCGCCGCCGCGCCCTGGAAACCTGCGGCGGCTGGTGCGAAGAAACCATCACCGACGACCTCGACCTCACCCTCCGCCTGCACCTAGACCGCTGGGACATCGCCTTCCTGGATCGAGCCGTCGTCTTTGAAGAAGGCGTGACCGGCCCGAGGGCCCTCTGGCACCAGCGCAACCGCTGGGCCGAAGGCGGCTACCAGCGCTATCTCGACTACGGGAAATTCCTCCTCGGCGATCGCCTCAACTTCGGCAAAAAGGTCGATCTGTTCGGCTTTTTGGTCACCCAATACCTGCTGCCGATGGCCGCCGTCCCCGACCTGCTCCTGTCCGCCATCCTCCGCCGTCCGCCCGTCACCACCCCCATCACCCTGCTGGCCGTCACCCTCTCCCTGTTCGGGATGTTCGTCGGCCTGCGCCGCAGCCTGGGGACGGTGAAACCGCTGCCGGACGCCCCCGCTGAAGGCGCGACGGAAACCTCGGAAACCGGCGATCGCACCCCCAACTTCCCCCGGGTGTCCTACGTCACTACATTGTTTCAGACCCTCCGTGGTACGGTGTATATGTTTCATTGGCTGATCGTCGTCGCCAGCACGACCGTCCGCATCTCGGTGCGTCCGAAACGTCTCAAATGGGTGAAGACGGTCCATCAAGGAACCCCTGATCGCCCTTGAGGGTGTTTGACAGAAACCCAAAATCTAGCTAAACATTCTCAATATTGGTCTGTTCACGGAATTTTCGGGGGTTGAGGCGTTTTGTTGCATCGAGCCGGACAATGGGTCCATCCCATCTTTCTGGAAGTTGTCATCTTGGCTTAGTCGTTCAAACGGCTCTGACGTCAAAGACTCGATGCCGTTATCGGAGCGAGTGTATCGCTGCGAAAAATGCGGGTTTGACTGCGATCGAGACTTGAATGCGGCTAAAAATTTGGCAATGGTTCCCGAGCGGAGTCGAGGGATGGCGGGCAGTTCGCCCGTGTCAGCCGGTGGACCGGAGAGTGCCGACACTTCCTTCGGCGAAGCTCCGAAGAAAACATCGAGCCCATCCAACGCCAGCCGAGATTTGGACAACCCATGGATAGGTTTGAGTCGGTTTTTTAGAACGGAGTCCCATGGATTTGCTAGAGTACCAAGCAAAAACCCTATTTCGCCAGATGGCAATCCCGGTGTTGCCCTCCCAGCGAATCGATCGCGCCCACGATCTCAAAGGGTTGAATATTCCCTATCCGGTGGTTCTCAAATCCCAAGTCCGCTCGGGGGGGCGGGGAAAGGCGGGGGGGATCAAGTTCGTCGAAAATACCATCGACGCGGTGGCCGCCGCCCAGACGATTTTTAACCTCCCCATCCGGGACGAATATCCCCAGGTCCTCCTGGCGGAAGCCAAATACGACGCGGACCAGGAACTCTATCTGGCGGTGATCCTTGACCCGGTGATCCGCCGCCCCCTGCTCCTCGGCTCCCTGCAAGGGGGGGTGAACGTGGAGGCGACCCTGTCCCACATCAAACAGGTGGTGGTCGATCAGGAATTTTCCCCCTTTTACGCTCGCCGCCTGATGGTGAAAATGGGGTTGCAAGACCACCATCACCTCGCCGTTAGCAATATCGTGGAGAAAATGTACCGCCTGTTCGTGGACAAAGACCTGGATTTGGTGGAAATTAACCCCCTCGGCATCAGTCCCACCGGGGAGGTGATGGCCCTGGACGGGAAGGTGGTCGCCAACAATGGGGCACTCGGGCGCCACGCGGATTTGGTGATGTTGGTCCGCAACCAACCGGAACCGTCCCGGGAAGACCATTTGGAAACTGTCCGGGAGGCGGTTTTGCCCCCCGACCGCCCCGATTTGGTGGAACTCGACGGCAATATCGCCATCCTGTGCAACGGCGCGGCCCTGACGATGACGACCCTCGACCAGGTGATCGCAGCCCAGGGCAAACCGGCGAATTTCTTGAATTTGGGCGGTGAAGATGATTTCGAGGCCTCGGAGAGTCTCCGCGACCGCCTCTGCCGGGGGTTGGAATTGGTGATGCGATCGAACCGGGTGAAAGTGGTTTTGGTCAACTGGCTCGGCCACCAGACCGCCGCCGATCCCCTGGCCGAGGCGATCGCGGCCCATTTGAAAGGGCGCGGACAAAATCGCCCCCTTCCCCAAATCGTCCTCCGCCTGAACGTGACTGACCTCAAGACGACCCAAGGGCTTTTTGAAGACCTGCCGGTGACGCTCGTCGAAACCTTGGATGATGCCGTCACCGAAGCGGTGGCTTCGGCCCGATAGTTCACGATTCCCAGAACTGACATGAATTTAACGCCAGATAGCAAAGTCATTATTCAGGGTTTGAGAGCCTCCGACTCGTCGCTCCGCGCGGCCCTGAAGATGAAAGCCTACGGGACTAACGTCGTTGCCTACGTCAGCGCCGGCCGGGGGGGTGCGAAGGGGGACGACATCCCCGTATTTGACCTGGTGGAACAGGCCCAGGCGGCTGTGGGCCCCCTGGATACGACGGTGATCTTCGTCCACCCCTACGAAGTCCTCGACGCGGCCCTGGAGGCGATCGACGCCGGCATCCGCCAACTCGTGATCGTTACCGAGGGAATGCCACCGCTGGACATGGTGCGCCTGGTTCGGAAGGCCGAAGCCACGGAAACCCTCGTCGTCGGCCCCAACTGTCCCGGGATCATCGTCCCCGACACTTTACTGTTGGGAACCCACCCCGGCGAATTGTACACCCCCGGTCCCATCGGCCTGATCAGCCGCAGCAGCACCCTCACCTACGAAGTCGCTCAAATCCTGACCCGCGCCAAATTTGGCCAGTCCCTCGGTGTCAGCATCGGCAGTGACCTGATTGTGGGGTCGTCCTTCATCCAGTGGCTGCAAATTTTGGACGAGGACGACAATACCGATGCGATCGTTTTGGTGGGAGAAGTGGGCGGCGCGAGCGAAGAAGAGGCCGCATCCTACATCGCCGAAACCATCGATAAACCCGTCGTCGCCTACATCGCCGGACTCCACGCCCCCCAAGTCCAACTCATCGGCCACGCCAGCACGATCATCACCTCCAAATTTACGGAAGCCGCCCACCCCGGCACGGCCCAGAGCAAAATTGCGGCGTTCAAAAAAGCAAAAATTCCCGTCGCCACACGCCCCTCCCAAATTCCCGATCTGCTGAAAAAGTCCCTTAAAAAAAAGCGATAGTCGAGTGTTGTGGTGAATCAAAAAATAATTTTAATTTGGTATCGAAACGACCTCCGCCTGCACGATCATGAACCGATGCACGTCGCCCTGAAAGCGGATGCCAAAATTATACCCGTTTACTGTTTCGACCCGCGAAAATTCGGAAAAACTGCCTTCGGATTTCCGAAAACCGGCTCATTTCGAGCGCAGTTTATAATTGAAAGTGTTACAAATTTGCGCCATAATTTACAACAATTGGGATGCGATTTGGTGGTGCGAGTCGGACATCCCGAAATGGCAATTGCCGCGATCGCAAAAAAATTAAACGTCGATAAAATTTACTATCACAAAGAAGTCACATCAGAAGAAATTACCGTCGAAAATAATCTCAAAAACAGCACCGATATCCCGACCCAATCCTTTTGGGGCGCGACCCTCTATCATCTCGAAGACCTGCCCTTTCCCATACAAAATATCCCCGAAGTTTTTACCCAATTCCGAAAACAAGTCGAAAAAAAATCGACCGTTTATCCAGCTTTTCCAACCCCCAAAAATTTGCCCCCCTTACCCGACATCGAACCCGGTTCCATTCCCACCTTAGAAGAACTCGGACTCGAACCTCCAGTTTTTGACAGCCGCGCCGTTTTAAACTTTCAAGGCGGCGAAACGGCGGGTTTGAATCGATTAAACAACTATATTTGGGAGCGGGATTGTCTGAAAAACTACAAGCAAACCCGAAACGGAATGTTGGGTCCCGACTATTCCTCCAAATTTTCCCCCTGGTTGGCTTCCGGTTGCCTTTCTCCCCGCTTCATCGCTCAACAAGTCCGGGAATACGAAGAAAATCGGGTCAAAAACGATTCGACTTATTGGTTAATATTTGAATTGTTGTGGCGGGACTATTTTCGCTTTATCTGCCTCAAACACGGCGACAAAATCTTCCGAAAATCCGGATTGCAGGGGGTGGAGATCCCCTGGCGGGAGGACTGGGAACAGTGCGATCGCTGGCGGCTTGGGACCACCGGATTTCCCCTCGTCGATGCCAACATGAGAGAACTGGCGGCGACGGGGTTCATGTCCAACCGGGGGCGGCAAAATGTGGCGAGTTTTTTAACAAAAAATTTGGGAATCGACTGGCAAATCGGCGCCGAATGGTTCGAGTCCCTGCTGATCGATTACGATGTCTGCAGCAATTGGGGAAATTGGAACTATACGGCCGGGGTGGGCAACGACGCCCGGGGTTTCCGCTATTTCAACATCCCCAAACAGTCGAAAGATTACGATCCCAAAGGGGAATATGTCAGACATTGGTTGCCAGAATTATCTGCCATTCCCGCATCGAAGATTCACGCCCCCTGGACGTTATCAAATGCAGAACAACGGCAATTTGGAGTACATTTGGGGGTGGACTATCCCCATCCGATGGTGGATTTGCAACAGTCCGTCCGAGACAACCGGCGGGTTTACGAACGGGCGTTGAGTCAGAATAGATAGGGAAGTCATCATGAAACATATCTAGCCCCCAAACCCCCAATTATGGGGGCTTTGACCGGATCGAATTTTCACGAATCCTTTCACACTGCTATAGATAGGGAAGTCGTGCGATTCGTTCGGGAGTGAAATAGGGCTGAAATGCCTGAAATAGCCTCCCGGTAAGGCTTTCACCCCCTCGGGTG
>NZ_JAJENU010000378.1:0-2821 GCF_035615495.1 Lyngbya sp. CCY1209 | reverse complement strand
TCCGGTTTGTGAAACGGAATATACGGAAAATGAGGTCGAAACCTGTGCGGTGTGTGGCTATGACCTGACACCTCTGTATTTCTTAGATAAAGTACCCGAGGGGTTTTTGGAGAAAGAGAGAAAACGCATTGCCGCCGCCAAGCGGGTTTGGCAACAGTCCCAGTGTCAGCTACAGTCGGCACAGGCGATAGTTTCTCAGTTGCAGTCTCAGTTATATGAAATGATGCGGAAAATTGACGGTTTAACGGAGTCGCATAATCAACATCAGGCTGATTTTAAAACTCAGTTATATGGCATTGAGCAACAGAATCAACAGCAATTGATGAATTTACAATTACAGTTGGATGAAATGAATCGGCAAATTCGGAATTTAACCCAGTCGCCACCCCCAGAAGGAGATACAAAAAAAAGAGATACTTCTGATCGTGATTATACCCAACTTAAAAAATTTTTGAAATCAGGAAATTGGAAAGATGCTGACCAAGAAACAGCTCGGATTATGTGGGCGGTGGCGGGACAAACGAACCGGGAATATTTAGATACAAATGATATCAAAAAATTTCGCTGTGAGGATTTGCGAATTATCAATCATCTGTGGGTCAAATACAGTGACGGACGCTTTGGGTTTAGTGTCCAGAAGCAAATTTACATCAATTGTGGAGGAAAGCCGAATGGGAGGTATGATAGTGCAATATGGAATCGGTTCGGCGAAGAGGTAGGATGGCGAGTGAATGGAAAGTGGTTGTCATGGTCAGATTGCACATTTTCCCCGTCAGCATCTCGGGGCCATCTCCCGTGCGCGGGCGGGGTGGTTGGAGGTGGATGGGTAGGTCGTGGGTACTGGGTGGGGATTCTCTCTCGCGCACAAACTTGTAATCTGTAGCACTACAACCACTTCAGGCAGTTGTCAAGTTTTTGTTTTCGGCAACTTTTTCACGGAAAAATCTGCTTTTCCTCCATTCGATTGAGTGAAGAAACCGGGTTTCTCAGGAAGATTTTTTGATGGTTATGAGAGACTCGGTTAGAAACCCGGTTTCTCAGATCGGCCGAAACGATCCGATCGCACCTATAATATAAACAGCCCTGCACCGACAGTCAAACACCCGCGATGGCACAGTACAAAATCGGCCTCGACTTCGGCACCACCAACTCGATTATCTCCCACATAGAAGACGGCAAACCCGTTGCCTTTCAATATGGCGGAGAACAGGGATACAAATATATCCCCTCCTTCATCGCCTACGAAGACGACTTTATCGAAATCGGCCAAGCCGCCAGAACCACCGCCGCCAACCATCCCGAAAGCAAAAGTTACGGCAACTTCAAAATGGACTTGCCGCTGACGGAAAACTTCGCCAACACCTACCCGCTGCCGCACACCCCCACCAGCGTCACCGCCGACTATCTGCGGGAACTCCTTCTCTCCCCAGAAAATGAATACAGCTTCACCCGCCAACAGGGGGAAATCGCCGGTTTGGTGGTGTCCGTCCCGGAAATTTGGCAGCGGGATATCTGCAACACCGGACGGGAAAACCTGCAAACCCTAATTGCCGAAAATTTGGGACTGGAAAAACAACTGATTCAACTGGTGAGCGAACCCGTCGCGGCCGCCGCCTATTACGCCTGGGAAACCCAACGCCGCCACCGGGAGGAAAACCGGGAACCTTTCAACGGCAATCTCCTCGTTTGCGATATGGGTGGGGGAACGTTTGATGTCAGTTTGTGCCGTATTTACGGGGAGAATAAAGTCGAGGTTTTGTACTTCGACGGACAGGGCGATCGCGGTTTAGAATCGGCGGGGGTCGCCTTCGATCGCAGTTGTGTCATCCAAGCCTACACCCAAAAAAACGGCCTCCCACCCGACGCCGACAGCACCGAATTTATGAACCTGCTGCGGGAGTTTGAAAGCGTCAAAATCGCCGGACACAACAAATACACCAAAAAACTCAAAAACTACTTAAACAGCCCCTCAGAACTCGCAGACCAAACGCTCTACAGCTTTTCCAACGGCTACACCCTCACCAGCGGCGAAGTCGCCCGAGCCTTCGCCCCCATCGCCGCCGGAATTACCCGCGTCCTGGAACGGGTGACAACCTGGATGGACGCCAACGGTCAAAAGTGCGATCGCCTCTTTTTGGTGGGGGGATTCTGTCAGTTTCACCTGGTGCAGAAAACCATCCTGGATGCCCTCAACCTGGGCGAAAACGACCCCACCCTCGAAAGTCAATTCAACTTAATTAACAGTGCCTTCGCCATCTCCTACGGTGCCTGTTTGATCGCCAACGGCCTCGTCCAACCCAGCGAAATCTACATCCACACCATCGGACTGGTGGTACACACGATCAACGCCTCCACGAAATTGGAAGAAATATTTATTCCTATCATCAAAGGCGGCACAAATTTGGACGACCTCGCCTCCCTCCGCTTCGCCGACATCCCCCCTCTGGAAGCCTTCCACGACACCCCGACGGTGACATTGGGCGTCGATCCCCAATCCCGGGGGAAACTTTTCAAACAGGTTTTACCCGATATCGTCAAACTCCCCAAAACCGCCACCTCGGAAAAATGGCGGGTGGGAATGCGGGTGAACCGTTCCCAAGTAGCCTATTTGGCGATCGCATCTGAAGAGGGAAATAAAGCGATCGAATACGAACTGGGAAATATCATCGCCAAAATGTTCCCGGGTTTTGTGATGATTGAAGAAGACCTATACCAGACAAATGACAATCAAAAGTAACATCTTTTCCCCCCCTTCTCAAGGGGGGCTAGGGGGGATCGAATCTCAAACATAGGAGGAATAATACCCCCAATTCAATATCTT
>NZ_JAJENU010000377.1:0-8593 GCF_035615495.1 Lyngbya sp. CCY1209 | reverse complement strand
GTGGGGGGTGGGGTGTGGGGTGTAGGGTGTAGGGTGTAGGGTGTAGGGTGTAGGGTGTAGGGAATTTTAGATTGTAGGGGCTCTGCCTCCGTGCCTGCCCACCCCCAATTCAACCTCCGCCTCCTCCGCCTCCTCTGCCTCCTCTGCCTCCTCCGCCTCCTCCGCCTCCTCCGCTATTGTCAGCGGCGACCGTCGTGTAGTATAAATTGAGCCGTGTACCCGTGATGGGGCTATAATTTCTCCAAATCCTAGAATTTCCCAATATCGCGATCGCCAGCTTCCGGCCATTTTCGGGTGGCGGAAGTCCCATGATTCTATTCTAAATTGACTTCGGGTTGGCGGGAAAAGATCGGTGGATTATCAGAACTGCTGTATGGAGCGTCAATTTCTCTCAAAACTGTTCCATCCCCAATCACAAAAATGAGGGAAAAATATGTTTGTATTACTGACTCAAGTCCTGGTTTTACTGCTGCTAATTACCATTTCTTTTCGGATCTGGAAGCTGTTGGCTGGGAAAGAAAACACCCTGGTGAGTCGCCTGTTTTTTTTGCTGACCCTCACCTTGCTAATTGTCGCCTTTGTGGCACCGGACAGTGCGGTGGGAACCGCAGTGTTTCAACTCCTGGCGATTTTCTTGCGGCCCCTCGGTTTGTCGATTTTACTGCTGACGATCGCGGCGGCATTGATCACCAACGGGGGCATTAAAAGTCCAGCTCCCAATCTGATTTTAACTGCACTCTTAATTTTAATTCTTTCGAGTACACCGGTACTCGCCCAATGGCTGGCGTTGCAGGTGGAACGGGTGGCGGTCGAAACGGTTCAGAATGATTTGTGTTGCGGCGAGAGGGCCGGGGCGATCGTGCTGCTGGGGCGGGGAACGACGGAACCCAAACTGCCCAACCGGACCCAGATTGAATTGACGGATACGGGCGATCGCATCCCCTATGCTTCCGAACTTTACCGGGAAGGTTTCGCCTCCCGAGTGATCGTCGCCGCGGGCGATCGCCACGAGTTGGTACACCCCACCAACGAAGCCAAAGATATCAGACAACTGCTCATTTATATGGGCGTTTTGCCGGAAGATATCATCCTCGTCACCGAGGCCCACAATATGCGAGAAGAAGCCCTCGCAGTTCAACAAATTATGGATCAAAAAGGTTTGGGACGGGCGGTGATTTTGGTAACATCAGCCTTGGAAACGCGGCGGGCGGCTTTGACATTTACTAATGTCGGTTTGAAAGTGATTCCTGCCCCGACCAACTTTTTCACGTTTATTCCCAGCGGAAAACGCAAAAGGAGGGTTTCCTTCGAGGATTTTGCCCCGAATGCGGACGCCCTCGTTTTGACCACGAAAGTCGTTGACGAATATCTGGTCAGTTTCTATTACTTCCTGCGGGGGTGGCTGGCACCGGGTTTGTAATTGAGGGAGTCGGGAGTCGGGAGTCGGGAGTCGGGAAACTGCCGATATTTCCCCATCCCGCACCTCTTTTTTTGTAGGGGCGAATGGCCTTCGCCCTCCCCACTCGCAAACTCCCGTTTTTATTGATCGATCAAAAGGGCGACGGGGAAATGTTGCAGGATCTGAGCGATCGCAATTTGGTCGCCTCCCGAAATTGTCCCGTCCGCGATGACTTCGTGCCAACTCGAACCGCTGCCCTGGGGAAGTTCGATCGCCGTGTCGCCCCACACCTCGCCGAGGGGGAATTGGGGGGGTTGGACGACACCCGTTAAAAATCGGGGCGCGATCGCGATCGCGGTATTTTTGCCGTCGCTGCGGGCGAAAGCAATGACGCGATCGCTATACTGACCCGTCACCGCCACCGGCTTATAAGTCCCCGTTTGGAACACCTCTAAATACTGCTGTCGCGCCTCCAAAACCCGCGCCATTAAAAATAATTTCAAACGCCCATCTTCGCAGGTCGCCACCAGGTCTTCAATCAAGTTTTGAATCCCCGTCCGACACCGCCGCTTGATCTCCTGGAGGAACGACAGCCGGCCCTCGAAATCCACCGGACGCCGGTTGTCCGGATCGACCAAACTCAGATCCCACAATTCCGTCCCCTGGTAAATGTCCGGCAGTCCCGGACTCACCAATTTTAACAGGGTTTGAGACAGGGAATTGAACATCCCGTAGAAGGCGATTTTTTCCTGGAACGGCCGGAAGTCGGCGAGGAATTGATTCTCTTCGGAAGGGTCGAGGATCTGTTCGACAAAATTGATAAATCCGTCCTCGTAATCCGTATCCGGACGCAACCAAGCCGTGTGAACCTTCGCCTCCCGCACGGCTTTCACCACGTACTGTTTCACCCGTTCCACATATTCCTCATATTCCTCCTCGAAGAAGGGGAAGGAACCCACCAAGGTTTGATAGAGGAAATATTCGTCGTTGCGATCGGGACTCAATTTAGCATCAGTTTGGGTCTTGTGGCGGCGGTTCAATTCCGACCAACATTTCACCTTTTCTTCCCACTCGTCCGGGAGTTCCGAAATCACATTCAGACGCGATCGCACGTCTTCCCCCCGCTTCGTGTCATGGGTTGCCGTGGCATTCATGGCATCGGACCAACTCCCGAGACGATATTGGTTAAATTGGTGGAATTTGTCCAGAGAAATGCCAAAATGATTGGGGTTCCCACCCACTTCATTCAGGGCGATAAATCGGTGATAAACATAAAACAGCGTATCCTCGATCCCCTTCGCCGTCAACGGCCCCGAAAACTGCTGCAATTTCATCACAAACCGCAGCCACAACTGTTGATTTTCTTCACTCAAGAATTCGTCGTAATCCAAAAATAGGAATTTTTCGATCAAATTCAATTCATTCAACAGTTCCGGCAGTTTCCCTTTCGCCTCCCGGATCGCCTGCTGGACGTAGGTGCGATCGGCCTCGTTCACGCCTTCCTGGTTGATGTAAGTCCGGTAAACGGGGAACCGCACCAAAAATTCCATAATCGCTGTTTTCAACCCCGCCAGGGTGAAATCTCGCCCGTAGCGATACTGTCCGCACACCTGCTTCAACAGCCCCGCCAGGTTGTCCGCATCCCCCGCTAAATTTTTATCGGCGATCAGGCGTTTTTTCTCCACCAACAGATCGCTGTAAGGCGCGGTGAGCCCCGTCATCCGGACGTAGATATCATCAAATTTTTGCTCATTTTCACCCTGACAGAATAAACCGTTCACATAGTTCAAAAAGTCGTAGCCGCTGGTCCCCTGAATTGGCCAGTTGGACGGGAGTTTTTCGTCGAGTTCCAGGATCTTCTCGACGACGATATAAATATCCCCCGTTTTTTCCCGCAGCCACCGCAGATATTGGATGGGGTTGTAGAGTCCGTCAATGTGGTCGATTCGCAGTCCCGTGAACTGTCCGGACTGCACTAACTGCCCGATCAAATCGTGAGTCCGTTGAAAAACTTTGTAATCTTCGACCCGGACGCAAATCAGTTCATTGACGGTAAAAAAGCGCCGGTAGTTCAATTCTTCCGCCCCCACCTTCCAAAACGAGAGGCGATAAAATTGGTCGGACAGGAGACGGTCCATGAGGTTGAAACTCTCGGTTTTCCCCTCTTCCCCGTTGAAGAAATCGATGTTTTCATCGATGAAATTCTTGATTTCCGGGTTGTCTTGGTAGAGTTCCCACAGCAGCCCCCGGACAAATTCCGCCTGGTTGCGACGCTGCTGGCTGGAGGTTTCCGTGGGAATGTTTTTGAGGATATAGAGAACCCCCAACAGTTTGATAACGTCGGGGTGTCGGTTTCCGAGCGTTTGGGAAAGTGCGCCGATTTTGTAGCTAATTAAGGTGGCGTAGGATTCGATTCTAAGCGGGAATTTGAGATCGTAGTAACTGACACTCAAACCCGATTCGTCGTAGGATAATTTGAGTTGCCCGTTTTCCAAACAGTTGCCGTAAAAATCCCCGAGGAGGGGTGCCAAAACCCGCCCTCGCAGGTCGTCGTATACCTGATCCCAGTCGATTTCAAAATAGTCGAAATATTCCGAATCCGGTCCGTGTTCTAAAATGTCCATCAACAGCTTATTTTCGCTGTCGTAGGCCATATGGTTGGGGACGATATCCTGCACCCACCCCATCTCCCGGTTTTGCAGTTCTTCGATCAGTTCCTCGAAGGCTTCTCGCGAACCGAGTTCGGGGTTGATTTGGTTGGGATCGACGACATCGTAGCCGTGGCTGCTGCCGCTCCGGGCTTTGAAAATGGGAGAGGCGTAAATATCGGAAATTCCTAATTCTTTAAGGTAAGGCAGGATTTTTTTGGCTGCCTCAAAATCAAAATTAGGGTTAAATTGAATTCGATAGGTTGAAACAGGGATACGCATAATTAATTTCGATCGCAACGAGTCGGGTTCAAAGATTGACTGGTCTGTGAATGGGTCATATCATGTCCGCTAAAATAGTTTTTATAAAAACTATTTTTTTACTTTGACAATCAGACATTTATATGATAAGTGATTGTCCGGACTTGATCTAAATGTCGAGTCCCCCGGAGAGGACGATCGCACGGCATAAAATGACTCAAATATCGTATCGCGTCCGACCTGAAGCGTCGCGGGTCGGAGCGATCGCCAATTCCGATGTCGAATATCGGGGACGGGGGCACTAAACGCTTCTCTCCGACGAATGCGAACACAGGCCGATCGCGGTATGTCTCACCCCCAAGTTTGACGTGAATTGACTGCGACAAGTCGCGAACCCATATTATAGCTAAATTGCCCTCTGACATTCGTACAAAACGCAACTTTCCGGCGCCAGGGAGATGTTCTCGGACTCGGCGAGGGTATCCGGAAGGGAAGAACCCGGCCCCATCCACTCTGAATCAGCGGAGTCGATCCGCTTCTGCCACGTCCCGCCCTCGGGGTCAAACTGATAACCCACCGATTCCGAATTGAAATTCAGAATACCGAAAATTTGCGAATCTTGAGTCCACCGATGGAAAGAGATCAGTTTATCCGCTTCGCTGCTGGCAATTTTTTGGCGATCGCGATCGCTACTTTTAATCGCCGGAATTTCGCTTCGCAGGGCGATCAGCCGCTTGTAAAACGCCAACAGAGCCCCGTATTTGCCTTGATTCCGTTCTTCCCAATTCAAAATACATCGCTTGAACGTCTCCGGACTCTGGGCATCCGGCGGTTCTCCGACGGCATGAAACTCCTCAAACTCCGCCTTTCTTCCCTTGCGAACCGCCTCCACCAAATCGGGATCGGTGTGGCTGATAAAATACAGAAACGGCCTTGTTTCCCCGTACTCTTCCCCCATAAATAATAGCGGAATGTAGGGCGACAATAACACCGTCCCCGCCGCCAACTTCAACGCCTCAAAAGAGGCCAGTTCGGACAGCCGTTCCCCCAACATTCGGTTGCCAACCTGGTCGTGATTCTGGCAGCAGACGACAAACTGAGACGGGGGGCGATCGCCCGCATAACTGCCGTGAAATCTCTGCCGATTTTTGGAATAATTCCAAGTGTAAATAAAGCGGTCTCGCAGCGCCTTTTCCAAATCCGCGCAGGTGCCAAAATCTTTGTAATAACCCGTCAGTTCCCCGGTAATCAAAGTCCTCAAAGCGTGGTGGAAATCGTCGCTCCACTGGGCATCGATCCCATATCCCCCCCGCTCTTTTGGATTAATAATCCGGACGTCGTTGAGGTCACTTTCGGCAATCAAATAAAACTTGCGATTCAACTGTTCGGACAATTCCGCCACCCAGTCCGCCATCTCCGACAAAATATGTCTCGCCCCAAAATCATAAATGGCGTGTATAGCATCGAGTCGCAAAGCATCGATGTGGTAGTCCCGGAACCAACACAGGACATTTTCCAGGACGAAATTCCGCACCCCATCGCTGTCCGCGTCGTCGTAATTAATTGCACTGCCCCAGGGTGTCTGATATTTCGGCGTAAAATAGGGGCCGAAATCGCGGGTGTAATTCCCCTCCGGGCCGAAATGGTTGTAAACCACATCCATCACCACCGCCATCCCCTGCTGGTGGCAGGCGTTCACCAACTTTTTCAAACCCTCCGGCCCCCCGTAGGAGGTCTGAACCGCGTAGGGATAAACGCCATCATAACCCCAATTTCGACTTCCCGGAAACTGGGAAACCGGCATCAATTCGATCGCCGTAATTCCCAACTCCAACAATTCAGAAATCCGGGGAATAATCGCCTCGAACGTCCCCTCGGGAGTGAACGTCCCGACGTGCAATTCGTAAATAATATAATCTTCCAGAGGGGTATTTTGCCAGCCGCCCTCATCCCAATTAAACGCCCCATGATCGACCACTGCGGAAGGTCCGTGCACGTCTTCCGGTTGAAACTCCGAGGCGGGATCGGGCCGAATCGTGTCTTCATCCAACTCGAACTTGTAGCGGGTGCCCGGCGGAATATTGTCGAGGGTGACGCGCCAGTATCCCGACTCGTCCCGTTCCATCGGAATTAACCGACTTTCCGGGGTTTCGAGTTTGAGACTCACCGCCTCCCGGATGGGGGACCAAACGACGAACTCGCAGCGATCGCCGCCCAGATAGTTTGCGCCAACTTTCATGATCCTCCTCGCAGTTCTATTAAGCGTTCGGCTCGGATTCCGGGACTCCCATTTTGACCGAAAGTTCCACGGGTTTGCCCTCTGCGGGACTCAGCAGGGGTTCCGACTCGGCCTCCGGGGGGTTGGATTTCCCGTCGGCGCGATCGAATCCGAACTTTTCGGCCAGGGTATCCCGCTGGTTGACGAGGTAGATACTCACCAACGTCAGTCCGACCCCCATCGATTGTAGCGGACTGAGCACTTCTCCCAAAAATAGATTGCCGAACAGCAGGGCAAAAATGGGGGTGAGAAACGTCAAAGAGCTCAAACTGGTCAGCGATCCGCTGGATGCGAAGTAGAAGAACAATCCGTAGGCGATCGCACTCCCGAACACCGTCGAATAAGCGATCGCCACCCATCCCCCGGCATCAATGTGGACCCACTGTTCCGTTTCAAAGATGCCAGAAAGGGCGAATAACGGCAACCCCCCGATAATCATGTGCCATCCGGTCCCCACCACCGGATCGACGTGGCGGCAGACGCCACGCACCAAAACCGTCCCCACGGCCATCGACAGCGCCGCCAGCAACATCAGCCATTCCCCGCTTTCAAACAGTTGGGTGGGGGCTATATCGCCGGAACCCAGGTGCAGCCAACCCAAAATCCACTCGTCCGGCAAACCGATCGTACTAATCCCAATAATTCCGATCGCCAGTCCCAGCCATCCCCAAAAGCGGATGCGTTCCTGAAATAGCCACAACGACAAGATCGCCACCGCCAGAGGTTGGGTGTCGATCATCACCGATCCCAAACCCGCCTTGGTCCTCAGCAGTCCCTCGGCCAAAAATCCCTGAAATAGGGCCCCGTCCACCAGCGCGAACAGGGCGATCCAGGCCCAAGCCTTCCAAGTTTTCGGCTGGGGACGTCCCTGGATCAGGCACACCAGCAGCACCAATATCCCCGCCGGAAACAGCCGCACCCCCGCCATAAATAACGGTGTCGTGTGGGGGATCACGCCTTTCATGGCGACCATTGCGGTGCCCCAGAAGAAAAACGGGGCGATGAGGAGTAGGGGTTTGAAGGGTAGGTTCGCGATCGGCTTTGGCTGCATTCGGTTGACTCCTAGCACTCTTTCCATAGATCCCCCCGCCACTTAACGGCGCGGCGGGGCAATCTTGAGATTGATGTAGTTTTGTTAAGTTGTTTTTACAATCATAGGATTTGCTTCCCGAAAAGTCCAGTTGGAGCCGGCCCGGGTGGGGGGGACTTCAAATCCAACTCAACGCCGTTGAGAGGATCTCGGCGGCTCCGGTCTGGGCGCACTTCCCGTGTGCGATCAGCAGCCGTTCGGCATTCCATTCGAGTACCGCCTTTCGCGCCGCACGGGTGGAACTGCGCTGAAAAAAGGTGGCCTGCCACTCTCGCGGCGTACTGCCGCGATCGCCAACCAAGCCGTCAAAGCGCATCAGCGCTCCCTTCCATCCCGACATCTTCGATTCGAGATGCCGTTGGATCAGGTCGCCGACGATCGCGGTTCTCGAAACCCGGTGGAAGAAGACGACCTCTTCCATCGCGAAAGACCCCCGGAACACCACCTGGTCAATATCCGTAGCCCAGGAGGCGGGGGGTTCGTCGTCGAGTTCGTCATCAAAGGGGATTTCGGGTTTCCTTTGCGCGAGTCCCGGTGGCGCGTAGAGGCGGGCATCGGGCCAATGGCCGGCCCACTCGCCCAAGAAAAGGTGATGGATTTTGTTCGGCGAGACGATGTGGCGAACCGGCCCGATGGCTTGCACTTCGTCGGCCAGTTCTTCCGTCAGGGCGATCGGGGACCAGACCCAAACGCCGCCGTCCGAGAGTCGCGCCACTGCCATGCGGGTGGGGTACGGAAAGCCGAAGAACGAAACGGTCGGCCCGTCGGCCGAGTAAAGGGAAGGCCCGAACTTTTCAAGCATACAAACGACGCGAGTTATTAGGGTCGAGAGAGATGTTGCCATCTCCCCCTCCCATTCAGAACCGTGCATGAGACTTTCACCTCACACGGCTCCTAGTTCAGTCGTCTCGTTGTCA
>NZ_JAJENU010000376.1:0-429 GCF_035615495.1 Lyngbya sp. CCY1209 | reverse complement strand
ATTGAAGCGGGGAACGGAAGGCGATGAAGGAGAATCTGCTCCTAATAATTCGACCACTGCCAACCATCTATGACTAATCGAAAGGTGAACATCTGCCATGAACCCTCGAAACAATTCGGTATCGAAAACAGGTTGATTACGATGCTGCTCGAAAGAGCAAGTGGAAAAGTGGAAGGTTCGATGCACTATCCACACAGACCCTTAAAAGTACACCGGGGGAGAGGATGAGTCTACGGATGGACTACCCATACAGACGGAACGAAATAACCCCATACTGGCTCTTGTCCAACGGTCGAATAGGCAAGTAGTGAAGGCAATAGCCGCAAGTGTAAGCGTAAGCCAGATGGGGGTAAGATGTAACCAGAAGCCAACGCCCAGATGTAATGTCTGGGATATGCAGACGGGTTACGGTTCAGACGTAAGATGGAG
>NZ_JAJENU010000375.1:0-13552 GCF_035615495.1 Lyngbya sp. CCY1209 | reverse complement strand
CTTTGGGGGGAGTCAAGCCCCCTCAATCCCCCAACTTTGGGGGGAGTCAAGCCCCCTCAATCCCCCAACTTTGGGGGAAGTCAAGCCCCCTCAATCCCCCAAGTTTGGGGGAGTCAAGCCCCCTCAATCCCCCAAGTTTGGGGGAGTCAAGCCCCCTCAATCCCCCAAGTTTGGGGGGAGTCAAGCCCCCTCAATCCCCCAAGTTTGGGGGACTTATAGCGTTGCGTGCTGGCGTAGTTACACAGTTGGCAACCCCGCTTCCCGCACAGGGGATTTAAAACAGGGAAAACCCCTCAAAAAGCGATCGCGGGCCAGCTCGGTTCCCGCTTGTAGGCGGTCATGTCCTGGAACTGGCGGAGTTCGGCCCGTCGCACCCAAATTTCTTGGGGGTTGTCGAGCCACCGGTGGTTGAATTCCGAGAATTGATGAGCCAACTTATCGCGATCGAGATCGGGGGAAATTTCCGCGAAATAACCCAGAGTAATGTGGGCTGTCAGGTGGTACTGCTGATCGATGCCAAGGGCGATCAAATTAGAGTTTTGATAAATCGCTCTGCGGAACTTCAAAATCGCCTCGTAAGCCCCCTCATCGCGGGGAACAAGACAGACTCCCACCGCCCGGGGCATGACCATCAAACCCAGCACCTGCCAGCGGATGGATTGATCGTTTTTTTCTCCTTCAAAAGTGGTAAAAGATTCTGCGATCGCGTCTTGAAGTTTGCGATCGAACTCCGGAATCTTCTGACTCGCATCCAGGTAGGCCCCGTCCCAAATCAAATCGGCCAGTGTAAAATGAAAGCTGTCCGGGGGAATGGTCGCCCAAAACTTCGGCCCCAATATTTGACCCAATTTCTGTTGACAATCCGCCAAATTTTGATAAAAATCGGCATTGTCAACATCTTCCCCCCCCGGAGGGGTGACGATGCTGTATCCCGGAAAGGGGACGGCCCGCCTGCGGCCCATCGCATCGGGGGCAAACTTGGGGGACTCGTGAATGTGTTCGAGTTGCGTGAGATAAGCGTCGGGCAGCGTCATCCGCGCCACCCGATTGACGTAAGTTTGATAGTTGTCGTCCAATCTATTTTCCTCGTTCTCAAAAACCGTTTGTTATGCCAATTTATTTGTATTGGGGAGAGGACGACTTCTCCCTCACAAAAGCAGTGGATACTTTGCGAGAGTCCGTCCTCGATCCCAATTGGTCTAGTTTCAATTTTGACAAAATTCTGCCCGACACACCAGATGCCGTCATCGCCGGACTCAATCAGGCCATGACCCCACCGTTCGGCCTGGGACATCGTTTCGTGTGGTTGGTTAATACACCCCTGACTCAAAACTGTTCTCAAGAAATCCTACAGGAATTGGAGCGGACATTACCAGCCATTCCCGAAACCACCACCTTATTGTTGAGCAGTTCCAAGAAACCCGACGGACGCCTCAAGTCCACCAAGCTCCTGCAAAAATACGCCCAAGTGCGGGAGTTTTCTCCCATTCCCCCCTGGAAAAGCGAGCAGTTGGAGGGGCGGGTGAGGGAAGTGGCCCGGGAGGTGGGGGTGAGGCTCGAAGCGGATGCGGTGGCTTTCCTGGCGGAGGCGGTGGGGAACGAAACCCGGCAACTCTACGGCGAACTGGAAAAACTGAAACTCTACGCGAACACCTGGGACGGTCCCCTGACGGCGGTGGCTGTGGCCCCCCTCATCCATTCCAACACCCAAAATAGCCTCAAACTTGCCGCCGCCATTCGGGAGGGAAACACCGGCCGGGCCCTGGGACTGGTCGCCGATTTGGTCGAACACAACGAACCCGCCTTAAAAATCCTCGCCACTTTGGTGGGACAGTTTCGGACTTGGCTGTGGGTCAAATTGATGGTGGAAACCGGGGCGGGGGACGACCGGGAAATCGCCAAACTGTCGGAGGTGGGGAATCCGAAACGGATTTACTTTTTAAAAAAAGAAGTTCAGCCCCTTTCCTTGGGGCAACTCCAACAAACCCTGCCGCTGCTTCTGGAATTGGAAGCGGGCCTGAAACGGGGGGCCGACGAGTTTTCGGCCTTGCAAACTTACGTCGTCCAACTCTGCCATTTGTTTCGCCGTTAGTTTATAATTAGGCCCGGACGGTTCCCGGAGGAGCGCTTTCGAGTTTCCCGGCAACAACTCCGACTCCGACCGGCTGGCAATTTAAAAGTTGTTTTGCCCGCTTGAGATAGTATGATTGATATGCTCGTCACCCCACGCGAGGGTTAGCCATGCCAGATCGAAGCCCACTGGAACTAGCAAAGCAGGGCGATCCCCAGGCGATTGCCGCTGTGATCAACCATTCCCTCAAGGCAAAGGCAATTAGTGCGGATGTGTTTCGGGAAGACAACAGCCTTCACATCATGTTAGAAGGGGATAGCGTCCCCGCCAACCAAAGACAATTGGTGAATTACCTGCGGAATGGTTTGACCAACTTGCAGATTCCCTCGATTTATACCGCCAAGGTCTACGGACGGCAGTTGGGGGACGACCCGGCTTGGGAGGAGGAAATCGTTTTGAAGATGCCGCCCCCGGACGAGGTGGAACCGGACGAGGGGGTGGTGATAGCGGACTCCTCCGAGTACGATGAGGATTTGGATATCGAAGATGCGATCGCGGACGACGAGGATGACGACCTGATCGATGCGGATGACGAGGATCTAGTGATCGACGATCACATCGATGAGGATGAAGACGAGGAGGAAGAGGGGGATGACTATTATAATCCCGAGGAGGATGATGATCCGGAGGATGACGACGAGACGGAACAGATCGAGTCTGAGAAGCCGAAAAGCAAGCTCATCTGGCTGATTCCGCTGCTTCTGATTTTGGCGATCGCGGCTTTGGTCGGACTGCACTTCGGCGGTATCCTGACCTTGCCCTTCCTGCCCGGTGGCGGCACCTCCGAGTCCGAACCGGTGGCCCCGACTCCCGAAGAAACCGCCCCCACGGAAACGTCTCCCGAGGCTGGGGAGGCCCCCGCTTCGGCGCCGGCCGAAGAAACCCCCGCCGAAGCGGCGGACCCCTGGCGGGAGGGAGTCAACGCGGCGATGAGTGCGGCCGAGTCAGCCCAGACGGCCCAAACTCAGGCGGAGTGGAACGCAGTGGCGAGTCAGTGGCAAAGGGCCAGCGAGTTGATGGGACAGGTTCCGGAGTCGAGTCCCAACTACCAGGCGGCCCAAGAAAGAGTCCAGACATACGCCCAAAATCAACAGATCGCCGAACAGCGGGCCGCAGATGCCCCCAATTAGATAGGGCGCCCGGTGTTGTCGGGTGTAGGGTGTAGGATTTCGGTGCGATTCGTTCGTCCGAGGGGGAGGTTAAAGAAACTGCAAACAGACGATCGCGAGACTTGCGATATCTAAGCTTAATCTTGCCCGGAGACGAGATCGACATTGAGGAGGGATTTTAATTTCTCATAAAAATCCGAATAGTGAATCGGAGGTGGGGGGGTGCGATCGCTTTTTTTCGGGGGGATTTTCACATCATTTTGACTCCCCTCAACCGCAGTCGAATCCCCCTTTTTTTCAGTAAAGTTACCCGTCAAATGGGGCGGCAAATTATTGGACACCAGCCGCTCGAATTCGGAATTAAAATGATAAACGGGTTCTTCGCGCCGTTTCCAATGAGCCAGAATTTGGCCGACCGAAATAGCTTTGTAGCGACCCAAATACAGGGCTTCGATGATGGCGAGGGGCAGCCAACTGACTTCGTAGTTTTGAGTCCAATTGGCGACAATTTGGTAGGCGGGTTTTCCCCCGAGGTCGAAACTGTAATGAATCAATAAGGCTTCAGCTTGTTCGGCCTGCTCTTCGGGTGTTACGCTCATGGGTTGCCATTAATCATCGATCATTAATCATTAATAATTTAGAATTGACAATTGACAATTGACAATTGACAATTGACAATTGATAATTCTCAACTTCCTGCGCCAGAATTGTCAATTCTTGCCAATCGTCAAACGGGTTAATCTTCCACCTCCGTATCGGAACCGGAAAAGGGTGCGGAGTCGCCGGTCCAGTTAAAATCGCTGATTCGCAGGCCGAAACTTCCGAGGCGCCGCACCGGGTTGATGCGGAGGATAAAACCGTAGGTGCGGCGGCTGTATTCGAGAGTCAATTCATTGTTCAAAGCGAGGCCGTTATCCAAGTTGAAGGAGGATTCGACCCCGGCCCTCAAACCGCCGTAAATTTGTTGAACCAATCCCACGGTGAGAATTCTTTGATCGACGAGGCGATCGAACAGGAAGGGGGATTGTCCGTCGAGGGCGACTTGGGTATAAAACAGGCTGAAACCAGTGTAGTCGAGATAGTCCCGGGAAAAGTGGCCGAGCTGCCCTTGAAAGCCGACGCTACCGCTGAGATAGAATTGGGATTCGTCCTGGGAGTAGAGGCTCGCGCCGCCCCGGACGATCGCCACAAAGCGGACGAAGGGGATGACGGGCCTGGGGGTGTACCTCAAGCCTTCGCTGGCGGTGGCGGGCAGTTCTTCCCCCCTCCACAGGGGGACGGGATAGATGAGGGTGGCGACGCTTTGAAAGCGGCTGCGATCGATCCGGTCATTTTCGCGGTTGATTTCGAGCAGATCAAAGCGATCGGTTTTGGCTTCGATATCTTGGAAGCCGGTTTGGAAGCTGAAGATGGCGCCCGAGTCACCGAGGGCGATATCGGGGGAGGTGAGAACGGCTCCCAGGCTGCGGTGGACGGTTTGCGAGCCGAGGGTGCCGTTAAAAATGCGCTCCCGGTAGCTGTACTCGCCGGTGAGGGTGTAGCCCTCAAAGAGTTGTTGCACCCGCAACCTTCCCCGGTAGGCATCTTCTTCGAGTTCGGGGAAGTCTTCCAGGTTGTAGATCTCAATCTGCCCCTCGACGCCGGTGGTGGGGGTGACGCGCCCGGTGAAGCCGGCTTCGAGGCCGTAGAATCGGGGGTCGATGGGGGTCAGGCGCTCGGAGAACGCCCGCTGAACCAAGGCTTGGGGGGCAAATTTGACATCCACCGGTCCGAGGCTGATGGGGGCGAGGTTCCACTGCACGAAGTAGCCGTCGAGATCTTCGAGGTCGTAGCCGAATTCCAGGGGGCTCGGTTCCCGCTGGCGGCGGTCGATGATGGTGCGATCGCGGAACAGGGGCAGGGAAAAGCTCTGGTCGAAGACAAGCCGGGACCTGGAGGTGAGGAGTTCGTCCTGGAGGGGGGAAATCCGGTTCAGTCGGGCACTGTCGGCCCGCAGTTCCAATTCCGGGGGCGAAAAGGGGTCGTTGGTGATGCGGATGTTGGTGGCTTCCCACTCGCCGTTGGGTTGGATGTCGATGCGTTCGGCTTCAAAGCGGAGGCGGTTGACGTCCCCCTGCAGTTGGGGAAACGACAGTCCGCTGACTTCCACCTGGGCGCCGTCTGCGGCGGTGACATCGCCGACGGGTTGGGCTTCGGTGAGGCGATCGGCGAGGGGGACGGGGGATTGATCCAGGGCGGCGGGGCGATCGACGTCGAAATCGGCGCCGGCGGATTGGGTGAGCACCACGCCGCTGGCTTCGTAGATCGATCCGGTGTTGCGGACGAAGTTGTATTCCATCCGGTTGCCCCGGATGAGCTGTTCCCCCCGCTGCAGGGCGACGTTTCCGGTGGCGGCGACTTGCCGGGTGTCCAGGTTGACTTGGGCTTTGTCGGCCTCGATCAGGGTCTGGCGAAATCGGACTCGCACATCTCCCTCGGCGGTGACGATCTGCCGGGGCCCGTCGAATTCCTGCCGTTCGGCGGTGACTTCGACGAGATCCGTGGGCACGGTGATGGGGATGGCGGGTGCTTCCGGGGTGGCTTCGGGTGAGGCTTCTTGGGCGATGGTGACGGGTTCGCCGGGCCCGAAGGCTTGAAATTTCCGCTCGGGACCGATGGAATAGGTGGCGGCGTCGGGGGCGGGGAAGGGTTGCGGGGCGGGGATTTCCGTTGCGATCGCCGGTTGGGGGCCGCTGGCGGGGACGACGGATAGTTCCAGATCGGCTGTTATTTCCGACCAATTGCGGGCGATGGGAGCACCGAGATCGGCCGCCGAAGACTGCTTGGGGACGTCGGCGGTTCTCGGGTGGGGCAGGGTGTAAGAAATGGTGGTGTCGTGTCGGACTTCCCGGGTCGAGGCGGGTTCCGGTCGGTTCAAACTTTGGCTGAAAGGGGCTCGGGTGGGTTCTGTGGGCGGTTGGGTTTGGACGATCGCGGGCGGTTCGGGTGGCGGTACCGGGTAGGGCATAGTTGACAACGGCGTTCGTATGGATCGCCCGAACCCACGCGGTTTGAAGGGATTGGGCTTGGGCAGATGATAAAGTCATTAGTCATGCAGCCCCACGACTCACAACTAATGACTTTTTCAAGGTTTGACCGTCACCGGCGGTTTTTCCGCTTCGGTTTCCCGTCAAAGCTGGGTTGAGTTGAAATGTCGGATGTTTATTCCAAGTCCCGGCGCTTGGGGTTCCGGGAGGGGTCGTTGGACAGAAATCCGAACACGAACAATCCCACGAAGAATAATACGACGATATTAACGATGATTTTCAGAGTTACCATTTTTTAAGCTCCCAGGGCAACAAACGGTCTGTTTTCGATCGGGTCGTGCCAAATGCACGGCTTTCTGATCATATCTCAAAAGTTGAAACCGGTTAAGGGATTTGCGGTTTTGATGGGTTCCCGGTGCGATCGCGTTACGTTCCGCCTCGGATGTCGGGGTGTTGAATAAAAAATCAAGCGTATGGGCGTGTTTACCCTTACGAACCATTATCCGCCATCGCCGGGGTGGATGTCAACCCCTACCCCCTACTTCGGCGCGATTTTTTTTGACTTTTTCAGCGTTTTTTTGGATTAAATTGGTCGAAATAGCCCGATTCTCGCAGCCAACTCCAGATTTTGAGGGCGGCGGTTTCGACGGCGACCATGAGGCGATCGAGCCCTTCGAGGAGGTGTTGCAGGGGGTGTTTGACGTAGCCGATCGCCCGGGCGGGGGTTTCGAGCCAGTCGGGTTGGGCTTCAACTTGGCGGTGGGAGTGGGAAGGGGGGGGAGATGCGATCGCCGTCGTGCGGGAAGCCGGGGTTTTGGCGGCGAGGGAGTTGACGGACTTGGGGACGGTTTGGATCTCGGTGTGATCGAGGGTATTCAATTGGGCGATAATTTTCGATCGCGTTTTAGGGATGGTGGGCAGGGGTTCGGCTTGGGGCAGTTGCCGCCATTTTTTAGATGTCTGTGAGGGTTTGGGGGAGTCGAGTTGTCGGGTGGGGGAGTCTGCGATCGCCCAGGGATCGGGGAGTGGCGAGGGTTGTGGCACTTGGCGATCGGCGGGTTTGTCGCCGAACAGGTAATCCATCCCGTCCCAGACGGCGGTGTGGAGGCGGTTCAGGGTAGCCCGGGTGGCGGGTTGAATTTGGGGTTCGAGTTGGGCGAGGGTTTCGTCGAGGGATTGGAGGAGGGGAGAGGGGAGGAAGTTGGCGATCGCGTTCCAGAGGCGGGAGAGGGGATTTTTGGGCCGGCTTGACTTGACAGATTCGCTATTTTGTGGTAGTGATTTTTGTTTCCCGGGTTGGAGTTGGCGATCGGCGAGGGGGGTCTGTTGCCAGAGCAGGTAGAAGGGATAGAGTAGGATTTGCAGGGTGGAGTTGGTGGCAAAGCGAACCGTCCGCAGGGTGCGATCGCAGGTATCGGCGAACTGGCGATAGTTGCGGAGTAGGAAGTTGAAGACGTGGCTTTTATAGGGGCCGGGGTAGGCTGAGGACATTTTAAGGCGATTTAATATAGAGTTGACGGAGGCGATCGGGATTTAGAGATATTGTAGCCTAAGCGCGATCGCGGCGGATGCGGGAAACCGGCTTTCTTCTCTTGTCACCTATAAACCGGGTTTCTATTAAGATCTTGTGTTCTCAACGGACACCCTTCTAGAAACCCGGTTTCTTCCCCCACCTGATTCATCCAAAATGAAGGGTCAGAAAATCGATTGTACTACCACTTCTTATAGGGGAGGAACTTGCCACACATGATCACTTTGACGCGATCGCCTTTGGGGTCTTCTTCCTTCTCCACATCCAGGGTAAAATCGATCGCACTCATGATCCCGTCCCCGAATTTTTCGTGAATCACCGCCTTCATCGGCATCCCGTAAACTTGCATCACCTCATAAAAGCGGTAAATCAGCGGATCGGTGGGAATTACGGGGTCTAAGGAGCCTTTCATGGGACATTCCATCAAGGCTTCAGCCTCCTCCGAACCCAATCCCAACGCTTCGACAATCTTTTTCGCTTCTTCGAGATCGGCACTTGCCTGCCGGTAAATCACCGATGCAATCCAGACTTCATCGCGGCCGACAATTTGTTCGAGATCGGAAAATGTAATGCCCTTTGCTTTCTTCGCTTCCAGGAGTTTTTCTGTAATTTCCGGTATCGCCATTAACGAATCCTTTCAGATACAATCTTTTCAGATAGTGTACGGCTACTCTGCTATTAAGTCAATCCACGCTTCGTTTTTTTTCGCTGTTATTGATTTTATAGCACTAGGAGAATATATTAAAACCGTCTTAAATTTTTACCACAGAGGCACAGAGGAACACAGAGGGAGAATTTGTCCGAACCTAAATTTATACTGCCATATAACTGTCTTTAAAGCTAGACGATCGCGGCTATTGTTTCCAAAATACCAGACCGCGATCGCCCTTTAGTTTACCCTACATGAAACTACCCACCACGCCATTCAAATTCTTTTCGAGGGGCGTTCCCAAGGCTTTGAATTTCCACTGTCCGCCTTCGCGATAAACCTCCCCCATCAACATGGAAATTTTGCCATCGTAGGAGGCATCCCCCGAGAGGCTGTACCGGGCGATTTCCTTTCCCGTGGCATCCACCGCCCGGACGAAGGCGTTGTCTACCATGCCGAAGTGCTGCCGCCGGGTTTTCGCCTCGTAAATACTCACCGCCAACACGATGCGGCTGTAGCGATCGGGGATGGCATTCAAACTCAGAAAAATGCACTCGTCATCGCCGCTGCCCTCTCCGGTTAAGTTGTCGCCGGAATGGGCAACTGTCCGATCTGAGGAGGATAAATTGCCGTAATAGATAACCTCGTGTTTGTAGTCGGCGACTTTGCCGTTTTGACCGAGTAAAATGGCGTAGCCGTCCAAATCGAAATCGGCGCCACCGCCGAACAGTCCGCCCAGTCCGCCTTTGGATTTGGCGACATCCCAGCCCAAACCCATCATCAATTTGGAAAGGTCGTATTCGCTTTTGTCGAGGACGATGCTCTGCCCTTTTTTCAGGTTAATTGCCATGATTAAAATCCTATTATTTTTGAATTTATCCCCCCTCAATCCCCCCTTTGTAAGGGGGGAGGAAGATCCCCCCTCAATCCCCCCTTTGTAAGGGGGGAGGAAGATCCCCCCTCAATCCCCCCTTTGGAAGGGGGGAGGAAGATCCCCCCTCAATCCCCCCTTTGTAAGGGGGGAGGAAGATCCCCCCTCAGTCCCCCCTTTGGAAGGGGGGAGGAAGATCCCCCCTCAGTCCCCCCTTTGGAAGGGGGGAGGAAGATCCCCCCTCAATCCCCCCTTTGGAAGGGGGGAGGAAGATCCCCCCTCAATCCCCCCTTTGGAAGGGGGGAGGAAGATCCCCCCTCAGTCCCCCAATTCTGTCGGTATCTAAATCTCGAGTCCCCCGTACTAATTAAAGTGAAACCTCCTTGAGCCTCTCCTTTGTTAAGGGGGACGGGAGGGGGCTCGGGGGATTTAGGGGGCGAGGGTTAGAGGTATTTATCGACGAAACTTTGCAATCCGGCGTTGTACCCCTGTCCGACGGCGTGGAATCGCCATTCGCCATTCTTTTTGTACAGGCGCCCGAACTCCACCGCCGTCTCCCGCGAAAAGTCTTCTTCGAGGTCGTATTTTGCCACCTCGGTGCTTGTTTCGGGGTCGTAAATGCGGATGAAAGAATTTCGCACCTGGCCGAAGTTTTGGCGTCGTTCGTCGGCTTCGTGGATGGTGACGACAAAAATCAATTCTGCGATCGCCGGATCGATCGCGTTCAGGTCGATTTCGATGGTTTCGTCATCCCCACTGCCGGCCCCCGTGCGGCTGTCTCCCAAATGTTTGACCGCCCTATCTGGGGACACCAAATTGTTGTAAAATACGAAATATTCGTCCTGGGGAATTTTGCCGTTACTTCCCAACATGAAAACCGACGCATCCAAATCGAACGCGGCACCCGTATCGGTGGAGTTGACATCCCAACCCAGACCGATTCCGGCTTTTTGCAATCCCGGCGCCTCTTTGGCGAGATTGATGCGTTCCCCTTTGCCAATGTTAATCGACATAATTCCTGTAAATCGTGCGAGTTCAATTCTCAGGTGTACTGAGCGACGAAACTTTCCAAACCGGCATTGTATCCTTGGCCGACGGCTTGGAACCGCCATTCTCCATTTTTCCGGTAAATGCGGCCCATTTCCAGGGAAGTTTCCCGCGAAAAGTCTTCTTCGAGGTCGTATCGGGCGATTTCCGCCTGGGTTTCTTTGTCGTAAATGCGGATGTAGGAGTTGCGAACTTGTCCGAAATTCTGGCGGCGGGCCTCGGCTTCGTAGATGGTGACGACGAACACCAATTCTTCGATGCTGCTATCGACCGAAGTCAGGTTGACGTGGACGGTTTCATCGTCGCCGCTGCCTTCCCCCGTGCGGCTGTCGCCCATCGACTCTACGGAACCGTCGGGGGATTTGAGGTTATTATAAAAGACGAAATATTCATCTTTGGGAATTTTGCCCCCGGCGCCCAACATGAACACGGAAACATCCAGGTCGAACTGAGATCCGGTATCGGTTTGGTTGACGTCCCAACCCAGGCCGACGGCCGCCTGTTTCATGCCGGGCGCCTCTTTGGACAGGCTGATCCGTTCGCCTTTGTTCAGATTTATGGTCATGGGTTATTCCCTCAATAATCATTGATGCTTTTTCCTCCTACAGTTCGCCGGGGTTAAATTTCGGAAACGGCAGGAGGGGAAATTTTAATTTTGGAAAACGATGCGTTTTTGATATTCGTCTTCAGTCATCAGGTTGCGGGTATCTTCCACCCGATCTAAGAAGACGATGCCTTCGAGGTGGTCGTATTCGTGCTGAAAAATGCGGGCGATGAATCCCGTCAACTCTCGTCGCTGGAGGTGGCCGTCGCGGCTGGTGTATTCGACTTCGATCGCGCGCGATCGCCCGACGAGTCCCCGGATGCCCGGGACGCTCAGACAGCCCTCCCAGTCTTCTTCAACTTCCGGGGAACGGGCGATAATTTTCGGGTCGATCATCGCCGTGGGTTCCATCGACGGGGCGTTGGGGTAGCGGAGATTGGGGCGGGAGGCGACGACCAAAATGCGATCGCGCTCTCCGACTTGGGGGGCAGCGATGCCCACGCCGTTATTTTCCACCACCGTAGCGATCAGATTGTCGATGAGATCCTGAATCCGTTGTTCCCAAATGTTGGCAACCGGACGGGCGCGATCGCGGAGTACCGGATCGCCCAATTGGGAGACGGGGAGCGTTTCTGCCATTAGAATTCCTCCGACTATTCTGCTATTTTAGCTGGGTGGAGCGTCCGACCGACGGGGGGAACCTCGAAGAGAAAGACCGTCTAGCTGCTCATTTGGGGGGGCATATTTCCCGTTTGCACTTCCAACAGTTGCGATCGCCCGTTGCGGTTCACCTCGATCTGTAGGGTACTCCCCACAGTCTTATTCTGCACGATCCGTTGCACCATTTCTGAAGTAGCGATCGTCTGCCCGTCGATGGCGAGGATCACGTCCCCGGGCTGCAACCCGCCGCGATCGGCCGGGGAAGCGTCGATCACGTTCACGATCAACACCCCGTTTGTATCCGGAACGGGGAACGCCAGCCCGGAGGAATTTTGCAGTTCCCGTCGCAATTCCGGATTGAGGAGAATCATTTCGATGCCCAGATAGGCGTGTTCGGCCCGTCCCGTGGCGATCAACTGCTGGGCGATTTGCTGGGCGTTGTTGATGGGGATGGCAAATCCCAAGCCCTGGGCGCCGTTGATGATGGCGGTGTTCATGCCGATCACCTCCCCCTTGGCGTTGAGTAGGGGTCCGCCGGAATTACCGGGGTTGATCGCCGCGTCAGTTTGGATGAAGCCGATGCGCTTGTCGGGAACGCCCACGTCGCTGCTGCTGCGTCCGGTGGCGCTGATGATGCCCACCGTCACGGAATTATCCAGCCCGAGGGGATTGCCAATCGCGATCGCCCACTCTCCCGGGGAAAGCAGGTCAGAGTCCCCCAGGGGGACCGTGGGCAGGTCGGTGGCGTTAATTTTGATCACGGCCACGTCCGTCACGTCATCCGTCCCCAACACGGTGCCATCGTAGCGACGTCCGTCCTTGAGAACCACTTGCACCTCATCGGTGCCCTCGACGACGTGGCTGTTGGTGAGGATGTGCCCGTCGGGGGAGAGGATGAACCCCGATCCCGTCCCCTCTTCCAGGCGATCGCCGGGGGGACGACCGCCGGGGGGTCCGAACCCGTCGCCGAAGAACTCGTTGGGGAAGGGTTCCTCGAAGCGATCGAACCGGTCCGGACGCACCCGCCGGGAAGCGTTGATGCGGACCACCGCCGGACCGACCCGATCCGCAGCTTCGACGATAAAGTTGGATGTCTCACCGGGGAAGCGATCGGCTTTTTGCGGGAACCAACTCGGGGGATTCAATTTCGGAGTGGCGGAGGTGTCGGACCCGGAACCGGCATCGGGGAGGGCGGGGGGTGTGACTTGGGATTCCGTCGAGTCCGGAACTGCGGCCAGTTTCGCTTCCAGCCAGCGATCGCCCATCAATGCCCCGGTCGCGCCGACGAGCAGAAACAGGAAATAGACGATGGGTTGCTTCCAAAAAGCTTTTTCAGTGGTACCAGTCATGGCTCAAGTGTCAGGTTGACCTACAAGAAGTGGGCACTGTGTCCGATTGCGTTCCGAAATTGAATGGTCTGGGCGGGGACTTCAGTTAGAACTTTGTGCCAATTTAACACTATTTTCGTCCGCCCTGGTACAGTTTCCCGGAAGACTTTGGGAGCGGGGGGAGAAATAACCCACTTCTGTCAAACTGGAGCGAAACCTTGATTTTTCGTGAGTCCTGCGGAGAAAGAAATATAGCAGTTGTCGATCTGCTGCCAAATGGTTCGATATGGTTCGATCCCCCATTATCCCCCCCCGCCCCCATCCCCCCCTACCCCCCCTTTGTAAGGGGGGAGATCAGGGGGGAGCCAGAGGAAACTTCGCTTTAATTAATCCGGGGACTTCGAGTCAACCGGCGTACCTGATTGACTGGAAAATTGCCGTAATCTCTCCTCCGCCTCCCGACTCCCGACTCCCGACTCCCGACTCCCGATTCCCCCCACCCTGTCTGATATGCTTGAAGCCGACGCGAAGAATTTATAGCAATGAGCGAGGCAAGTGTTTACAGTTCGGTTCGGTTATAGAACCCGAAACCCCCAATTCTCCCCCCTTACAAAGGGGGGCTGGGGGGGATGCGGTTTCTATTCCCTACACCCTAC
>NZ_JAJENU010000374.1:0-19236 GCF_035615495.1 Lyngbya sp. CCY1209 | reverse complement strand
CAAAAAAACGCGATCGCTCCATCTTGTCCCCCCCTTTTTAAGGGGGGCTAGGGGGGATCAAATCACCCCAAAAAAAATGCGATCGCTCCAATAAATTGAGGCAGAAACCCGGTTTCCAGTCATTTGAATTAATACTTCCGTTCCTGCGGCTCAAACATCGTAATTGTCACCGGGCGGTAGGCGACATCAATTCCGGCGGGGGAATAGTAGGCGAGGGTATGCTTGAGGAAATTGCCATCATCGCGGGTGGTATAATCTTCGCGGCTGTGGGCGCCGCGGCTTTCCCGGCGGTTGAGGGCAGAAGAAAGAATCATCTGCCCGACAATCATGATGCTCCGCAATTCCAACGCTTCAATTATCTCCGTATTCCACAATTTGCCCTTATCATCCAAATAGATACTTTGGTATTTGTCTTGCAGGGCTTTCAGTTGTTCCAACCCCTCCCGCATCACGTCTTCGGTGCGGAATACCCCGCAATGTAACGTCATGGTATCCTGGAATTCTTGCCGCAATTGGCCGATGCGACAGTCGCCGGGACGGTCTAACAGGGCTTGGATTTGTTCGTTGGCTTCTCGGATGTATTTTTGTTCGTTGACTTCCGGCAATTTGCGGTTTTGGACGAATTGCGCGATCGCCGCCCCGGTTCGTTTTCCGTAAACCACGCACTCCAACAGGGAATTACTCCCCAAACGGTTCGCCCCGTGGACGGACACACAAGCCGCCTCCCCGGCAGCGAATAACCCGTCCACCAAACTATCGGCACCGGCGAGAACCTGGCCGTCAGTGTTGGTGGGGATGCCACCCATCGAATAGTGGACCGTGGGGCGGACCGGCATCGGTTCGTTGACGGCATCCACCCCAACCAGGCGGTGGGCTTCCTCCCAACAGAAGGGGATGCGACTCATGATTTTTTCCCGGCCCATGTGCCGCAGGTCCAGATAGACGAAGGGACCCCCGGCGGTGCCGTCGGGGTGGATGCCGCGTCCGGCGCGAATTTCCAGGGTGATGGCGCGGGAGGTGATGTCCCGGGGCGCCAGTTCCATTTTGGCGGGGGCGTAGTCTTTCATAAAGCGATCGCCGTTACTGTTGATCAAGTAGGCGCCCTCGCCCCGCACCGCCTCGGAAATTAACACCCCCACCGGATAGAGCCCTGTGGGGTGAAATTGCACGAATTCCATGTCCTGCAGGGGCAGTCCCGCCAACGCCGACATCGCCAAGCCGTCCCCGGTGGAGGCGAAATCGTTGGAGGTGGTGTTGAAGGCCCGGCCGTAGCCCCCGGTGGCAAACATGACGGCCTTCGCCCGGACGACTTGGATGGTGCCGTCCTCGATGTTGTACATGACCACGCCCTTGGCCTGCCCGTCTTCGAGGATCAGCCGCATGACGTACCATTCATCGTAGATGTGGACGCGGTTGCGGCGCAGGTTGTTGACGAGTTCGTGGAGGATGGCGTGGCCGGTTTTGTCGGCGGCGTAGCAGGTGCGGCGGTTGGTGTGGCCCCCGAAGGCCCGCTGGGCGATGCGGCCGTCTTCCAGGCGGGAGAAGAGGACGCCCATGTGTTCCAGGTCGATAATCACGTCGGGGGCTTCCTGGGTGAGGATGGCGACGGCATCTTGGTCCGCGAGGTAGTCAGACCCTTTTACGGTGTCGAAGGCGTGGGTTTCCCAGGTGTCTTCGGCGTCGATATTTTTGAGGGTGGCGGCGATGCCCCCCTGGGCGGCGACGGAGTGCGATCGGATCGGGTGGGTTTTGGCGATCGCGGCGACGTCGAGGCTGGGGTCGGTGCGGGCGATCTCCACGGCGGCGCGAGTTCCGGCCAAACCGCCGCCGACGATAATCACGTCATGTTCGATCATAGCGTTGTGGATGGTTGGGTATCTTCACATCTTCTATGGTGAAACAGAAAAAAACCCCCCCGCCGAAAGCCAAGGAAGTTTTTAGGGTTGGGGGGTTGGGGAGGATTTGCGGATTTGCCACTTAACCCGACACTTGGGCGGCTTGTTCTCCGGGCATCATCGCCTGATCTGTGCCTTCTTCGGGCTGGATCTTGGTGGGCATCACCTCGATATGGTTGAGAAGGGTGGTGACGAATGAGAACAGCAGGAAAGGCAGGGACAGCACGACGATCAGCCCCACCGTCGCCAGGGCGAAGATTTGCCGGGAACTACTCCACAGGGCCAGGGAGGAGGCGAGGGCGACGAAGATGACAATCAGCCAAATCATGATTTGACCGTAGATGTCGCCGTAGGTCAGGGTGCAGTTGATCCGATATTTTTGCAGCTTTTCCATCTGATAGCTCTCGTTACATTCTGTTAAAATCCTAGGGTAAGGGTCGGATTCGATTTTGGAAAAATTCTCAACATTTTAATAAGAGTTGTAATTAATCTTTACATTTTGGACGGTTCGGGGTGAACTTTTTGGGGTTGACCGATCGCTCAAAATTCGCTAGGGTTTGCGATACGGCGCTGCGCGGGGGTGTAGGGTGTAGGGTGTAGGGTGTAGGGAGAATTGACAATTTATTATTGCCCTCCTCCGCTTCCTCCGCTTCTTCCGCTTCCCGACTCCCTTTCTACTTGAGGGGCAATTGCACCCCCAGATCACCCGTCTGCACCCAATTTTTGACGCTAAATCCCAATACAATTCCGATCGCAAATACGAACCAGAAAAAGGCGGGGGACGACCCTTCCAAGCCGCTGGGAATGTTCATCCCGAAGACGCAGGAAATGGCGGTGAGGGGGAAGAAAATGGCGGCGAGGAGGTTGAGGCGGTTGCCGGCCCGCACGGATTCCAAACTGAGTCTCGCCTGTTCTTCGGCTTGTTTTGCCATCTTGAAATCCAGGGCGGTTTTGGTGTTTTGGACGAGTAAATCCAGGGTGCGTTCGATCTCGTAGGCCCAATCCCGAAAATCGATCAGGTCGCGATCGCCGGGGACGGCTTCCCGGGCGGATTGGAGGGTGGCGTGGAGGTTGCCGGCGGCCCGCCACAGGGGTGCGATCGCTTCGAGGAGTCTAAAATAATCTTCGGCGGTCTTGGCTTTTTCGTACTGCTGCCTCAGTTGAACTTCCGCTTTGCCGTACTCTTGGAAGTGGTTGGTGAGGAGTTGGAAGGCGACGCCGCCCCTGCCGCACTCCCAACCGCCCTCGGGTCGCCGCCAAAACAGAACCGCCTCGCGATCGCGCGCGCCCGGTTGGGGGGCTTTGTGGAGGACCAGCAGCAAATGGCCGTCGGCAACCATCGCCCGCTGTTTTCCGGCGCTTTTCTGGCCGAAGCGGTTGCGGATCGACTCGGGGACGGCCCAGCTCGCGGGGAGGTTCATCGCAGGTGGGGGGTAAATTTACCTCAATTATGCGATCGCGGCTGCAACCCCCCTCTATTTTTTATCTTTTTTTTCGGATTCGGCTTCGGACTCGACATCCGCCTCCGGCGGGGACTGCAGGGCTGCGTCCAAAATCGCCCGGGCTTCTTCGGCTTTGCCCCGGGCTTCCCGGTAGCGGAGGTTGGCGACGGCGAAATTTTTCAAGGCTTTGAAGCCGTCCTTGAGGTTGGCGATTTCTTCGGGACTTCCCGCCTCGTCGCTGAACAGGATGTCGATCTGTTCCCGGGCATTGAGGGCTTCTTGCCGGCATTCCATCATTTTCAGCTTCAAAGAGGCGAGGTTGCTGAGAACTTGCACGGCTTCGCCGATGGCATCTTCTTCGCCACGGTCGGCGAAGTCGGGTTCTTTGACCTCCACGAACTGCTCGGGGTCGAATCCTTCTTCCAGGTCGGTGGGCAATGAGCCCGAATCCATCAGCGCCATCAGTTTATCCATCGCCTTTTCCCGGGCTTTCGGGGAGTCTTTTCCGCGCACGGCGAGGATCACTTCCGGGCTTTGAGGGAGGGTGTAGCGGACCATATCGACAGGGGTTGCCTAAAATAACCGTTGTAGGTGAGTATTTTAGCAGAATTGTTTCCGACTCCGACGGGTTTTTTGCGGGCCGGGTCAACGCCGGCGGGTCGGCGGCGGCGGGCGAATGCCCCGGGCGGGTCGGCCGACATTGATGATAACGGACGGGATTGATAAATGATGAAAGAACGAGTGCTTCGCTGGTTAAATCGCTTTTTGGTGGCGGATGTTTTTTTGGTTTTGTTGAGTTTCTTTTGGTTCGCGATCGCGGTTTTGGGGCGCTCCGTTGGGGTGCCTTTGGGGTTGGATGTGTGGTACCAACTTTGGGAACCTGTCTTCACTCCGGCGATCGGTTTGTTGATGGGGGGGGCACTTTTGATCGGGGCGACGAATCAAATCTCGAAGTGGTTTTTTCCCCCGAAATCTGAACCTTGAACGGTGCAGCAATTACCGCCTCCGCTCCGCCGGACGGCTTTCTCCCGAAGCCTCGGAGCGCCTCCCTCGGGCGGGGAAATCTGCCCCGGGGGTGGGAAGGGAAATCGGAGCTTAAAATTTATTTATATTATCTCAAACATTATTTACATGGCGGTTACAAAAATTTAGGCGATCGCTGTGGGCGGGTGGAATTCGGCTCCCACCGCCGAAGATGGGGCGGTGATCGGTACCAATGCGGGGGCATCAGAAACGGAATTTTATGTCTTCTTAAGGTTGTCGTTCTTTCGGGGCCCAAAAAATCGTGATATACTGCGAGATATACGGGTGGAGAGCAAAAAGTTTATTGAATCAGAGTCAATTGCCGAGGAGCCGGCGGCAGAATGATTGGTGCGGATGCCCGACAGAAGAGGCGATCGCGATCGGTGGGAGGTTGGAGAGCGACGGTCGGTAATTTGTGTTCAATTGCGATCGGGCGGGAAGGGTCGGTCCGGAGGCGACAACATTCAAAAGTATCTAAAGCATCTGAGGATAAGGAGCGCGGAAATCATGAGGGGAATTAATTTGAGGCTGGAAACGGCGAACGAAATCGGAACCGAGATCGAGAGCGAAGCGATCCACATTATTTCCAAATTGCAGCCCCACGGCATTTTGTTGGTCTTGAGCGAACCGGATCTGAACATCCTGCAAGCCAGCGACAACAGCTTTCGGGTGTTCGGAATTCCAGCGGAACTGCTGGTGACGATGACCTTGGAGGAACTGCTCGATCCCTTCCAAATCGAGGGAATCCGGGCTGGTTTGGACAAAGATAACCTCGATTACATCAACCCGTCCAAACTGTGGGTGAGAAAGCAGGGGGATGACTACGTTATCTTCGACGGCGTATTTCACCGCAACCCCGACGGATTTTTGATCTTAGAATTGGAGCCGGCCGTCTCGCGGGAAAACATTCCCTTTTTGAGTTTTTACCACCTGGCGCGGGTGTCCATCGGCCAACTGGAGCAGAGCGCCAACCTGACGGATTTCTGCCGGGTGATCGTCCGGGAAGTCCGCAAGATCACCGGGTTTGATCGCGTCATGCTGTACCGGTTCCGGGAGGACGGCCACGGCGAAGTGGTGGCGGAAGAAAAGATCGAGGAACTCGAGCCCTATTTGGGCCTGCACTTCCCCGAATCCGACATTCCCAAGGTGGCGCGGCGGCTGTTCAGCTCCAACTGGATTCGGATCATCCCCGACGCCAAAGCCGAACCCGCGCAACTGTTTCCGGAGCGCAACCCGGTCAGCGATCGCCCCCTGGACCTGACCCACTCCATCCTCCGCAACCCCTCCGACTGCCATTTGGAGTATTTGCACAACATGGGTGTCGGCGCCTCGGTGAGCATCTCCCTGATCAAAGACGGGCAGCTCTGGGGCCTGATCGCCTGCCACCACCGGACGCCGAAATTCGTCTCCTACGAGCTGCGGAAGGCCTGCGAATTCTTCGGGCGGGTGATCTTCTCGGAACTCTCGGCCCGGGAGGAGACGGAGGACTACGACTACCGGATGAAGCTGACCAACACCCAAACCGCCCTGGTAGATTATATGTCCCAGGAAGATAACTTCATCGATGGTTTGGTGAAATACCAGCCCAATTTGTTGGATCTCACCAATGCTCAAGGGGCGGCGGTGTCCTTCGGGGGGCGGTGGACGGCGATCGGCCAGATCCCGAAAGAGGAAGACCTGAATTTGTTGCAGGAGTGGCTGCGGAAAAATACCGACGGCGAGGTATTTTACACCGACGCCCTGCCCCGCATCTACCCCGACGCGGAACCCTACAAAGATGTCGCCAGCGGTCTGCTGGCCGTGCCCATTTCCGATCGCAACTATGTTTTGTGGTTCCGTCCGGAAGTGATCCAGACGGTGAATTGGGGCGGCGACCCCGGGCGGGCCTACGAAAAGAGCCACACCGACGGCATCACCAGGCTGTCCCCCCGCAAGTCCTTTGAACTGTGGAAGGAGACGGTGCGGCTCAAGTCCCTGCCCTGGAAGTCCGTCGAGATCAAGGCTGCCCTGGAACTGCGGAAAGCGATCGTCAACATCATCCTGCGGCAGGCCGACGAACTGGCCCAACTGGCCCGCGACCTGTCCCGGTCCAACGCCGAATTGAAAAAATTCGCCTACGTCGCCTCCCACGACCTGCAAGAGCCCCTGAACCAGGTGGCGAACTACGTCCAACTGTTGGAGATGCGCTACCGGGAAGAACTCGACGAGGACGCTTCGGAGTTCATCGGGTTCGCCGTCGAGGGGGTGAGTCTGATGCAGACCCTGATCGATGATGTTTTGGCCTACTCGCGGGTGGACACCCAGAGCATCGAATTCCAGGTGACGGAAGTCGATCGCGCCCTGAGTCGCGCCCTGGGCAACCTGCGGGGCCGCATCCAGAAAACCGAAGCCACGGTGACGTTCGACCCGATGCCGACAGTGATGGCCGACGGCACCCAGTTGATGCAACTGTTCCAAAACCTGATCGGCAACGCTATCAAATTCCGCAGCGAGGAACCGCCCCAAATTCACATCGGGGCCGAGCGACTCGAAGAGGAATGGCTGTTTTCGGTGCGGGACAACGGCATCGGCATCGACCCGCAGTTCGGCGATCGCATCTTCGTGATCTTCCAGCGCCTCCACACCCGGGACGAGTACCCCGGCACGGGCATGGGTCTAGCCATTTGCAAAAAGATCGTAGAATGTCATCGCGGCCGGATCTGGGTCGAATCGGAACCGGACAAAGGTGCGACGTTCTATTTTACGATTCCAGTAGGGGGACGCCATCGTGAGCGTAGAAGTGGACGACAAGCCCAAAATCATCCTTTTGGTGGAGGACAATAAGGCGGACATCCGCCTGATTCAGGAGGCACTGAAAAAAAGTTCGGTGCCCCACGAAATCGTCATCGTCCGCAACGGCATGGAGGCGATGGCGTACCTGCGGCGGGAGGAGGAGTACGCGGACGCCATCCGCCCGGATCTGATCCTGCTGGATCTCAACCTCCCCCGCAAGGACGGCCGGGAGGTGCTGGCCGAAATTAAAGCCGATCCGGGATTGAAGCGGATTCCGGTGGTGGTGCTGACCACCTCCCACAACCAGGACGACATTTCTCAAAGTTACGATTTGCACGTCAACTGTTACATCACCAAATCTCGAAACCTGAGCGAACTCTTCGAGATCGTCAAGGGCATCGAGGACTTTTGGTTGAAAACCGTCACGCTGCCATCGGAGTAGGGTGTAGGGTGTAGGGTGTAGGGTGTAGGGTGTAGGGTGTAGGAAATAGGGAATAGGGAATAGAGAATAGGGGGATAGAGACTTTCTCCGCTTCCTCTGCCCTCTAAATTTTAGCCGTCGATCCGATATCCTTAAAAAGTGAGAATCCGAGGGAAAGTCCCCGAAATGTTATGCCTGTACGGTCGGTCAATATCCTGTTAATCGAAGACGATCTGGCGGCGGCCAGGTTGTTGCAGGAACTTTTGAAATGTTCCGCATTGGATGCCTTTCGACTGGTTCACGTTAAACGGTTGGGGGAGGCCCTGGAAACCCTCAAAGCGGCAGAATTGGAGTCACAACCCTACGATGTCATCCTGTTGGATTTGACCTTACCCGATAGCTGTGGCTTGGATTCCCTCACCCCCCTGCTGCACCAGGCACCGAGTCTGCCGATTATCGTGTTGACCAACACCAATGACGACAAATTGGCGATCGAGGCGGTGCGGCAGGGTGCCCAGGACTATTTGGTGAAGCGGATGGTCAATGCGGAGGTGCTGGTGCGATCGATCCGGTACGCGATCGAGCGGAAACAGGCCTTTGAAAGCCTCAAGGAGATGAACGAGACCCTGGAAAGCCAGGTGAAGGCGAAGACCGAGGAACTGATGCAGGCTCAGGAATTGAACCAACTCAAGGCGGAATTCGTTTCCATGATGTCCCACGACTTCCGCAACCCCCTGAGTACGATTTTGCTGTCCACGGAACTGCTGCGGGACAGCGCGGAAAAGTTGAGCCCGGAACAAAAACTTCGCCTGTTCCAGCGGATTCGGGCGGCGGGTCAAAATATGACCCAGCTTTTGGACGAAGTGCTGTTTATGGGCCAGTCCGACCTGAATGAATTGCAGTGCTTCCCCGTTCCCTTGAACGTCGAATCCTTCTGTCGCCAAATTGTCGATGAAATTCAGCTCGAAGTCGGCGAGAAATACGAGATCATTTTTGAGAGTCAGGGGGTTTTCCAGTCTGCCCTCTGGGACGACAATCTGCTCCGGCATATTTTAAATAATTTGCTCAATAACGCGATCAAATATTCGCCGGAGGGCAGCACCATCCGCTTCGATATTTTGGGGCGGGAAGATGCCGTTATCTTTCAAGTTCAAGATCAGGGGGTCGGCATCCCGCCCGGAGATTTGTCCAAGGTGTTCCAGGCGTTCTACCGGTCGGAAAATGTCGGCAAAGTGCCGGGAAATGGACTGGGGTTGGCGATCGTCAAGCGCTGCGTGGAAACCCACGGCGGCCGGATCTCCGTGGACAGCCAACTCGACGTGGGGACGACGTTCACCGTGGCGATCCCGATCGCGACGGTGGCATTTTCGGGGGCACCGTCGGGGGAGACTGCGGACGGACAAAAATAGTTTGCGCCGTCTCCCGATCCAAAGCGGCCCGCGATCGCCCCACTTTGACGACGTAGGTGGGAAATCGCTGCTCCAAAATTAGCGAAATTCCCGGCACGATTCCCAGGGCAAAGAGTTTTTGCAGGATCGTCTCTTTTTCGGTTTTCACTTCGGCAACGATCGCGTCCATTCCCACATCTAAAGCGGCGAGAGATATCATCAAACATTAACCCCGAAAAGGTTCAATAATAGATTCACCACGTACCCCATTGTAAAGGCAAAGGGAATGATAAACGCCACCATCGCCAAGGTAATTTTCAACCCCTGCTCTTTCACCATTGCCTGGAACTGGGCCACGCAGGGCAGGAACAGGGTCAGGACGACCGCCGTCACCACCAGTTGATTGCCGCTCAACAGTCCGCCCTGGGTGAGGTCGAACAGCCCCGCCGCCCCGTAGTCCCGCCGGAAGAAGCCGTACAGGAAAATCGGCGCCACCTCCTGCGGCAGTCCCAAAATCGCCGCCACGGGTTCGAGCCACCCGACGACCACATGAAAGATGCCCGTAATGTGGCCGATCCAAATGAACACGGACACCCAAATAAACAGCGGCACGATCTCCCAAAAATAGGCTTTCATGCGGAAGTAAGTTTTCAGGAGAATATTTTGCAGTTTGGGCAGTCGCAGCGGGGGAATTTCCATGTAAAATTCCGGGGGATTTCCGGGCAGAATCCGGGCGGTGACGGCACCGACGATCGCAAAAATTGACAAGACAAATCCGGCCCAGATCGCCAAAGCGGCGGGTTTCATCGCCAGCAGCCCCAATATCACCCCCCACTGGGCCGCGCAGGGTACGGCCAGGGCGAGGAGAAAGATCGTGATCAACCGCTCCCGCCGGGTTTCCAGGGTGCGGGTGACGATGGTTGCCATCGTGTCGCAGCCCAGCCCTAACACCATCGGAATCACTGCCCGACCCGATAATCCGATCGCCTTAAATAACCGATCCAGCATCAAAGACAGCCGGGGCAAATAACCGCTGTCTTCCAATAGGGAAAACATCAGAAAATAGGTCCCGACCACGGGCAGGACGATCGCGATCGCGTAGCGAATTCCCAAGGTGATGATGCCGTATTCGTTGGCTAACAAATCCTGCAAAATCGGCCAGGGAATCACGGCGGAAACAAACTGATTCACCGCCGGATTGATGTAGGTTTCAAAAAAGGTTTCGATCCCGTCAACTAGGGTTCCCGCCCCGAATTCTCCCACGAACTTGTAAACGCCGAAATAGAGGATCAGCAACAGCAGGGGAAACCCGGTGATCGGATTGACGGTTATTTGGTGCAGGCGTTCCGCCATCGGTTGCCCTTTCGGCGCCGACTCCGAGAGCACCGAACCTTCCACCTCCCAGGCCTTTTCCTGGCGACTCATGGCGATGGCGCTGGTCAGGGGGACGTCGAGTTGCAACTGGGCCTCCACGATTGCCCGGTCGTATTCCGTCCGGCGGGGACTGGCCGCGATCGCCTCCCACAGATCCGGGTCCCGCTGCAAAATCAGCACCGCCAGCCCTCTCGGGGACAGGTTGTAGGCCTCGAACAGGCGGCTATCTTTTTCTAACAGAGATTCGATCTGGGCGATCGCGGTTTCGATCGCGGGAGGATACGCGAGAGGACTCAACATAGTCTGCCACCTTGCACTTCAATTCCTGGACGCCGATATTGCGGGCCGCGGCCGTCAGCACCACGGGGATGCCCAACTGTTTCTGGAGGCGATCGGCATTAATTTCGATGCCCAACTGATAGGCTTCGTCAATTAGATTCACCACCAACAAAACCGGCAGTCCCGCCTCGAGCAGTTGCAGGGTAAAATTGAGCATCCGCCCCAAATGTTTGGCGTCCACGACGTGAATCACCAGATCCGGGGGCGTCCTCAGCAGCAGGTCCCGCCCCACCCGTTCTTCCTCGGTGATCGGCATCAGGGAATACATCCCCGGCGTGTCCAACACCGCGATCGCCGTTTCTCCAACTTGCATCTGCCCCCGGGAAACGTCCACCGTCGTCCCCGGGTAGTTGGAGACGGTGACGTAACGGCTGGTGAGGGCGTTAAATAACACGCTTTTTCCCACGTTCGGCGACCCCACCAAAGCCACCGTCGGCAGGGGGGTCGATCGTCCGGCGTCGCGACTCCGGCGACTTCCGAACCAGTCCCGCCAAGATCGTCGCGGCGACGAGATCCGGGCGGGACAGGTTTTGGGGCAGTGATGGCAACTCATTTGGCCTCCTGTTCGAGTCAGTTATCAATAAAAATTCTCAACTATACGGCTACTTTAATTCTAGGAGATGGCAGAAATAAACGTCAAGAACAGGTGGATTGGGGAGGGGGCCAGGGTATCAGCATCTGTCCCCGCGCCCCCGAAATATGTCAGTCCGCAGTCGAGATGTTAAGTGCCACAACTGTCGGCGCCCAGGGCGCCCACGGCGGGCTGCTCGCCTTTGAGCTTGGCGAGATCTTCACCATTGTACACCGCCCGGAGTCCGGTGGCGATCGATCCGGCTGTTTCCACCGGCAAAACGCCGCACTGGGTCAAGATCTGCTTCGGGTTGTTGCCGATGCCGCTGGCCAGCACCGCCCGACAGTCCTTGAGGACGTCGGCCACCCGTTGCCACCGTTCAAAGCCGTGTCCCTCCTCCGGGGCGAGACGTTCTTCCACCAAAGCGAACCCCGCCTCGGTTTTCTCCCAAATCTGGAACTGGTCTGCCTGTCCGAGGTGCCGGTTCACCAGGACGCCTTCCACCGTAGCGACGGCGACGTAGGGGCGATCTTTCGTATCGACGGGGATCAGTTTTTTGGAACAGTCAATTAGGCAACCGTGGAATTCCTCCGACTGGTCGGCCCCCAACAGGCCCACCGCGTCGGCGCGGCAGCGGGTGCAGTGGCGCATCTGGGGCAGATACTGCTCGCACTCCTTGCGGATTTTCGCCATCGTCAGGCCGTCGGGTTCGGTGAGTCCCTCGAAGGGGGTTTCCGCCGTGGGGAAGATGGCCATCGCGTTGAACAGGTCGGCCCCCAACTCCGCCATTTTTTTGGCGACTTCGACGGCGTGGTGGTCGTTGATACCGGGCATGATGATGCAGTTAATTTTCACCGTCACCCCGGCGGCTTTGAGTCCGGTTACGGCGGCGATTTGCCGTTTCAGCAACAATTCCGCACCTTTTCGGCCTTGGTAGACGTTTTTTTCGTCCCGCACCCAGCGGTAAACTTTGCGGGTGATTTCCGGGTCGATCGCATTAATGGTAACGGTGACGTGGCTGACGCCAATGCGGGCGATTTCATCGATATATTCCGGTTTTAATCCCAAACCGTTGGTCGCCAAACAGAGGATCAGATCCGGGTATTTATCCCGCAGCAGCCGCATGGTTCCCAAGGTTTCCTCGGGGTTGGCGAAGGGATCGCCGGGACCGGCAATTCCCGCCACCGTGATTCTCGGTTCTTTTTCCAGCACTTTTTCCATGTAGGATAACGCCTGGGAGGGGGAGAGGATAGTGCTGGTGACGCCGGGTCTGCTTTCGTTGACGCAGTCGTATTTGCGGTTGCAGTAGTTGCACTGGATGTTGCACTTGGGGGCGACGGGGAGATGGACGCGCCCGAACTGTCCCTTGACTTTGGGGTTGAAGCAGGGGTGCTGTTCAAAATTGATGGTGGGAACGTTGAGTGTGGCTGTCATGATTGTGCTCCTTAGATTCGGCGGGGTGGGGCGGAAAAACCCGTTTTGGCAATTCGTTGGTGCGATCGCGCTCCGGGAGAAATAAAGAAGGCGAGAACGGTCAATTTCCGTGGCGGAAATTCCCGGATTTGCGAGGCGAGTGGGTGAAGCTTTTCTCGATTTGAGCCTCGAATTGCCTACCATGTTAACCCCAACGTTACGGGGAGTCTGTATTCAAAAACACAAAAAAAGGCAATTTTAAAAAAAATTGCCAATTTTGACCGTCTGACTTGTTTTTATTGGGATCAAAAAGACAATGGATAATTGCCCATCATCAATTATCAATTATCCCCGGCTTTCTAGGCGAACAGATAATCTTCCGCTGCCTCCCCTTCTTCCAAGGCGTCGAGGATGTCGTCGATCGCCTCTTCGTTCACTTCCCCGTACCAGTAGTTATCGGGGTAAATCATCATCACCGGGCCGCGATCGCAGAGTTTCATGCAGCCGGTCGAAGAAACCAGGACGTTCAGGCCGCGATCGACCAGTTCCCCTTCCAAATACTGCATCAACGACTGGGCATTTTTCTTGTTGCAAACGCCCTGGGCTTCCCCTTTGGTGCGAAAGGACGCGCAAACAAAAATGTGATGATCTGGCTTTTTCAGTTTACCCATCGGAGTTTCCTCCCATTGTCATTAAAGATATCCATTGGTAGTTCAAAAGTCGGTTGAGGAGTGAGGAAGGAGGAGTGAGGAGGGAGACAAAGTTTCTCTTTTCTCGTTTCTCTTTTCTCGCTTCTCAATGGGTCATAATTTTGACTTTTGACTTTTGATTTTGACTCGATAAAAGGGGGAGAAGTGGGAAGGATTGACCCTCCCCATTCTCCGTTTCCCGTCGGTTTACAGGACCAACTCGAAGGTTTCATCGGGATCGTCGCGATCCTTGCGATCGAGGATGGTGTTGATGATGGTGGACAGCAGGTGCATACTGCCACGGTAGCCGACGCTGGGGAAGTAGCTGTGACCCACGCGGTCGAGGATCGGCCAGCCGAAGCGGACGAGGGGAATATCTTCCGCCCGGGCGATATGCTTGCCGTAGACGTTGGTGATCAACAGGTCAACGGGTTCGTTCTTGATCAACTGGTGCAGGTAGAACATATCTGCGTCCGCCTTGACGATCGCTTCGGGAACCCAATCTTTGAGGATTTCCTGGCAGCGATTTTCAAAATAGCGGGAAGTCGTCCCCGTGATCACATAGACCGGTTTGGCGCCGCAACTGACCAAGAATTCCGTCAGGGGGACGACCTGATCCGGATCGCCGGACACCGCCACCCGCTTATTGTAGAGGTACTGCTGCCAGTCGGTCATGATATCGACCAACCGGCCGCGATCGTCCGTCAAGCTTTCGGTGGGTTCGACACCCGTGGCTTCCATGACCGCTTGGATGAAGCGATCGGTTGCCGCGATGCCGATGGGCAGATCCAGCAGATCGTAATCGACGTCGCACTTATTCTTGAGTTCTTCCGCCGCCGCCTTGCTGGCAACCGGACCCAACGCCAGAGTCTTGATGCTGTCGCCGGTGGTTTTCAGAGCTTCCACCGTCGTCCCACCCTTGGGATACATATGGAATTCCCCGGTTTGGGGTGTATCCACCACGTCGGAGGTGTCAGGGAACACGACGGACTCCACGCCCAATTCTTTCAACAACCGCTTCAGGTGGCGGGTGTCGGAGGGTTCGACGTATCCCGGAATCAGGTTGATCTGATTTTTGGGGCTGTCTTTTTCCGCCAGGTACGTGACCATCGCCTTGGTCATGTTGGACCAGCCGGTGATGTGGGTGCCGACGTAGCTGGGGGTGTTGGCGTGGATGACCACTTTTCCATCCGGAATCAAGCCGCTTTCGCGAGACTCGTCGATTAGGGAGGGAATGTCATCTCCGATGGTTTCCGACAGGCAGGTCGTGTTGATGGCGATCACGTCGGGGTTGTACAGCTTGTACATCGTCGTGAAGGCCTGCCGCAGGTTGGCGCCGCCGCCGAACACCGCCGAACCTTCCGTAAAGGAACTGGTTGCCGCCATGACTGGCTCTTTGTAGTGGCGGGTTAGGTGGGAACGGTGATAGGAGCAGCAGCCTTGGGAACCGTGGGAGTGGGGTAGGCAATTGTGAATCCCCAGGGCGGCGTACATGGCGCCGATGGGCTGGCAGGTTTTCGCCGGGTTGATGCGTAGGGCTTGGCGTTCTGTAATTTCTTTGGGGGTTGCTTCTAACATGATTCGCTTCCTCGATCTCTTGATGTGGACGGTGGGTGATGGAGGGTGTGGGGTGTAGGGTGTAGGGTGTAGGGAAAGTCAAACATTCCCTATTCCCTATTCCCTATTCCCTATTCCCTATTGCTTGCGCGCGGTGCCTTACTTCTGCCAGGGGGCTTTGATGTATTTCCAAGCCGGCCCGCTAACCCGCAGGTCGATATCTTTGGCGAAGTTGACCGCACCTTTGAACCCGGCAAAGGGACCGCCGTAGTCGTAGCTGTGCAACTGTTTGGAGGGAATGCCAAACTTCTCGATGATGTACTTGTCTTTGATGCCGGACCCGATCAAGTCGGGCTTGAAGCGTTCGATGAGGACATCGAGTTCGTGGTGGGAGATGTTGTCCACCAACAGGGTGCCTTCGCCCATGTCGGGGATCATGCCGCCATATTCACCGATGATGCCTTCTTCCCGCAATTTTTGCAGAACATCTTCCGAAGGGGGATTGTACAGTTCCGGGTCGGGTTGCACTTCGATTTCTTCGATGTTGCGGCTGTCCGCGTCAACTTTGATTTTGGGCAGTGCCTGACGGCCTTCGTAGTCGTCCCGGTGAGCGAATTCGTAGCCCGCAACAACGGTTTTCATGCCCAAATCGGCGAACAGTTCTTGGTAGTGGTGGGCGCGGGAACCGCCGACGAACAGGAAGACGGTTTTTCCTTCGAGACGTTCGCGGTAGGGGGCGATTTTCGCTTCCGCTTCGGCGACTTCTTCGGCCAAGACCGCTTCGACACGTTCCGTCAGGGCGGGGTCGTCGAAGAAGCTGGCGATCTTCCGCATACTCTTGGCGAAGGCGTGCACGCCGATGAAGTTGACTTTCACCCAGGGGACGCCGTACTTGGTTTCCATCATCGTCGCCATGTAGTTGATGGAACGGTGGCACATGACGAGGTTGACTTTGGCCAGGTGGGCGCGGGTGGCTTCGTCGTAGGAACCGTCACCGCTGAATTTGGAGACGACGGTGATGCCGCATTTTTCCAGAACCCGCTCGATTTCCCAGGCATCCCCGCCGATGTTGTATTCGCCCATCAGGTTGACGGTGTAGCCGGGGATTTCTTCCGTTTCCGTGTCGGCGCCGACCCAGTTCTTGAAGAAGCCGTTGTTGGCGATGTGGTGGCCGGCGGACTGGCTGACGCCTTTGTATCCTTCGCAGTTGAAGGCGACGACGCTGATGCCGAGGGCTTCGCTCATTTCTTTGGCTGCGCCCTGGATGTCATCCCCGATCAGTCCCACCGGACAGGTGGAGTGGACGCTGATGGCTTTGGGCTTGAAGATGTCGTAGGCTTCCTGGATGGCGGTTTTGAGTTTGCCGACGCCGCCGAATACGATGTCGTGTTCGTTCAGGTCGGTGGAGAAGCTGTAGTTGATGAAGTCCTGACCGACTTCTCTGGGTTTGAATTGGTTGCGACGGGTCATCCAGGCGTAGTAGGAACAGCCGATGGGGCCGTGGACGATGTGGACGATATCTCCGAAGGGACCGACGACCACCCCTTTACATCCGGCGTAGGCGCATCCCCGTTGGGTGATAATGCCGGGAGTGGTGCGGGCGTTGGCGTCGATTTCCTGTTGGGGATCGTCATTGCGGACGACGATGTGCTTGCCCCGCTTTTTACCGACTTTCCGGGGATAGGCTTTGATGATTTCTTCGACGGTTTCGGTTGTGGTTTCTAAACCGACGGGGGACTCGGAGAGCATCACCTGCTGGTTGGCTGTGGCGGATTGCTTCTCGAGGTCTGTTTGGGGTGATAGGTTCGTATTCTCAGTCATTCTCTAATCTCCTCTTGCAGGGAGGATTTCCGATGTTTTGGGACGCTCAGAAATCCGGGTATTGGGCGTGGCTGTCGGGGCCGGACGGTGGCGATCGCTTTCGGATGAAAAACGGGGGATTTTTGAAGGGACGGGACGAACAGGAGGACGGTCTCATCTCCTCTTTTCTACCCCCGACTTTTCGATCACTCTAGCCGACCGATGGTTGCGAATTGAATTATTCGTACAGGCCGAATTTGACCAACAGTTTTTCGAGCTCGTCATTACTCATGGGGTCGGGAATGACGTGGTTGGTATTTTCGTCGATCGCTTTCGCCAGGTTGCGATAGTGTTGGGCCTGTTCGCAGTCGGGTGCGTATTCGATCACCGTCTTGCGGTTCAGTTCTGCCCGCTGCACCATGTTGTCACGGGGCATGAAGTAGATCATCTGGGTTCCCAGCCGTTCGGCCAAGCCTTCGATCAGTTCGGCTTCCAGGTCAACTTTACGGCTGTTGCAAATCAAACCCCCCAACCGCACGCCGCCGGATTTGGCATATTTTTTGATGCCCCGGCAGATGTTGTTGGCGGCATACATTGCCATCATTTCGCCGGAGGTGACGATGTAGATTTCCTGGGCTTTTCCTTCCCGGATCGGCATGGCGAAACCGCCACAAACCACGTCTCCTAAGACATCGTAGAAGGCATAATCAAGACCTTCTTTTTCTTCGTAAGCGCCCAACTGTTCCAGCATACTGATGGAGGTGATGATCCCCCGTCCAGCACAGCCCACGCCCGGTTCCGGACCGCCGGATTCGACGCAGAGGGTCTTGCCGTAGCCTTCTTTGCGGATATCTTCGAGTTCGATATCTTCGCCTTCTTCCCTCAAGGTGTCGAGCACGCTCTTTTGGTGCAATCCCCCTAACAGGAGACGGGTGGAATCCGCTTTCGGGTCGCAGCCGACGATCATCACTTTCCGACCCAGTTCGACTAATCCAGCTACGGTGTTTTGTGTAGTTGTGGATTTACCAATTCCGCCTTTTCCGTAAACTGCAATCTTTCTCATGGTTTAGACCTCCTAACTGTTGGTCTGATGGCTTTCATTTGGAAACCGAAGGGCGACTACAAAATAGTTTTGATTCTGTCGCGCAAGTTCCATTCAAAAAGGTCGGATGGATTTGGTTTGCTCCGGAGAGCTAGACCTTTTTGAAGGTTGGTTTGGAACCTACTTTGCAGCTCTCTTTTAGTTCCATGTTTATAGAATAGTTGACTCCCCAGGTATCGACTGTATCTGACGTTACAAAATGGCGAAAAAAATGGATTTTTCTTGGTGAATAGACGGGGGCATCTGATGGATATTTTTTTGGGGGAAAAATTAAGGAATAATAAGGCTTCGATGGGACGAACTCATTGCCACAATAAACAACTGCTTTGTTGTTTTTAAATGATTTTAAAAAAATCCCCCGATATCGAGTTCGGGGGAAAAGTGAGGTGCAAGCTTTTGTGGGGGTCGGGGTCAATCTGTGGTGTCTTCTTCTTCGATCGCCTCCACAATCAAATCCGGACTGACCCGATCGCGCAATCGTTTTTCGATCGCCATTTTCAACGTAATCGCCACGCTGGGACACCCATCACAGGCCCCTTTCAAAATCACCAAAACGCGATCGCCGATCACATCATATAAATCCACATCCCCGCCATCGTAGGCCAAAGCCGGACGCACTTCTTCTTCAAGGACCTGTTGAATCAACAACATTTTCTGCAAATTCGTCAGCGTCCCCGAGGGCACCGGTTTCGGCGGTGTCGGCGGTTTCGGCTGGGGAGTAGAAACGGGTGCTTCCACTTTCGCCCCCACTTCCGTCCCATTGATCTCCGCGAGCAGATCATCGATCTCCGCGAGACAGGCACCACAACCGCCGCCGGCCTTGATGTAGTTGGTAACTTCCTCCGCCGTGGTGAGCTGGTTGTCCACGATCAGGCGGCGGATTTTCCCCTCCGTCACGGCGAAACACTGGCAGACCATCGAACTTTCGTCCTCGACGTCCGGCCGGACGGGGATGCCCCGGTAATTGGAAATAGCCGATTCCAACGCCTCCTGCCCCATCACCGAGCAGTGCATCTTCTCCTGGGGCAGACCGCCCAGATAGTCGGCGATCTCGCGGTTCGTCAATTTCAGTGCCTCATCCAAGGTCTTCCCCTTCAGCAGGTCGGTGAGGGCTGAAGACGAGGCGATCGCACTGGCACAGCCGAAGGTCTGAAACCGGGCGTCCAAAATCGTTTCCGTCTTTTTGTCGATCCTCAGATGCAGCCGCAGGGCGTCGCCGCAGACGATGCTGCCAATTTCACCCACCGCGATCGCTTCATCGACATCACACTCCGCCACCGCGATCGCTCCCATATTATGGGGATGGTGGAACAGATCCATCACTTTTTCCGTATATTCCCACATCGTAAAAATTCTCCTATTTCACACTTGCACGCTTTGATACTCTGCGGGTTAAAACCACGCAGATTCTTAAGTAATCCAAAGCTGGATTCTCAAAGGCATTATCAAA
>NZ_JAJENU010000373.1:0-390 GCF_035615495.1 Lyngbya sp. CCY1209 | reverse complement strand
CGTTCCATCTGTATGGGTATTCCATCCTTAGACTCATCCTGTCCCCCGGTGTACTTTTAAGGGTCTGTGTGGATAGTGTTTAAAAGCTTCCACTTTTCCACTTACTCATTCGAGCAGCACCGTAATCAACCTGTTTTCGATACCTAATTGTGATGAGGGTTCATGGCGGACGTTTACCTTTCGGTTAGTCTTAGATGGTTGGCAGTGGTCACGTTATTGGAAGCAGGTTCTTCCTCAATGCCTTCCGTTCCCCGCTTCAATCCTGGGGTTGTGATTCCCAAAACTGGGGGTGGCTATCGCCTCCTCTCTCGGAGATTGTTAAAGAATTGTTAAGATTCTCCACTTCTCCTCTTGACCCTGAGAGTTCCGACCTCATTTAGTATCCTGTGA
>NZ_JAJENU010000372.1:0-6453 GCF_035615495.1 Lyngbya sp. CCY1209 | reverse complement strand
AGAAAGGCAAATGCAAATGGTGCGGGCAGCACTTCACCATCGAAGACCAATTGGAGACCGACCATATCATCCCTAGATGTCTAGGCGGAAAGGATGATTACAAAAACCTCCAACTGCTGCACCGCCACTGTCACGATGTCAAGACTGCTATAGATGGTAGTCAAGGCAAGAGTCGTACTCATAACAACGAGACGACTGAACTAGGAGCCGTGTGAGGTGAAAGTCTCATGCACGGTTTTGAATGGGAGGGAGAGAAGGAAACTTCTCTCTCGACCCCTAATGGTACGACAGATTTATTGCCTTTTGTAGACTTTTGTTTCGCAACTTTAATAATTATAGGGATTTTGGGGTGTCTGAAACCGGTTCGCCAACACAGAATTTAGAATCAAACCGGGCGTTCGTCCATATTTCCGTTTTGAGTCGGGAGTTAATTGAGGGGTTGGAGGTGCGATCGCGCGGCCGATATTTGGACGCGACAACGGGCGGCGGGGGACATACGGGGTTGATTTTGACGGCGGCGCCCGAGGTGCGGGTGACGGCCATCGATCGCGACCCGGAGGCGATCCGGGCGGCTCGTTCCATTCTCTCAGAAACCGTTCCCGATGGATGCGATCGCGTGCAATTTTGGCAGGGCAATTTTGCCGACTATTCCCCGTCCGAACCCTTTGACGGCATCATCGCCGATCTGGGGGTCAACTCCCACCAACTCGACACCCCCGACCGTGGCTTCAGTTTCCGCCATAGTGCGCCGCTGGATATGCGGATGAACCCCGGCGACCCCCTCGACGCGGCCGAAATCGTCAACACCTGGGACGAAAAGCAACTGGCCGATTTATTTTATATCTATGGGGAAGAACGATTTTCTAGAAGAATCGCCCGCCGCATCGTGGAAAAGCGGCCCTTCCGAACCACGGACCAACTCGCCAATGCGATCGCGGCTTCGGTGCCCGGAAAATACCGCCACGGCCGCATCCACCCCGCCACCCGCAGCTTCCAAGCCCTGCGGATCGCCGTCAACGGGGAACTCGACGCCCTGGATACCCTTTTGGAAAAGGCCCCCGGCTGGCTGAAACCGGGGGGGCGCGTCGGCATCATCAGCTTCCACAGCCTCGAAGACCGGCGGGTGAAACACGGGTTCCGGAATTCTCCCGAATTGCAGGTCTTGACCAAAAAACCCGTCGAACCCCAAGCGGACGAAATCGCCCGAAATCCCCGCGCCCGGTCGGCCAAACTCCGATTTGCGATGCGAGTGTCGGAGTGAGTCCGTTTGGCCAACTCCCAAATTCTTTAAAATTCGCTGTCGGGAAAGGCGGTAAGATGATTAAGATGCCTGATTGATTCATCTAGGAGTAGCGTATCGCATGAGTCGGGGAGAAGGTCGCAAGCTGAAACTGATGGTCGTCGATGACGAACCCGATAACCTAGACTTATTGTTTCGGACGTTTCGGCGGGACTTCAAAGTTCACAAAGCCGACAGCGCCCTGAAAGCGCTGGAAATTCTGGATCAAGAAGGCGAAATGGCGATCATCATTTCCGACCAGCGGATGCCGGAAATGAACGGAACCGAATTTCTCGGCAAAACCGTCGAACGCTTTCCCGATACCATTCGCATCCTCCTGACCGGTTACACCGATGTCGAAGATCTGGTGGAAGCCATCAACTCCGGCCAGGTTTTCAAGTACATCACCAAACCCTGGAACCCCGAAGAACTCAAAACCGTCGTCGGGCAGGCCTCCGACACCTACAAATTTTTCAAACAGCGCACCAACGCCCTCCGCCGCGCCCTGAAACGGGAGAGATTGTACAATGACGTGGTGATCGCCTTGCGGGAGTCCCTCGACTATTCGAGTATGCTGCAAACCATCTCGGAAACCGTCGGCGGGACTTTCGAGGCCAACGGCTGCCGGGTGCGGCCCGTGCAAAATGAGTCCCTGGCCGCGGAAGAATTTTCCTACCGCGCGGAAGGGGAAGCCGGGGAAGAGTGGCCGGAAAACAGCGAAGCGCTGATGCAGGCTGCGGTGGAGCATCGCAGCACCCAGACCGACGAGGCGGGGGATGCCATGACCCAAGTGGTGGTTCCCCTCACCTACCAACACGACCTCCTCGCGGTTTTGGCGGTCTACCGCAACAATCCCCTCCTCCCCTGGTCCGAAGAGGACATCAAGTTGCTGGAAGTGGTTTCGGAACAAGCGTCCCTCGCCCTCTCCCAGGCGAGGCTGTATCAGCGGACGGTGGAACTCGCCGAGCAGATGCAGAACGAGCTGAAGGTGGCCCGCCAAATTCAGATGAATTTGCTCCGCCAGAGTTGGCCGGAGTTCGAGACGGTCAAGTTGCAGGCCTGCTGCTACCCGGCTCGGGAGGTGGGGGGCGATTTCTTCGAGGTGTACGTCCACTCCCAGGGGGATATTTGGGTCGCCCTCGGGGACGTCTCCGGGAAGGGCGTCCCGGCGGCGCTGTTTATGGCCAGCGCCATATCCGTGTTGCGACGGGAACTCTCCCAGGACACCTCCCCGGAACCTGAGCAGGTGATGCACAATCTCAATCACATCCTCTCGGATGATTTAATTGGGAACAATCACTTTATTACAATGGTTCTGGCGCGTTACACGCCCTCGACCGGACAGTTGGCCTACGCCAACGCCGGACACATCTACCCCCTTGTCTGGTCGCACCGGGAACTGATCGAGCAGAATTCCGGAGGGGACGGGGTGACGGTGGAACCGATTTTTATCAAAGATCGGGGCATCCCTCTGGGGATTTTACCCGCGTGGCGGGGGAAGGTGGGCAGTCTCGACCTGTCGCCCGGAGATACTTTGCTGCTCACCAGCGACGGAATTACCGAGGCGACGGTCTTACAACAGGGGGCCGACGGCAATTCGTCCCGCGCCATGTTGCAACAAGAGGGGTTGTGGCAACTGTTGAAGCGGCAAACCGGCCCGATCGATTTGGAGGCTCTACTCGCCTCCATCCGCGAACACAACACGGTTCAAGAGGACGATCAAACCATACTCTCTCTGGAGGTCATGTCGATTGATGATAACTGAGCTACAGGTGCCGAGCGATATTCGGTTTTTAGCAGTTGTCGAAAACTGGCTGTTGAGCAGTTTGGAAGTTGAGTTGGGGGACTCCGTGGATTGGCCGCGCCAGTCGAATCGGTTTCGCCTCGTCCTCGCCGAAGCTTACTCCAACGTCATCCGCCACGCCCACCGCGATCGCCCCGAATTGCCGGTGATCGTCCGCTTGGAACTTCTCCAGAGCGACATCCGCCTGGAAATTTGGGATCAGGGTGAGGGGTACGCGATGAATGACTACGACCCGCCCAAGCCGGAGGATAAACAGGAAAACGGCTACGGCTGGCTGATCATGAACCGCCTTATGGACCGGGTGGACTACAAGTTGCAGGTGGACGGCCGCAACTGTTTGAAGTTGGAGGCGAGTCTGCCGCCTCAAGAATCCTAATGGTTCCCATAGGGAAATTTTAATTTTTGTAAATTTAGGTTGCTTCCTCCGGGGAAGGCCGCGTAATAATACAGGGCAAGTTTGACAGAGCTGATGTTTGAGGAAACTGCCGTGAATTCTCTCTTTCCCCTTGCCCCCCGCTACCGCTTGGATGACGAACTGCCCTGGCTCGAAGGGATCGACCCGTCCCGCCACTATTGGATTCGGGTGAATGGAGAGGAAGAATCGATCGCGACCATCCCGGGTTTGAACGTGAGTTCCCACGAGGCATTTCGCGAAGCCATCCTCGAATGGCGATCGCTCCAACCGGGCCGGGAGATGACCTTTGAACGGGCCGCGGGAGAGTTGACGATCCACTGCATCAGCGAGAACTGCTTCGCGATCGCCTCTTCTATCAACGGCGCCCCCGTCTGGCATCTGTTCGATCGCGAAACTTTGGAAAGCTTTTTGATGACGGCCCATCCCGACTGGAAATGTGCGCCGAAGGACGTGGAACTGGGACGGAAAATGTTGGCCCGCTCCCTGCAACTCTCCATCGCTTCCTAATCAATCTCGATTTTGGTGGTATTTCGTAAAGGGACGCAGATTTAACATCTCCTGGGGAGATGCCAGGAGCCTGACCGTCGTCACCGCGATTTTTCGGTCCGCGTTGAGGACGAACTGCCACCCGACGTTGACGCTAAATAGGGACGTTTTCACCCGTCCGAGCACCTGGACTAACAAGCGATCGCCCTCCAACGGCTCGATCCGGACATCTTTGGGCTGGAGTGTCATCCCCTTGGCTTCCGCTTGCAAATAGGTCGCGATCGCTTCGGGTCCGACTGCGGTTTCTTCCAAGGGTGCCTCCAAAACCCCGTCTTCACAAAACAGGGCGGCGGTGTCCCGGAACCGTTCCCCGTTCATCGTTTCAAAATAGCGCCGGACCGTCTCTTCTTCGAGATCGGCGAATTCCAATATCGTTTCCGTGGAATTGGAAAGGGTCTGGGATGTCATAAACATTTCTCCTATTATTGTATGGCACTAAGCATCTCGGTTCGGACATTGCCAAAAGCTGGAAAGCCCTTGTCTCAAGTTTTAACTTGTGACGTTTGACTTTAAAGCCCGGTTGCTCCCTCTTAATTTTGAATTTTGAATTTTGAATTTTGACTTAACAAATAGGGTCAGCTATCTACAGCCAGATAACCAACCCACAAACTAAAACCTGGTTTTTTTGGTACAAAGCGAGCGATCTAGGCGAGGGGATCGATACCCATGTCGGCGGCGACGTTCCGCAGGACGGTGATCTGCTGGCCGAACTCCAACTGCTGGATGTTGGCCATCACCTGCTTGCCGCGGGTCGAGAGTTGGTATCCGTAGGGCATGGGGATGACGCTTCCTTCCTTCATCCACTCGGCTAACTGATACCAGAACGCCAGCTTCGTGTTGTTGGTGAGGACGCCGTAGGCGCGGCTGACGGGGGTTTTGGCTTTACCCGCGATGTCGCGCATGGCTTGCAGTTGGTCCTGCGGGGGCATCTGCTTGATGTCGTTGAGCAGGCCTTCGGCGAACTGCATACGGGCGGCTCCGGGTGCGGCGGGGGTGACGGTGCGGCCCATTTCGGTGTAGAGGAACCAGAGAACGGCCAGTTGTTCGTCAACCGTCAGACCCTTGAACTGCTGGGTGGTGCGGGCAACGGCGCTGGGGTCGCCGGTCACGAACGCATTGGAAAAAATGGTGGTTGCGGACTCGGTAGTGTAAGTCATGGTTGTTGTCCTGTGTAAGGGTGTTCGACTACCAACCCCGTGGGTTTGGCTTTGCTGGATGTTTCCTCCTTGGCTCCCATTATGTAACGTTCTGTAAAGAAATGCAAATAAAATTTGCATATATCCCCCTTCCGAAACAATAATGGAACTTTTTATGGTAGATGCGATCGAAAGCACCACACTTCACCCCCGATTTGTGGTAAACAGTTGATACCCTCCCGCCGGATCATGATTCCCCCTCTTTCCACCGACGCGATCGCGCAAAAACTCCTGACGCTGGGATTTCACAAAGTCGGCGTCGCCCCCGCAACGGACATCCCAACGGAAACTGCCCGGTTGCAGGCTTGGCTGGATGCCGGATATCAGGCGGATATGGAGTGGATGGCGAATCCCAAACGGCAGGATATATATAAAGTGATGCCGGAGGTGCGATCGGTTATCTGCGTGGCCCTCAACTACTACACGCCCCGCGATCGCCCCGAGGGGGAGGAGTACGCCAAAATCTCCCGCTACGGCTGGGGGCGGGACTATCACCGGATTTTGCACAAAAAACTGAAAGCCTTCTGTCGCTGGTTGCAGGGGCAGGGAGAGGGCATTCAGGCGCGATATTACGCCGATACCGGCCCGGTTCAGGATAAGGTCTGGGCGCAGCGGGCCGGACTGGGTTGGATCGCCAAAAACGGGAATTTGATCACGCGGGAATACGGATCTTGGGTATTTTTGGGGGAGGTATTGACGAATTTGGAACTGGAACCGAACCGCCCCCACACGGAACATTGTGGCACTTGCACCCGCTGTATTGAAGCCTGTCCGACGGATGCGATCGCACAACCGTTTGTAGTGGACGCGAACCGCTGCATCGCCTACCACACCATCGAAAATCGCGCCGAAATCCTACCCGAAAATATTGCAAAAAATCTCAACGGCTGGGTTGCCGGGTGCGATATTTGTCAGGATGTTTGCCCTTGGAATCAACGATTTTCCAAGCCCACGGATGAAACGGGATTCGAGCCTTATCCTGACAACGTGGCGCCGACGTTGGCGGAACTGGCGGATATTTCCGATGAGGAGTGGGATAGGCGGTTTACGGCGTCGGCGTTGCGGCGGATCAAACCGGCGATGTGGCGGCGGAATGCGAGGGCGAATATGGATGTTGAGAGGGATGGATAGCGATCGTCAGGCCCCCAAACCCCCAATTCTGGGGGCTTTGAGCGGATGGAATGGCTGCCCCTATGGCGCCCATTGTCAGGCC
>NZ_JAJENU010000371.1:0-588 GCF_035615495.1 Lyngbya sp. CCY1209 | reverse complement strand
CTTATCCTTCCTTTCGTCCCCATTACTCAGTTTTGCCATACCTGTTCGGTAGTATTTTCTGAGCGTTTTGTATTCGGCGTTTCCGCATCGTGACACTACCCATGCCCGCAGTTGTTGCCAGAGTATGTTATCTAGCTTGCTGAAAATCTCCTTGGAGACTACCCCCGAGTAATACCTTGCCCATCCAGTGATGATGGGGTTGAGTTCTTTAATCAGGGCGGATTGAGGTGCTGTTTTGTGTTTCTTAATCACCTCTTTAACCTTTTCGATGTGGGCTTTGATTGCTTCCTTATCCGGTTTTATGTGGGTCTTGAAGCCCAGTAGTCTACTGGCCCTCCCTCCACTTTTCCCGGATGTATGCTTCCCTTTTGGGTGTTGCCTGATATTGAACCCTAGAAAGTCGAAGCCAGGTGCGACCATTTCTCCATTTACCTCAATTTCTTGAAGTGTGTGACAGATTCTTGTCTTTTCTGGCTTGAGTTGGAGTCCAATGGGCTTTAACCATGAGGAGATAGCAATCTTGCACTGTTCAATGATTTCGAGTTTTGGTGATATGACTACAAAATCATCGGCGTATCTGACAACCGT
>NZ_JAJENU010000370.1:0-485 GCF_035615495.1 Lyngbya sp. CCY1209 | reverse complement strand
TTTTGGAGTCGTAGACCATCCTTAGTTTGGAATATCCACTTATCCTTCCTTTCATCCCCGTTGCTCAGTTTTGCCATACCTGTTCGGTAGTATTTTCTGAGAGTTTTGTATTCGGCGTTTCCGCATCGTGACACTATCCATGCCCGCAGTTGTTGCCAGAGTATGTTATCTAGCTTGCTGAAAATCTCCTTGGAGACTACCCCTGAGTAATACTTTGCCCATCCTGTGATGATGGGGTTGAGTCTTTTAATCAGGGCGGCTTGAGGTGCTGTTTTGTGATTTTTAATCACCTCTTTCACCTTTTCAATGTGGGCTTTGATTGCCTTTTTGCTCGGTTTGATGTGGGTTACGAAGCCTAATAATCTGCTGACTTTTCCCCCACTTTTCCCTGAGACGTGTTTTCCGGCTGGATATTGCCTGATATTGAACCCCAAAAAGTCGAATCCGGGTAGGACTCTTTCTCCGTCAACTTCAATTTCTCTTAG
>NZ_JAJENU010000369.1:0-584 GCF_035615495.1 Lyngbya sp. CCY1209 | reverse complement strand
TCGTTAGATATGCCGATGATTTTGTGGTCATATCACAAAGCCGCGAAATCATTGAACAGTGCAAGATTGCTATCTCCTCATGGTTAAAGCCCATTGGACTCCGACTCAAACCAGAAAAGACAAGAATCTGCCACACACTTCAAGAAATCGAAGTAAACGGAAAAATAGTCTCACCTGGTTTTGACTTCCTAGGGTTCAACATTAGGCAATATCCTGCCGGAAAACACGTCTCCGGAAAAAGTGGGGGAAAGGTCAGTAAACTACTAGGCTTTGTAACCCACATAAAACCGAGAAAAAAGGCAATCAAAGCCCACATTGAAAAGGTAAAAGAGGTGATTAAAAACCTTAAAACAGCACCTCAAGCCGCCCTGATAAAACAACTCAACCCCATCATCACTGGATGGGCAAGATACTACTCGGGGGTAGTCTCCAAGGAGACTTTCAGCAAACTAGATAACATACTCTGGCAACAACTGCGGGCATGGGTAGTGTCACGATGCGGAAACTCCGAATACAAAACGCTCAGAAAATACTACCGAACAGGTATGGCAAAACTGAGTAATGGGGACGAAAGGAAGGATAAG
>NZ_JAJENU010000368.1:0-307 GCF_035615495.1 Lyngbya sp. CCY1209 | reverse complement strand
GAGCCAAGCAAGCCTTGGTCAAGATGGCAATGGAACCCTACTGGGAACCTAAATTCGAGGGAACAAGCTATGGGTTTAGACCCGGACGCACAACCCTCGACGCAATTGGCAGAATACACACAGCAATTAATCAAGGGGAATACTACATCCTTGATGCTGATATAGCCAAATGTTTCGACCAGATTGACCATGATTACCTACTATCCAAACTTCATTGTCCAACGACCATCAGGCGCAATATCAGACAATGGTTAAAAGCCGGGGTTATTGACAATGGTGTATTTGACGACACGAAAGCCGGGACACC
>NZ_JAJENU010000367.1:0-444 GCF_035615495.1 Lyngbya sp. CCY1209 | reverse complement strand
CAATCAAAGCCCACATTGAAAAGGTAAAAGAGGTGATTAAAAATCACAAAACTGCACCTCAAGCCGCCCTGATTAAAAGACTCAACCCCATCATCACTGGATGGGCAAGGTATTACTCGGGGGTAGTCTCTAAGGAGATTTTCAATAAGCTAGATAACATACTCTGGCAACAACTGCGGGCATGGATAGTATCACGATGCGGAAACGCCGAATACAAAACGCTCAGAAAATACTACCGAACAGGAATGGCAAAACTGAGCAACGGGGATGAAAGGAAGGATAAGTGGATATTCCAAACCAAGGATGGTCTACGACTCCAAAAACACTCCTGGACTCCCATTGTATACCACACGCTGGTCAGACCGAACGCATCGACGTATGACGGAAACTGGGTCTATTGGGCAACAAGGAGAGGGAAATCACCAGAAATCTCAAACCGAGAAG
>NZ_JAJENU010000366.1:0-26969 GCF_035615495.1 Lyngbya sp. CCY1209 | reverse complement strand
TCCTGGGAGGGACAAACCTTGAAACCCTTATATCAAGGTGATTTCATTACCCCATTCCCCATTCCCCATTCCCCATTCCCTGCGCGCAGCGCTATAATTGGCAACTTTATCCCAATTGTGTCAAAGCCTCCAGAATTGGGGGTTTGGGGGCGCGACTATTTACAAATTGTTTCCGATTGCTCTATAATCATCTTGAGAGGATTTTGGCTGGTAGGGGCGCAAGGCTTGCGCCCTCGGGAATTAATTCCCCATCAGGATTTCAAAAAAAAGCACTTTTGAAGCGGTAGGGTTCGATTTCAAATTCGTCGATCCAGGCGGTGCGTTTTTCTCCCTTTTGATTAGCCTGCCACATCCGTCCGGTCGTGACATCTAAACAGGTTAACCAGCCTTTGTTGCTGTAAACTCGCGTATCGATACAGACGGCGTAGCCGTAGTTGAGGGGTTGGCCGCTTTTTTGGCTGGTGTGGCCGCAAACCATGACTTTCCCGGAATGGTGGGGTCTGGCGTTGTAGAATTTCGCCCAAAATCGATCGTGGTCGGATTGTTCGGAAAGGGGGCGATCGGGATCGGCGTTGGCGTGGACGAAAAAGTGGGTTTCTTCTTCCCAGCAGTCCACGCAGGTTTGTTCGAGAAATTCCCAATGTTCGGCGGGGACATCTTCGAGGCGAGGTTTTTTACTCGATGAATTGTAGGAGAGTAAGGTTTCGTGACCGCCGGACATTTTCCACCCGTTTAAAGCATTCGGGTGCGATCGCGCTTCCAACATCATGATTTCGTGATTTCCCCGCAGGGCGACGAGTTGTCCGCCCTTGTGGAGCTCGATGAGGCGGTCGATTACCCCTTTGGAGTCCGGGCCGCGATCGACGTAATCTCCGAGGGTTATAATGCGATCGCCCTCGCCGGGATTCACCATTTTGATCAGGGTGTCGAAGGCGTTGGAACAGCCGTGAATGTCACCGATCGCCAAAATTCGCATGGAACTAACTCAGTTACTCTCGTGCAATTTTAACCGCGATGCACCTGAAATCGGAATCCCAGGTGGGAATAGGGCATTTCAAATTCGTGAATCCAGGCGGTTTGCTTTTCCCCCTGTTGATTCGCCTGCCAAATTCGCCCGGACGCGACATCCAGACAGGTCAGCCACCCCTGGCCGCAAACCCAAGTGTCGATGCAGATGGCGTGGCCGATGTTGATGGGCCGGCCGTTTTTTTGGGTGGTGTGCCCGCAAACCATCGTTTTTCCGGAACAGTGGGGGGCGGGGTTGTTGAATTGCTGCCAAAATAGCATCCGTTCCGGTTGTTGCTGGAGGGGCAAATTGGGGTAGACGCTGGCGTGGACGAAAAAGTGCGATCGCGTCTCCCACCAGTCCCGGCAAATTTTTTCCAAAAAATGCCAGTGTTCCTCGGGGATGCAGTTGATGCCCCCGCGATCGCCCGGTCGGCAGTAGGACGCCAGGGTTTCTTCGCCGCCGGACGCCTGCCAGTGATACCAGGCATTCCAACCCAGGGACTTCGCCCGTAACATCATCATTTCATGATTTCCCCGCAGGGCCACCAGTTGTCCCCGGTCGTGGAGCTCGATGAGGCGATCGATCACCCCTTTGGAATCCGGGCCGCGGTCTACGTAGTCGCCCAGGGTGATGATGCGATCGTGGGGTTGCAATTTGACCGCCCGCATCAGGGTGTCAAACGCCACCGAACAACCGTGAATGTCACCGATCGCGAGAATTCGTCTGGGTTTGTAAATCCTACTCATGCACGACCACTGGCGTCCCGACCGAGGCCCACTCAAACAGCCACTCGGCATGATCGACCGCAACATTCGTACAACCGTGGCTGACCGGAGTCCCAAACATATTATGCCAATAGGCGCCGTGAATTGCCATGCCGCCGTCGTAGTACATCGTAAAGGGCACGTCCGGAACATCGTAACCGGGGCCGACCATGCGGGTGCTGCGATACTTGGTTTGGACGGTAAACGTCCCGACGCGGGTGGGGGTGGAGGGTTTGCCGGTGGAGACGATCACCGCATAGACGAGATTGTTGCCTTCCCAAGCCATCAGACGCTGGCGGGTCAGGTCGATTTCGATCCAGCGTTCGGAGGACTGCTGCAACTCCAAAATCCGGCGGGCCATTAGGTTGTGAAATTGTTCGGAGCGGACGGGGGCCGAACCGCCGTAAAGTAGGGCGATCGCCACCGTCACTCCCGCCAGCAGCCGTCCGATATGAAACCCTCGAATTGATGTCTGACCGATTGTCATTTTCCCACCTCTTTCCTGCCATCGATGATTCTATCCCGCGTGTCGGTTAGATATAGATAGTGATTCTATTTTAGTCTGACTTTCTCCGCGAGGGTCAATTTTTGTCCGTTATTTTTGAATGATTTAAGATTGTTAGATCGACCGTTATCAATTTTCTCCTCCCTCCCATTTGGCCAGATTTTCGGTGAGTTGCCGCGATCGCATCGTAATCGCCTCCCAATTTCCTTCGGCGATCGCGTCTTGGGGAAACAAATCGCCGGACAATCCGACCGCGATCGCCCCCGAACGGATAAAATCGAGGGCATTGTTCAGCGTCACCCCCCCTGTGGGAATCAGGGGAATTTGACCGAGGGGACCTTGCAAGCTTTTGATATAACTCGCCCCCCCCACCGCCGCGATCGGAAACACCTTGACGCAACTCGCCCCCGCCTGCCATGCGGCGATGATTTCCGTGGGAGAAAGGGCGCCGGGAATCACGGGCGTTTCCGTCTCTTTCGCCACCCGAATAATCGGCAAATTTGTATTGGGAGAAAAGATAAATTGCGCGCCGGCATTGACCGCGTGAATCAACTCTTCCGCCGCCAAAATCGTCCCGGTTCCGATCGCGCAGTCCGGCAATTTCGACCGCAGTTCGGAAATGATTTCGGGAACGTCATTGCCGTTCCATGTCAGTTCGATCAGTCGAATGCCCCCCGCCGCCGCCGCCATCGCCATCTGTACGCCGACGTGAAAATTGGGGGCGCGAATCACTGCGATCGCCCGGTGGGTTTCGAGTCGTTTGAGCCAATAACTGTCCTGCATTTGATGGTGATTCAGTATAATTAGACGTTTAAATGGTATAATTTTACTTTAAAAAAAATCATGTCACAAACCTCGACAAAATCCAAGAGACGCGGCAGCCCCCTTCCCCCCGGCGCGATCGTCCGCCTGGGAAAATTCGTCTGGACGACGATGTGGCAGGTGATGATGTCCCAACTCGCCCCCCGCAGTTCCTCCGGGGAATACATCCGCCCGGAAAGCCAATTTCGGGATACCGTGGGGACTCCCGATCGCCCCGCCGAGGCGAAACGCTATGCTCTGATCGTGGGGTGGGGTTGTCCGTGGGCACACCGAGCCCTGGTTGTGCGGGCGCTCAAGGGCCTGGAAGAGGCGATATCGGTGGCGATCGTCTCCCCCTCCCCGGACTCGGGAATGTGGGCGTTCGACGGCGCGGAAACCGGCTGTGAGACGCTTCCCGACTTTTACCGATCGCTGCACCCGGGTTACTCGGGGCGATCGACGGTTCCGGTGTTGTGGGATCAACAAAAAAAGGCGATCGTCAACAACGAAAGTTCCGAAATTATCGTCATCTTAAATAATGCGTTTCAAGAGTTCGCAAAATACCGCGATCGCGACCTGTATCCGGCGGATTTGAAAGACGCGATCGACCATTGGAACGATAAAATTTATCAGACCGTCAATAACGGCGTCTATCGCTGCGGTTTCGCCCAAAGTCAGGAGGCCTACGAAACCGCCTGCGACGAACTGTTTTCCACCCTCGATCTCGTCGATGAAACGCTGGGAACTCATCGGTATTTGTGCGGCGATCGCGTCACCCTGGCGGACGTGAGATTATTTACGACTTTATTCCGCTTCGATACGGTTTATTACAGCCTGTTCAAGTGCAACCGCCGCCGCATCCGAGACTATCCGAATCTCTCCCCCTATTTGCGGGACTTGTATCAACTTCCCGGCGTCGCCGACACCTGCAAATTGGATGTCGTCAAACGGGATTATTACGGAAACCTGTTCCCCCTCAACCCCGGCGGCATCATTCCCAAAGGCCCCGATTTGGATTTGGATGAACCCCACGGCAGGGGGGCGGAGGAAGCGGAGGAGGCGGAGGAAGCGGGGGAAGCAGAGGAGGCGGAGGTTGAATTGGGGGTGGGCAGGCACGGAGGCACTGCCCCTACAATCTAAAATCTAAAATCTAAAATTTCCCCGCCCCGGAGAGTGTCAAATTTCCATATCCACCAACACTTTTAGCGTCCCCCGTTGTCGGGCGCGATCGAAGGCCTCCAGACCGCGATCGAGGGGATATTTCGCCTGAATTAACGGTTCGACGTCCACCCGGTGCTCGGCGAGGAGTTCCAGGGCCGGGGCGAAGGGGCCGCAGCGGGAACCCAGGAGGGTGATTTCGTCCACCACCAGGGACGAGGCGTCGATAGTCAGGGCGCCGGCGTAGGTGCTTTTCAACACCAGGATGCCGCGCGATCGCAGGGAACGGCGGGCCAGGGCGAACCCGTCGGGATTTCCCGTACACTCCACCGCCAAATCGAAACCGCGATCGGCCACGGCGTCGGCGAACCCCGTTTTGATGCCCCGATTTTCCAGCAATTCCAATTTTTCCCGGTGGCGCCCCACCGCCAGCAGGTCGCAACCCGTCAGGGCGAGGGTTTGGGCGATCAGTTGGCCGAGTTTGCCGTCTCCCACCACCAAAACCCGCCAGTCCGGGGAGACGGACACCTGCCGCTGAATTTCCAACGCCGCCGCGATGGGTTCGGTGAACGTCGCCTCGTCGGTGGACAGGCCCTCGGGCACCGGGTGCAGGTTTTCGGCGGGGAGGGCGAGGTAGTCGGCGAAGGCGCCGTCGCGGTTGACGATCCCCAAAACCGTGCGATTTTCGCAGTGGGTGGGTTGTCCGCGGCGGCAAAACCGGCACTCCCCGCAGGCGGCATTGATCTCGCCCACCACCCGCCGTCCGAGGAGATTTTCCGGGCCCCGTTCCACCACGCCAACAAATTCGTGGCCGGGGATGCCCCGGTAGGGGTAATACCCCCGCAGCAATTCCAGATCGGTGTTGCAGATCCCCGCCCGCAGGACCCGTACCAACGTCTCTCCCGGGGGGGGTGCGGGGGTCGGCAGGTCTGTGCGAAGTTGTAGTTGCTGATTTTCGAGCCAAATTGCTCTCATTGTCCTGATCTGTGTGTATTAATACCCGAACGATTTCATTGTATGCAATCGGCGAATTTGCCGACCCAGGGAATTTGTCACATAGAATAGAACAGGAGTGCAGTTGTCTGTGAAGTCGCTGACTCCGGTGGCTAGTGGGTGCAAGGCATCTATGGGAAAAAAACTCACGCGACAGATGTTATCATTGCCCGGGCCGGTCTTGATGGCTGCCGGTTTTGTTGTGGCAATTGCGATCGTCTGTTGGAACGGTCATCTGTCCGGGAGTAAATGGGCCGCTATTTTGATCGCCATTCTGGCGATCGCGTGGGGTTTGGGGATGGCGATCGCGGCGGGTCGGGAACGGCGGCAGTGGCGGCGAGAAAAACAAGCCCTGGAAACGTCGCTGGCGGAATTCCGCGATCGCTTGGAACTCGAAAAACAAGAGTTGGAACACAATTTAAAAGACCACATCGACAAATATCAAACCCTCCGGCAAGAAAATCAAACCCTCCACCAAATCAACGCCCGCAAAGATGAGTTTCTCAGACAAACCTCCCACGAACTGAGAACCCCCATGAACGGGATCATCTGCTCCCTGCAACTGTTGCTCGATGAGTTGTGCGACGATCGCGAAGAAGAACTCGAACTCCTCCAACAAGCTCACCAGTCTTCCATCCACTTACTCGGGCTGATCAATCAAGTTTTAGATCTGGCAAAAATCGAATCGGGGAAAGTCTCCGTCGAACTCAAATCCATCGACCTGCACGCTTCCCTGACGGCCGCCCTTTACCTCCAGTTCGCCAACTTTCGTCAGAAAAATCTGGAACTTCACAGAAAAGATTTCGTGCGGGGTATCAAGGTGCAGGCTGACCCGATCAAATTAAAACAAATTTTTATCAATTTGATCGGCAACGCCATCAAATTTACCGATCGCGGCAGTATCACGATCGTCACCGAAATTAGACAGATGGTCACTCCCCGAGGGGAAGCCAACACCCCAATGGCGGTCGTCACCATCAAAGACACGGGCATCGGCATCGATCCGAATCATAAAGATAAACTCTTCGAGGCGTTTCAGGTGGAGGATGAATCGAACATCAATCCCTACGGCAGCACCGGACTCGGCCTGGTGATTTCCAAGCATTTGATCGAAATGATGGGCGGCAGCATCCATTTGATGAGCCCGGGAAGAAACCAAGGCACGACGGTGGAACTCGTGCTTCCCCTGGCTGAAACTGACGAATTTCACGAGGTGGGGGACAATTAGTTCGCGATCGCTTGTATCGCCCGAAACACAAAAAAATGATAAATTTGTCGGCAAACTGATTGCACTCCCTGCGATAGTTGCGAGATGACCCGAATTGTTGAGGAGCGTTTATGAGTATTGCGATCGCGATTGATCGGGCTGTGATACCGATCCTGAACGGACAACTGGGGTGGCTCCCTAACCCCCTTCTCTTGACAGAAACCGTCGCAGAAGAAGGCTACGAAGATGCGGTCATCGCCTCGTTAGTCGCCACAGTTATTGTGATCTTTGTCGTCAGCCGCCTACTCGAAGAACTGTGCGTCCGCGTCGGACTGCCGGCGGTTTTGGGTGACTTGTTGGCCGGAATCGTCCTCGGGGCGTCGGCCCTGGGATTTTTGATCTTCGCCGAAGTGGGGGGGGAAGTCAATCCAAGCATTCTCAATTTTTTGGGAGCCGTCACGGGGGCCAGTCCGGAAGCCGTCACCAAAGCCTACGATTTCCAGATGGAAGCCCTGATCGACAGAACGGCGACTTCGGGTTTGTTGGTGCTGTTATTTGTCACCGGGCTCGAATCGGATTTGGGCGAGTTGATCCGCGTCGGGGGGCAGGCGGCGACGGTGGCCTGTTCGGGGGTAGCTATCCCCTTCGTTCTGGGCAGTTTGATGCTCATTTACGTCTTTCACATCGCCACCATTCCGGCTTTATTTGCGGGGGCGGCACTGACGGCGACCAGCATCGGCATTACAGCCAAAGTTATGCAGGATATCGGTGTTCTCAAATCCAAAGAAGGTCAAATTATTTTGGGGGCGGCAATTTTGGACGATATTTTGGGAATTGTCGTCCTGGCGGTGATGTTGAGTTTGGTGGCGACCGGAACGGTTGAAATTGCGACGATCGCCTCCCTTTTATTCAGTGCCACTTTGTTCGTTTTGGGGGCGGTGTTGCTGAACCGGTATTTCGCCCCAATTTTTGAAGCGATCGCCGACCGATTTAAAAGTCCGGGGGCGTTGATGACCCTAGCCGTCCTGTTTTTGGCGTTGCTGTCCCTGCTGGGTGTGGCGGCGAAGTTGGAAGCCATTTTGGGAGCCTTTGCCGCCGGAATTGTCTTGGCCGGAACCAATAAGCGGGACGAACTCCAACAGTTATTTCAACCTTTCGTTTACATCCAGACCACGGTCTTTTTCGTCACCGTCGGCGCCAAAGTCGATCTGAGCGTCATCAACCCCTTAAATCCCGAAAATCGGGAGGGCTTGATCATTGCCGCCATCCTGATCGCGATCGCGATCGTCGGAAAAGTGGCGGCCGGATTCGTCGTCATTTCTAAGGAGAAAATCAGCCGTCTGGCGATCGGGACCGGGATGATTCCCCGGGGAGAAGTGGGCCTGGTCTTTGCCGGCCTCGGCTCGGCAACCGGGGCACTCCCCAAGTCGTTGGATGCCGCCATCATCATCATGGTCATCGTCACCACTTTGATCGCCCCCATCCTGCTCCGATTTGTCTTTCCCAAATCCGAAGAAGTTACGCAAACCGAAGCGATCACATAATCTGAGCTCCGGTTGAGGAGGCGGGGGAGAGAGGGGGCTCCAGGAGGTTCCAGGAGGCTCCAGGAGGCTCCAGGGGGCAGATTCCCCAATCATCTTTAGATGATTTTGGCTGTTAGCTTGGGAATTGATTCCCAAGCGGTCCAGATATTCCACCCGCTTACCTCCGCTCCCCCCGCTCCCCCCGCTCCCCCCGCTCCCCCCGCTCCCCCCGCTCCCAAAGACCGGGCTTTAAGATGCCCCGCGAATTTTGTGAATTTTCAAGAAATTGGTGCCCTTGGCTTTCTTGGTGGGGATGCCGCCGATGATTAAAATCTCGTCCCCCGGAGAGGCGAGTTTCCGCAGCAGGAGATAGGTTTGCGCCTGATCGAGAAGCCCCTCGAAGGAATCGACCTCATGTTCGAGCAGCAGGGGTTTCACGCCCCAAACCAGATTCAGGCGGTGGTAAACTTTCCGGTTGGGGGTGAGGGCGACGACCGGCACTCTGGGGCGCTCGGCGGCGGCTAACTCGGCGGTGTAGCCGCTGCTGGTGTAGGCGACGATGCAATGCAGCTTGAGAATTTTGTCGATGGTGTTGAGGGCTTCGCTGATGGCGTGGGTTTCGTCCGTCAGGGCGGGGGGGTAGTTGGTAAAGTTGATTTCCGGTTCCACATCCCGGGCGATCTTCGCCAACATCTGCACGGCGCGGACGGGATATTTGCCGACGGCGGATTCCCCCGAGAGCATCACCGCATCCGTCCCGTCGATAATGGCGTTGGCTACGTCGGAGGCTTCGGCGCGGGTGGGGCGGGGGTTGTTGATCATGCTGTCGAGCATCTGGGTGGCGGTGATCACCGGGATGCCCTTTTGGTTGCACAGGCGGATCACCTGTTTTTGCAGCAGCGGCACCTTTTCCGGCTTCATTTCGACGCCGAGATCGCCCCGGGCCACCATCAGGCCGTTGCACTCGGCCACGATCGCCTCCAAGTTGTCGATCGCCTGGGGTTTCTCAATTTTCGCCATCACCGAGATCTGGCTGGCATTCCGTTCGGCTAAAAAGGTTTTCAAAGCCTTCACGTCGTCGGCGGTGCGGACGAAACTGAGGGAAATCCAATCCACGCCCTGGGAAATCCCGAACTCCAAGTCCTGCATATCTTTTTCCGTCAGGGAGGGCAAACGCAGGGCTAAACTGGGCAAGTTCACCCCCTTGCGGCTCTTGAGTATCCCCCCCTCCACCACCTGACATTTGACCGCGTTGCCGGAAATTTCCTCAATTTTCAACTCCAACAAACCGTCATCGAGGAGAATCTGCGCCCCCGGTTTGGCCTCCTCCGCCAGGTGGGGATAGTCGATGGCGACGGTGTGGGGTTGCTTCTGATATTCGTCCGTCGGAACCAGGGTGAGGGACTCTCCCGCCACGAGTTGAATGGCGCCGTCGGGAAGCTGTCCGACGCGAATTTTCGGCCCCTGCAAATCTTGCAGCAGGGTGATGGGAGTGTCCAACTCCTCGGAAACTTGTCTGAGGCGAGTCACAGTTTTCGCATGATCTTCATAGCTGCCGTGGGAGAAGTTGAGGCGAGCCACGCTCATTCCCGCCTCTACCATTTGGTAGAGAACTTCGGGAGAATTACTCGCCGGGCCGATGGTTGCCACGATTTTGGTGCGGTTGCTCAAAGGTTTCATAATCGTTTTTCATTTGAGAGAACAAAATTCTCGGTCTGTCGAGTTGTGAGGGAGCGGTCTGTTGTCCGTCCGTAAATTTGACCCGATTCTATCACCGTTTTTAGTCGCGGCAGCCCGGTTTGCCCGATCGTCTCGCCTTAACCTGACATTAAAGAATGGACCGCGCCTTGGCGGACCGCCGGCTTCTGAAAAGCGGGGAATGGGGGACGGCGGAAGGGACGGCATCTCCCGTCGCCCGCCCCGATTTTAACCGCCGTCTCCGCAGCGATCGCGGCGATCGCTCAAGACTGACAGAGGGCCAATTTTCGACTATCAAATAAGTTGACAATTCCCGCCGTCACCGTTTTTTTGATCTGGGGGTCGCACCCCGCCAAAAACTCCTCCGATGAAATCGCCCCTTGAAAGAATTTCTGGGCGCGATCGCGCTGTACTTTCATATCTTCAAACCCCATGGATTTGACCATGTAGGTGGTCAGGGGCGAATTTTTGATGTCGTGGTGAGAATGCTGGGTTCTGCCTTTTTCTAAGAGGGTCAAAACCGTCGATTCCAAATCGTCTTTGGGTCGGTATGGATTTTCAATTTCGGGCAAAAAATCCACCAGAGAAATGGCGACAAAATCTTCCGAGGGCATCTCCCCCATCAGCGTCGAAACCGGGATGACGCGGCCGAAGCGCAGGGAAAGGGCTTCCAAAAAGGCGATCGCGAACAGCTTGCTGCCCAGGTACAACCGCCCGACTCGAATGTTTCTTTCGGCCCGTTCCACCAGTTTTTTATAGGTGCGATCGTCGGGATAGCCGCGGAACTGGTGGAAGATGACTTCCGGCTTGAGAAAATTCATGAACCCTTCCATTTTTTGCAGGGCGGTGCGGTATTGATTGATCGTGTAGGCGCTGGCATTATTGAGGTAGTGGTTGGTTTCGGGGAGCAAATTCCAAGTGTTGTCCAAAAACAGGGCCGCACTCGGATCGGCGAAACTTCGCACGTCTCGGTTGGAGAGGCGGACCGATCGCCTCACCGTTTCGATCAGTTCCGCTTCCGTGAATTGGAGATGCCATTTTTGGGCGATCGCCTGCAATCTCCGATACAAAATTTCGCTGTTGCTCAATTCGATTTTTTCGGCACTTCGGAACGGAATCGTCGCTTCGATACAGGCGACAATTTCCACAGACAACTCGATGCCGAGTAGCGGTTCCAAAACCTTGGCGGCTACCAGGGCGCTCAAAAATTCATTTTGTCCGCCAAAGGGAGATAACATTTGGCCCGGCGCCATATCGAAGATTTCCGCGACGATTTCAAAGGTGGAATCTTTCGGGATGTTGGCGGCTTCCCGAATCCAGAGGTGTTCCCCCACTTGGCGGATAAAGGGCGCCAGGTAATAGGTGAGGTTGAAGTTGACACTCTGATCGACTTGGACGTAAACGACATCGTGGAAGAGTGCCGCCAAAACCTCAATCGGATCGTCCGTTCCTCCGACTTCAAAAATATGTTCGGGGGTGTGAAAATAACGCCACGGCCCAGTCATCGTTTGGACAATTAATTCGGCAATCCGAACCAATTCCGCCCCTGCGACTTCAATTTGAAGCTGCTCCATCGCCCAAACCAATTTGTCCAGACATTGCTGGTTATAATCCTGTTCTAGATCCATCCGACCCATCAAATTTAGACTCGACACAATTATAAATATAGTAATCCGAAATGTTTTTTGGAGTTCTGTACTCCCGACGGTTTTTCTTGACAAATCCTTCCGGACGGACTGTCGGGATCGCGATCGCGTAAACGCCGTACCGTCGCCCCAGACATAGATGCCGATTCCCTGACATCGGCGTGAGGCGATCGCTCGATTGAGGCTGACTCTGACTGACCGGTCTGAGGTTGCGGACGGGTGCGCTCCGGGGCTATTTCTCCTTTGAGCCGATCCATTCCGACGCACCCCCACTCAATTCTACCGCAAACGAGAAACGCAATCCCGAAAGAATTGGGAGATTTTTGCCGGCGGCGAACCCGCACTTCAAGCCTCGTAATCTCCTCCCGAACCGTAGCACCAGGCATCTATCCAGCGGTGGAGATAATATTTTTGTCGGGGGGAGAGGTTTTTGGCGAGGGGATCGAGGGTTTTTCCGAGGGGGTAAAGGAGGCTGTAACTCGCCAAATTGAAATAGTGAAGCGTCCAATCGATGAGGTTGCCGACCCCCACTTGGGGGATGACTTTAAACACCGTACCGGCGTGAAAAATCCCGGTCAAAAATAAGGTTTGGGCGAGGGCTGGAAACTGGATCACGTCCTGGAGAAAGGGTTTGAGGACGGGTTCCCCGAGGCGTTTCATGTCCCGAAAGACGGCGGCGAGGAGGGTGTTGATGCGATCGCCCTCCACGTCGCGATCAACCCCCACGCTCATGGATTTTTGAAACAGCCAGGTGACGGACAAACTGGGTTGGTAGGGTTGCAAAAGGGCGAGGGAATCGCGATCGAGAATGTCGGCATTTAGGGCTTCGTCGATGCCCCGCGTCAGGCGATCGAGGTGCCGCACCATCGCCCCGAATCCGCCGAAACTGAGGGGGGACTGGCTGCCGCTGCTGTCGCCGACGGGAAGGATAAAATTCCAGGGCGTTTTCAAAGGGCTTTTTCGGTAGCAGGGGAAGAATCCGAACAGCGCCCGCTTGAATTCCAACTGCGACAATTCCACCTTTTGATATTGGGGAAGTAAGGTCAAATAATCCTCGAAAAACTCCGCTAAACTGGGGCGATCGGGGTGGGCGTCGAGGTAGGTAAACATATAGGTCGTGCGCCCGTCCCGGGCGGGAAATGCCTCCCAAAAATACTGACAGTGATTTTTTATGGGGGTAAAAGATGCGAAAAGATCCCCCGTTTCGTTGTGGGGATATCCGCTGCCGCAGGTACCGACGACCAGACACACGGCATCGGGTTTTTGCCCTCCCCTCGCCTGCCTGACGATGGGGGAAAAGTGACCCATCGCGTCGAGCAATAATCGGGCGGTAAACGTCTGATTTTCAGAACTTTCTACCGTCACGCCGTTCGGGTGGACGATCGCGCCCTTGTACGGGGTATTTTCCAACAGTTTACCCCCGGCTTCCAAAAACCGATTTTTAATGGTTTCCAGCAGAAAAACCGGATCGACCCCCACGTTGAGAACGTCCCGAACCCAAATGTCGGCACTGTCGGGAAAGCTGAGGCGGGCGGGGTTGTATTCCGTCGCGATCGCCGTTTCCAACTCCTCGGAAGACAGCAAATTTAACTTCAAAAAAGTCTGCAATTCGTGGCGGGAAATATTCCACTCCTGATCCCGCCCCCGCAGCGTCCCCCGTTCCAGCAACGCCACCCGCGAGCCCCGCATCGCCAACGTCGCACCGATGAGAATTCCCAGCGTCCCGCCGCAAATGATCACATCGTAATCCGTCCCCTCCAGGGGTTCCGTCGTTTGGCGAACCGTCTCCGGCATCGGGAGGGTATTTTGTTTCATCGCGTCCCAGAGGCGATCGGCATTTTCCAGTCCCTTTTGGGGGTTTCCGGGAATTTGAGAAAGAACCTGTTCGGTGAGTGACATTGAATCTAAAACCATGCGCCACTTAACAGGATAGAAGATCTGCGTTCGTTCGGCCGTAAATTCTCCAAAATTGATGATTTGTAGTACACTGCGATCGCGACCTATTTTCCCGATCGCCATGAACCCAAACGCCCCGACGACTCCCATCTTGAGATATTGCGCGATCGCACTTCTGCCGTTTCTCGTGTCAGGAATGGCGACAGTTGAAGTCAGCCAATTTCGCCCGCCAGATATTCGCGAACCCAGCCGGCGGGAATCTGGGGGAACCCGTGGCGGGGGAATATTTGGGCGAGAAAATGCGATCGCCTTGGTTCCCGAAACGGGAGGAGTTACCGTTTCCGAGTTTCCGTCTTTTTTCTTTTACATTCCCGAAATTGACGGGGAGTCCTCCGAGGTGACGGCATTTTTTTCCATTGTTGATGAAAATGATAAAATCTACGAAACTCAATTTAACTTGCCACAAATAGCCGGAATTATCAAAATTGGAGGAACAGAAACCGCCGCCAAAGCGTCCCTAGAAATTGGTAAGATATACCGATGGTATTTGGAGATTGTAGGGCAGGAAATGCTGACGAGTGAAATTTTGGTAGGTACGGTTCAGCGAGTCGAAGCCGATCCGGAATTGACGGAAGCTTTAAAAGGGGCGATTCCCGAGGATTATCCGGATTTATACATCGATGCGGGAATTTGGTATGACAGCCTTTCGACGCTGGCTGAACTCCGACAAGCCGATCCCGACAATTCCAACCTGAAAACTCGATGGCAAGAATTACTCGAATCCGTGGGAATCAAAGCGATCGCCGATGCACCTTTATTGTCGATAAAAAGTGTATCCCCCGCCTCGGAATTTAGACCGCCGGACGATGGACTATCGCCCCTTCCCAGTCCCGGAGGAACCCGATGAATACCAATCGAAACGAACGATTTTTATTCAATAAAAATGGTTTTTTATTGGCGATCGCGTTAATTTTATGCCCGGTCATATTTCCGTTTAAACCCGCCCACACAACCCCTGCAAATTTGCGAACGCAAGCCGAACGACTGCGGCAGGGAAATCAAGAATTTGTGCGGGGAAATTTTCGGGAAGCCGTGGAAATTTATCGGGAAGCTTTACAACAGTTCCGAGCGGAAAATAATAACGCCAAAGTCGGGGAAACCTCACTCAATCTCGGGACGGCTTATCGAATTTTGAGTCAGTATGATTTCGCCCGAGAAGCGGTGTCGGAAGCGCTGAAAATTGCCAAAAAAATAGGCGATCGCCATTTAGAAGCCGCGGCGTTGATGGAGTTGGGGGTAATTTATTACAGCCGCAGCGAGTATCCCGAAGCGTTGGAATTGTACGAACAGGCGATCGCCATTAGCCGCGAGATTAGCCATCGGGAAATCGAAGGGCGAACCCTCGATCATGCGGGGGTGGTTTATCGGCAGCGGGGAGACTTTAAAAAAGCTTTGGAATTCCACCAAAAAGCCTTAGAAATTTTACAGGAAATCAACCTAATATCGCCCCAAGCGTTAGTTTTAAATAATATCGGTATCGTTTACGAACGGTTGGGGGACTATCCGCAGGCGATCGCATACAACGAACGGGGATTGTCCATCAGTCGGGAATACGGCGATCGCAACATCGAATCCCGCATCCTTCTGAGTCTGGGGGTGGTTTACAGCAACCAGGGAAACTATCAAAAATCTCGCGAAGTTTTGGAAGCGGCTTTAATTCTCGCGGAACAGATCGGAAACCGGGCGGCATCGGGTCGAATTTTAAACAATTTGGCAGGGGTTGAAAATGAAATCGGCGAATTTAAAAGTGCCTTGGATTACTATCAAAAATCCCTACAAATTCGGCGAGAAATTGGCGATCGCATCGGCGAGGGTGTCACCCTCAGCGGTATCGGATTGGTTTATCGAAATTTGGGACAGTACGATCGCGCTTTAGATGATTATCGTCAAGCCTTGGAAATTGCCCGAGAAGTGGGCGATCGCCCCGGTGAAGCTCATACTTTGATGAGTATCGGCGGGGTTTATTCCAACCAGGGAAAATACACCGAAGCGTTGCAGATGTACCGAGAGGCGTTGGCTATTCGGGAGGAAATCGGCGATCGCGCCGGACAGGGTTACACTCTCAACAGTATGGGGGCGCTTTATTATAGTTTGGGTCAGTTTTTAGAAGCTTTGAATGACTATGAAAAAGCACTGAAAATTCGCCGGGAAATTGGCGATCGCGCCGGGGAAGCCCAAAGTCTCAATAATATCGGTTTAATTTACGAAATGCAGGGACAGAGCGATCGCGCCCTGGATTTTTACCGCCAGTCCCTCGACATCCGGCGGGACATCGGCGATCGCGCTGGGGAAGGCAACACCCTCAACAATATCGGATTAATTTATAACCTCCGACGGGACTACGATCGCGCCTTGGAAACTTACGAGGAAGTGCTGATAATTCGCAGGGCAATCGGCGATATCGCGGGGGAAGGAACCACCCTCAACAACTTGGGTTCGGTGCATCGAAATCGGGGGGATTTTGACAGCGCGATCGCGGCTTACCAACAATCTTTGGTGATTTTTCAAGAAATTGGCAATCCGGAAGGGGAGCGATCGAACCTCAGCAGCATCGGCTGGATTTTAGAAAGTCAAAACCAAATCGAATTGGCGATTATTTTTTATAAGAAATCCGTCAACGTCACCGAATCCATCCGCCAAAATCTGGGCGGACTCTCAAGCCGCCAACAACAATCCTACACCGAAACCGTCGCCGCCACCTACCGCCGCCTCTCCGATTTATTGTTACAACAAAATCGGGTGTTGGAAGCGCAACAGGTTCTCGATCTTCTCAAAGTTCAAGAATTGGAAGATTATTTGGACAACGTGCGTGGCAACCGACAAACTTCTCAAGGTGTAGAACTTTTACCCCAAGAACAGCAAATTTATGAAGCCTACGCGGTCAGCCAGGAGCGCGCCATTAAACTGGGGCGAGAATTGGCACAATTGCGACAAATTCCACCGGGCGATCGCAGCGAAGAACAGCAGGAACGGATCGCCGAAATTGACCGAGTACAACAGCAAATTCGCCAAAACTTCAACGAATTTATCCGCAGTCCAGAAGTCGCCACCCGGATTCAAGAATTATCGACGGCATCCGGCGGACAAAATATCGACCTCCCCAATTTAAACTTACTCCAGCGACAACTCCAACAAATCGAACCCACCGCCGTTTTACTCTATCCCCTCCTTTTAGAAGAGCGGGTCGAATTGGTTTTGGTGACGCCCTTTTCTCCCCCCATAAACCGCTCCTTCGACATCGATCGCGAAGAACTCAACCGCGCTGTTTTGGAGTTTAGACGGGGACTGACGAACCCCACATTGCCGCCAAATTCGATCCTCAACTCCGCTCAAAAACTTTATGATATTTTAATCAAACCCATCGAAAATGACCTGATCCAAGCCGATGCAAAAGTCATTCTTTACGCCCCCGATGGCATCTTGCGATACGTTCCCATCGCCGGACTTCACGACGGCGATCGCTGGCTGATCGAGCGCTTTGCGGTCAACAATATCACCGCCGCATCCCTCACCAATTTGAACCCCGTCCCCCCCGATCGCGTGCGGGTTCTCGCGGGTGCTTTCGCCACCGGAAGTTATGAATTTGAGGTAGGAACTCGACAATTTTTAATGGCGGGACTGCCTTTTACCGCGATCGAAGTTGATCGCATCGCCGAGAGACTTCCCGACACCACAAAACTGGTGGACGAGGAATTTAATCGCGACGCGACTATCCCCCAACTCAACGATCACAGTATCGTCCATTTCGCCACCCACGCCGCCTTCGTACCGGGCCAACCGGAGGATTCATTTATCTTGTTCGGAGACGGCGATCGCGCCACGTTGCGGGAGGTGGAAACCTGGAACCTTCCCAACGTTTCTCTGGTGATTTTGAGCGCCTGTCAAACCGCCGTGGGCGGCATGGGAAACGGCGAAGAAATTCTGGGTCTGGGCTACCAAATGCAACAGGCCGGAGTGTTGGCAACCGTCGCCTCATTGTGGGTGGTGGACGATCGCGGCACCCAAGCGTTGATGGACGAATTTTATCAAGCGTTAGTTTTTGATCGCCAATCCCCCACCCGAGCCCTGCAACAGGCTCAAATCACTTTAATTAACCGGCAGGGAGACGATTCCCACCCCTATTATTGGGCAGCCTTTATCGCGATCGGAAACGGTTTATTTCCTTTGAATTAGCAGGGCCGTTTCATTCTCGGTTAAAAATTGTCGAGGCTGATGAGGAAAACCGCTGATCGGGGTGAGGAGTGAGGTATTTTTCCGGTTAAAAATACCTTTTCATTCCCCCAAATCTCCCGGTCGCTCCCTCTGGCTCCTGGAGCTCCCCCTACCATTTTTCGGGGAAAAATGAAACGGCCCGGCTTTGAATTAGGGGTCAATCACTTGATATCACCCGCCTTGAAACCCGGGGATGGAGTCCCTTGTTGGCTCAGAGCAAAAGTCCACGCCAGCCGGGACTCGGTGGGACACAAAGTGTCCTCAGATCAGATGACGATCCACTTTTTCCCTTTTGGAGCTTGAGCCTCACCCCCCGGGGACAATCCTCCTGATGTCGGTTGTATGCCTCCACTGTTCCACCCGTTTCTGGGTTCCCTCCGCTCCTGGATCTCCTGGATCTCCCTCCGCTCTTGGATCTCCTGGATCTCCTGGATCTCCTGAATCTCCCTGGAGTCCCCCAATTTCGGAGATTGGTGAAAATTATTTGATACAATTCGCCATAACTCGTAAAATTGTTTTAAGATTGTTTTAATTAAGACCGTCTTAGAAACCAACTCACAGATAAAGAAGACTTAGGAGGAGACTCTATGGCGCTCGTACCCATGCGGCTGCTGCTGGATCACGCTGCGGAGCACGATTATGGCATCCCAGCTTACAACGTCAACAACATGGAGCAGATCCAGGCGATCATGCAGGCTGCTCACGAAACCAACAGCCCGGTGATCCTGCAAGCTTCCCGTGGTGCCCGCTCTTATGCCGGCGAAATTTTCCTGCGCCACCTGATTCAGGCGGCGGTGGAAACCTATCCTCACATTCCCATCGCCATGCACCAGGATCACGGAAACTCTCCGGCGACCTGCTATTCGGCGATGCGTCACGGCTTCACCAGCGTGATGATGGATGGGTCCTTGGAAGCCGATGCCAAGACTCCCGCAAGCTTCGAGTACAACGTCAACGTCACCGCCGAAGTGGTGAAAGTGGCCCACGCCATCGGCGTGAGCGTGGAAGGGGAACTGGGTTGCTTGGGTTCCCTGGAAACCGGCATGGGTGACAAGGAAGATGGTCACGGTGCCGAAGGTGTTCTGAGCCGCGACCAGTTGCTCACCGACCCCGATGAAGCGGTGGAATTCGTGGAGCGGACCCAGGTTGACGCCCTGGCGGTGGCGATCGGAACCAGCCACGGCGCTTACAAGTTCACCCGCAAGCCGACGGGGGAAATTTTGGCGATCAGCCGGATCGAAGAAATTCACAGCCGTCTGCCGAACACCCACCTGGTGATGCACGGTTCTTCCTCTGTCCCGGAAGATCTGCTGGCGCTGATCAACGAGTACGGCGGCCAAATCCCCGAAACTTACGGCGTCCCCGTCGAAGAAATTCAGAAGGGAATCAAGAGCGGCGTCCGCAAGGTGAACATTGACACGGACAACCGTCTGGCGATCACGGCGGCAATTCGCGAAGCGGCTGCCAAAGATCCCTCCAACTTCGACCCCCGCCACTTCATGAAGCCTTCCATCAAGTACATGAAGAAAGTGTGCGCGGATCGCTACGAGCAGTTCGGAACGGCTGGCAACGCCGACAAGATCAAGGTTCAAACTTTGGATGAGTTTGCGGCCAAGTATGCCAGCGGCGAACTGAGTGCGACCACCAAGAAGGCTGTTTCCGTCTAATTCGTTCGGTTTTGTTTAAACTGATCGTTTCAACCCGGTTTCCGTTCGGAAGCCGGGTTTTATGTTCTGGGAGCGCGATCGCGCAGAATGCGGGAGTCCGTGCTACTTTGGGACAGGAGAAAAAAACCGGAAGGGTTGACCTGAAAGATGACCGGATTGCCGTTAAAATTGCAACGCCTCGCCAAAAAGAGCCAGCCTTTAGACCGGGTGGCGATCGCTTTGATGTTGGTGTTGAGTGTTCTGATTGGGGTCGTGGTGTTGAGCGGCGATCGCACGACGCCCCGGGTGCGGGAGTTCAGTTGGGCGAACCAACAGGTCGGTGCCGAGGATCGGGGCTTCATCTTGACGTTCAACCGCCCGATGGACCGGGAGAGCGTGGAACAAAATTTGCGGCTCGACCCGCCCCTGCCCGGTAAAATCAGTTGGGCGGGCAAGCGGATGGCCTACACGCTGATCGACCCGGTTCCCTACGGGACGCCGTTCAGCGTCCAGTTGCAGGGGGCCCGGGATAAGCTTTACGGGGAGAACCGCGAGGGCCGGCTGTTGGAACCGTTTACGGGGTATTTTCGCAGCCGCGATCGCGCCTTCGCCTACATCGGGGTGCGGGGAGATGAGGAGGGGCGGCTGATGCTGGTGAACCTGTCCCAAGATCCGAGGCCGGTTCCCCTGACGCCAAAAGATTTGGTGGTGTTGGAGTTTGAACCCTACCCCGAGGGCGATCGCATTTTGTTTTCGGCGGTGGCGCGCTCGGACCGCACCCAAGGTCAATTTGACCCCCAGTTGTACGCCACCACCACGGGAATCAACCCGGAATCGACGGCCGACAAATCGACTTCCCCCCAAGCTCCGGGGCAAGTTGAAACGCTCCTGGAAAGTGAGTCTTACCGCAACCTCAAGTTCGACCTGGCGCCCGACGGTTCGGCGATCGTCGTCCAGCGAGTCCACAAAACCAATCCCACGGACGCCGGACCGTGGATCTTGGAACCGGGCCGCTCTCCCAAACCGCTGCAGACGGAGGGGGGAGATTTCTTGATCGGCCCCGACAGCCAATCCCTGATCATCGCCCAGGGTCCGGATCTGACGACGATTTTGCCGTTGGAACCGGAGGCGGAGGTGTTGGAATATCTGCCCAAGTTCGGCCAGGTGTTGGGATTTTCCTCGGACGGCTCGGCCGCGGCGATGCTGAAGTTCAACTCGGACGGGACGCGATCGCTGTTTTTGGTCGATACCCAGGGCACCGAAACGGAACTGTATCGGACTCCCGAATTCGGCAACATTCTCACCGCCCAATTCGACCCGAGCGGCACGATTCTTTACACGTTGATCACCGAGTTGGTGGAGGAGAGCGAGGAGTATATCGAACAACCCTACATCGTGGCGATCGATTTAAAAACTGATGATATCGTCCCCCTGGTGATCCTCCCCAACCAACAGGAAATCAACCTGAGTCTTTCCCCCGACGGTCTGGCTCTGCTGTTCGATCAAACGGTGACTCGGGTGATGGAAGAAGATGTGGAAAATCGACCCCGCACGGAAGGGGGAGATACCGTCACCACCAGCCGCCTCTGGCTGTTGCCCTTGGTCGCCGACGACGTGGCGGACGACGGGACGGCATCGCAATTGAAGCCGGAGGAACTCCCTTTTTTGGGATTCAATCCCCAGTGGTTGCCGTAGGAGTTGAACAAAAAATCAAGTTAACGGGCATACTTCCCCCTCCAAGAATAATCTTACAACGATTGACTCGCCCCTGTCAACCCTTTTCAAAAAAAATTTTTTTTTAATTTTATCGAGGTTTGAACCGGATAAAATTTTGCCGAATATCGAGTTTTTAACCCATGCAACCTGAAGAGATCACCGAAACCCTGAGCGAATTATTTGGCGAGATGGTAAGCCAACCCGACGAGACGGCTTGGCAGGTGGAGGCTTCCGCGTTTCGCCTGCTGGTGTTGCTCTCGGAAGATCGGAGTTGGATGCGAATTTTACTCCCCATCGCCCCAATTAACGCCGCTAAAAATATTTTCGACAAACTGTTGGAAGCGAATTTTGATCTGACCCAGGAAACGCGGTACGCCATCCACCAGGATATCATCTGGGGGGTATTTCAGGGGTCAAGGGAGAATTTCAATCCGGCGGATTTTCGGGCAGCGATCGCAACATTGTTGGCCCTGCAAGAGCGGGGGCTCTCGGAATTTTACAATCAAAGAATAGAGGATCAAATTCGGCAAATTATTCGCATGGCAAAACAGCAGGGACAATCGATGGAAGCGACCTTGCAAAATTTGAATCGCTTGTATTCGGAGGGGTTGATGGGGGAAATGGAAGCGGGTGCAGAAAATCGGGAACGGACCCTGGCGGCTTGGCGGTATCAGTTAGAACGGCTGTGGCCGGAGGTGGAATGAGGCCTCAAACCAGCTTAAAAGATTGAAAGGCAGAATTATTGATATCGGTCGGAGTCAAGGTCAAATTTGCCCCCCCTTCCAGGATGGCGATGGTATCTCCCCCGACGGCGATCGCCAAATCCGACCCCACCGGAGAAATGCTATAGGTTTCCACCCCTGAGATCACCATTTCAATGGAGTCTCCTTCCGCCTGATTAAACCCTCGAATTCGCGCTTCTCCTTCCCCTCGATAAAAGGTATCAATTCCCAGCAGGCTGTAAGGGGGTCGGAGGCTGGTTCGCACGTAACCGAAAATAAAATTATCGGCCCCCGGACTTCCGATCAACAGGTCAAATTCGTCGTCGCCGCTGCTGGTATAGGTGCGTGGATTTCCCCCGGCAATCACTTCCACCCCCGTAATATCGTGGGGGCCGACTCCGAAGGCTTCGACGGTATCATTTCCGGCGGTGCCGACAAAAGTGGCTTGGCGGGTGGGTTCAAATTGTCCGACTTGTTGATAGTGATCTAAACCCGATTCGTACAACCCGGCTTGAACGGCTGCCGCCACATCGGGATGATCGGCATAGTATTCATTTTCGAGGAAGTTTTGTTGCAACGGCACTTCGCCGCTGTAGTTGATGTTGAGTTCTTGTCCGGATGCGCCTTCGACCACGAACCGCGTATATCGACTGATATCGGAAACCGTCACGTCAATCAGATTATCGCTCCAATAATAGCCGCCGGTGGCGCGAGTTCCCGCCACTTGAATCACGTCCTTTTCCGGGTCGTAATTTTGAATGATGGCGCGACCGAAAAAAGGATAAAAATCGCCGCCGGAAGGATTGGGAAGGGAACCACCAACGCCGATGACAAAGATATCGGAACCGGCGGAACCGACCAGGGTATCCACTTCGCTGTAATCGTCGATACTTCCCGTCAGATTTTCATTGTCAAATCCGTCGCTTTCGTAGATGCGATCGCCATTTTCATCCAACCCGACTTCCACCCCGATCAGTTCGATGGTTCCCAAACCAAAACCGGCAACAACATCATCAAAGGGCCCCCCCACAAATGTCACCGATCGCGACGGTTCAAATTGGCCGAAAAGTTCGTAGTGATGGCGGCCCGTCCGGAAAACTCCAGCCTCAACCTGTTGTGCGATATCGGGATATTTGTCCAGATATTCGGCATCCAAAAAAGAGTTAGCAAACCGTCCTTCGTTGGCCCCGAACTTGAGAAAGTGTTCCAGTCCGTTCCGAAAAGATTGGTTTTGAATAAATGGAACCAGATCGCGGTTATTATTGAGATAAAAGGTTTCGTCGTAGTCGGAAGAAATTTGGGTGAGTCCCGACTCGTAACCCGATTGAATAAAGTGATCCAACCCCGAGGCAAACAATCCGGAGTTGACGGCGTTGGCCACCTCGGGATGATTCGCCAAATAATAGGATTCGTCAAAATAGCGGGAGACTTCGGTGAAGCCGGAGGCTTGGCCGAACCGTTGAAAATGATCGAAGCCGGATGAGACGATCCCCTGTTCGATTCCACTGGACACGAACGGATATTTTTGGAGATAATATTCTTCGTCAAAAATGTCGTAATTCATGGTTTTCTATGTTATAATTATGGCAAGGAATTGGAGCCGATTCACCCAACCGACCTTGGGTCGATTCGACTCCAGTCCCTTTCTTCCAGTCTAGCCATATCCGCCCCAAAGCGGAGTTGATTTTAAAAAAGACTTAACCTTTTGAAGGGTTGAAATCGAGTTTTATGGTGCCAACTGACTTGCTGGAAATCCTGAAACGGGACTATCAAAATTTTCCCGCCGATCAAACCTACGCTATCTATGCGGAAGACGTTTATTTCAAAGATCCGGTTAACGAATTTTCCGGGCGCGATCGCTACCAAAAAATGATCGGCTTCATGGAAACCTGGTTCAAAGACATCCAACTGGACCTGCACGGCATTTCCGAGTCCGGGGACACCATAGAAACCCGCTGGACCCTGAGTTGGACCGTCTCCGTCCTGCCGTGGCGTCCGCGAGTGTCCGTCCCGGGGCGGAGCGAACTGCACGTCAACTCGGAAGGCGCGATCGACAGCCACATCGACTATTGGAACTGTTCCCGCCTCGCCGTCCTCGGGCAGGTTTTTCAACAAACCCGCCGTTAACGTTAAAATAATGTAAATAAATTTTAAGCGGGGATCAGGATAATATGCGCGTAATTTTGATGACCGGAAAAGGCGGGGTCGGCAAGACCTCCGTCGCCGCGGCCACGGGGTTGCGGTGCGCCGAGTTGGGCTACAAGACGCTGGTTTTGAGTACGGACCCGGCCCACTCCCTGGCGGACAGCTTCGACGAACCCCTCGGACACGATCCCCGCCAGGTGAAGCCCAACCTGTGGGGGGCCGAACTCGACGCCCTGATGGAATTGGAGGGCAACTGGGGCGCCGTCAAACGCTACATCACCGAAGTGTTGCAGGCGCGGGGACTCGACGGCGTGCAGGCGGAGGAACTGGCGATTTTGCCGGGGATGGACGAGATCTTCGGTTTGGTGCGGATGAAACGGCACTATGACGAGGGGGACTTCGACGTTCTGATCATCGACTCGGCCCCCACGGGCACGGCTCTGAGGCTGTTGAGCTTGCCGGAGGTGGGGGGCTGGTATATGAGAAGATTTTATAAACCGTTACAGGGGATGTCGGCGGCGCTGCGGCCGTTGGTGGAGCCGATTTTCAAACCGATCGCGGGTTTTTCCCTGCCAGACAAAGAGGTGATGGATGCCCCCTACGAATTTTACGAGCAGATCGAGGCGTTGGAAAAGGTGCTCACGGACAATCAACAAACCTCGGTGCGGCTGGTGACGAACCCGGAAAAAATGGTAATCAAGGAGTCTCTCCGCGCCCACGCCTATTTGAGTCTGTACAACGTGGCAACGGATTTGGTGATCGCCAACCGGATCATCCCCGACGCGGTGAGCGACCCGTTTTTCAAGCGCTGGAAGGAGAATCAGCAGCAATATCGCCAGGAAATTCACGACAATTTCCGGCCCCTTCCGGTGAAGGAGGTGGAATTATTTACGAAGGAGATGTGCGGGTTTGAGGCGTTGGAGCAACTCAAAACTGTTCTCTACGGGGAGGAAGATCCCACCCAGATTTATTACCGGGAAAATACGGTGCAGATTGTGGAAGAACAGGGCGGCTACAGTTTGCAATTGTATTTGCCGGGAATTCCCAAAGAGCAAATTCAGTTGAATAAAACCGGGGACGAACTGAACATCCGCATCGGCAACCACCGCCGCAATTTGGTTCTGCCGCAGGCGTTGGCGGCGCTGCAACCGGCGGGAGCCAAGATGGAGGAGGACTATCTGAAAATTCGCTTCGGGGACGTGGCGAAGGTATAGCAACGAGCGCTGGCGTGGTAACACGCCGGGAATGATCAATCTCTCTACTCCCGACTCCCTTTTATAGGTTTTGTAACTATACGATCGCGCACTGCTATATCTTGAGGCTGGGGGAGAATGAATTGATCATTGATCATTGATAATTGATCATGATCAATTTTTTCTTTGTACCCGACGCCCTAATTAGGCCCGAATCCCAATTTTGACTCAGCGAGGGGTTGAAGTGTGTCGAGCCACTGGGTTTGGCTGACGACGAGGGTGGGGAAGGAGCGATCGCCGTAGTCGAGTCCGCTTTTGAGGGGGAAAATCTCGGCGGAGTCCAGGGGGATCCAAACGGCCCCGGAGGCTTGGACGATCGCCCAGGCGGCGGCGATGTCCCAGATTTTGGGGGTGGCTTCCACCCCGCCGATGCAGGTTCCGGCCGCGACGGTGAGGAAATTGTAGGTAGCCATGCCCAGCATCCGCACTTTAGCGGGGAGGTGGGGAGCGATGGCGACGCTGCGGGAGCAGAGGTTGAAAAATTGATTCGGCCCGAGGACGTCGGTGGTGGGGTGGATGGGAATGCCGTTGCCGAAACTCCCCGTGGGAACGTCGAGTCCCGACCGATCCGGCCAGAAGCCGTGAAAGGTTTGTTTGAGGGGGGGGAGGTGGATGTGGCCAAAAATGGGGGTTCCCCGGTAGAGCAAGGCGAGGGAAATGCCCCAGATGGGGATGCCGCGGGTAAAATTGGTGGTGCCGTCGAGGGGGTCTACGATCCAACACCAGTCCGCCGTCGGAAAGATGTGTTCCCCCTCTTCGGAGAGGACGCCGTGGTCGGGGAAAGTTCGGGCGAGCGCGTCCCGAATTTCGCCGTCGGCCCAGCGATCGGATCGCGTCACCAGGCTGCCGTCGGATTTAGCTTCGGCTTGCACCGCCCCGAAATCCCGCAGCAATTGTTCTCCGACGCGGCCGGCGGTGGTTTCGGCGAAGGCGAAAATTTGGTTCCAAAACTCAGTCACGATCGATATCCTCTCGGCAGTTGCGGCGATGCCCCCAACTTCCGGGGCGATCGCACTCAGCTCTAAGGTATCAAATGGGCGTCCCCTTGTCCGACTCGAGGGCGCGAGAGCCCGATTCAGACGTCAAAATGTCGTGGGAGGGTGCAACAATAAGTCAAAGTACAGATTCAAAACAGGCGATCGAAAATTCCTATGTTGTTGAAGTCTACGACCCGTCACATCCACATTTTTACCGCCGAAATCCAGGATGATGAAATCATGCCCAGCGACCAAAAACTCACCCTCGACGTCGATCCGGACAACGAGTTGAACTGGAACGATGAGGCGCTGCAACAAGTCTACCGAAAGTTCGACGAGTTGGTAGATGCCGCGGCCGGGGAAGACCTGACGGAATACAACCTCCGCCGCATCGGTTCGGATCTCGAACATTTGGTGCGATCGCTGTTGCAGTCGGGGCAAATCTCCTACAACCTCGGCACCCGGGCGATCAACTACAGTTTGGGATTGCCCCGAGTGGAAGCCGAATCCTGAATCGGGAAAGAGAAACTTCTCACTTCTCGCTCCTGACTCCTCACTTCTAGAGTGCCGGGTTCGGGTGCGGGGAAGGGAATGTCCGTCCCCCCGAACATCCGATTTTGTACCTCACCCCGGTGACAAACGCCAGATTGAGAATTGGCGGCGGGAAAAACAATTTCCCGCTTTTTCGTCGCTCCTCGCCGGCGATCGTTTCGGGGGGAGGCGCTAAAATAGTTCACGGAAACAGACTGGCATCAGGGAGCGCACCAACAAACAGCGGCGCAGTCCAACTGAACGTCGTCGCTCCAATAGTTGGGCGTTTGATCAAATCAGGCAGTTCCTGACCTATAAAGCACTGGCGGCAGGCGTCCCTTTGATGACGGTCAATCCGGCCTACACGTCGCAAACCTGTCATTGTTGCCTTCATATTGGAGAACGCAGCGGCAAACGGTTCAAATGCAGGAACTGTGGTTGGATTGGTGATGCCGATTATAATGGTTCGCTCATGATTGCTATTTCTGGGGGCGCTGCAAGCCGTCC
>NZ_JAJENU010000365.1:0-7098 GCF_035615495.1 Lyngbya sp. CCY1209 | reverse complement strand
CTGCGCGCGGTCCTCGGCAGTCGGTATTAGGGAGTCGGAAACTGAAACGGCTTTTCTATAAGGGTTTGAAAATTTCTTACCCCATTTCAACTGTAACCACGTGAGCGCTCGTTGCTATAACTACGCCAGCCCACAGCGCTATAATTGTTAATTATTAATTATTAATTGTTAATTGTTTTCAACATGAACGCCAAATTCCGACGACTTTTAACCTTTACGCACCGGGAAGTTATGCCCAAATTGACGGGAAACCTTACGAACTCAAACAGTAAACCGAACCGATGGATTTATCCGATCCTATTGATAGGGTTTCTGAGTTATGGTTGTGCGATGTGGTGGGGACTCCCCGGGGACGTGAGTTGGGCCGTCGATTCCATCGATCCCAAAGTTGTGATTGATGGCGAGTGGAACTACCCGTACCCGCCACTGCATCGCTACCTTTTATATTTACTGTATTCTCCGATTATTTTAGCCGCCAACTGGGGATGGATTGATTTATCGACGATATTCGATTCTTCTCTTCTCAGGTTCCTGGGTAGAGGGCTATCCGTTTTCATGGGAACGGGAATTATTTTAATTGTCTTTTTAACCGGTTTGGAAGTGTTCAAAAAACGGTTGCCAGCCCTACTTTCTGCCTTTTTCGTCCTCGGCATCGTCTCGATGGTTTACTACAGCAAAACCATGAACGTCGAAGTCCCCTATGTTTTTTGGTTTGCCGGGGCGATGCTATTTTATGTTCGGGCAATTGAGAGCGATCGCTTCGTGGATTATCTGCTATTTTTTGTCGCCGCTTCCTTATCGGTTTGCACGAAAGATCAGGCTTACGGTCTTTTTATATTGCCGTCAATTTTCTTGGTTTACAATCACTTTAAACGGGCAGAAAAGCGACCCCTTATAAAAACAATTATCGATTTTTTAATCAAGCTAATATTGCCATTTTTGCTGGGTGCAATGGTTTTCCTAGCCGCCCATCAAATCCTGGTCGATATCACCGTCTTCATCCGACATCTGGGACGACTCAATTCTGCCAGTTACGATGCCAGCGAATTTTTCGTGCGATCGCAAAACAATATTCAGGAACATCTGTTTCTGATGTATAGATTTTTCCGAGACATCCGGTTTAATTTGGGCTGGCCCCTATTTGCGATCGCCCTAATTTCCATTCTATCATGTCTTTTCAAACGCAAAGAAAAATCCTTGTTGCTCTGCCTGTTACTCCCCTGCTTGTCTTACTACTTATTTTTTATCAGCATCATCCTGTATTCCCGCGATCGCTTCCTTTTACCGGTGTGTCTGATCCTCTGCCTATTTTGCGGTGATGTTATCGCGGACTTTATCGAAGATCGAAATAAGTGGCGATCGCGACTCAAAATCGGATGGGTGTCCGTCATTTGTATCTACTCTCTCATGTACGCCAATTCGGTCAATTTATTGATGCTTCAAGATTCCCGATATACCGCCGAAAACTGGATGGGTCAAAATCTCGACTTTCCCACCGAATTGGGTTACGTCGGATTTCTGCAATATCATCCCAGATACGACCGCCTGGAAGGAGTCGAAGCAGGCGGCATCTCCCCGTCAAACTTATCCGAAACGGTCGAAAAACAGAGCTCGCCCTATATCGTGACGACGAGGGGCTATTATCGCGATCGCTTTCCCGAAAATACCGATGAATATCGGGGATTTCAAGCCCTCGAAAATTCCCCATCCAAGTATGAGTTAGTATTTGAATATAAAAGTTCGCCAATTTGGAATTTTCTAGAAATCAAAACGGCGACCGAAAGGGAGTTTTATGACTCCCGATTCAAAGCCGGAAATTTCAATAAAATAAATCCAGAAATCCGCATTTTTAAGCGCGTCGAAAATTGATCGATAGCGTCATAGATTAGAGGTGAAAACCATCCGGATCGGATTCGGTCGCCCCCAAACAATGTATTCGGGAACGGATTGTCGCCGACGCCGCCGCCACTCCCCGGGGCGATCGATTCCCGTTTCCAAGCCGCATCGGGCGATCGCCGCTTCCATAAAAATTCCCAAATGTTCCGGATTCAGCACACCCTTTTGGGGGAAATAAACTGTAAGTCACTGCATCGGATAACTATGGCCGGTGAATCTCTGTTTACCATTGAACCTGAATATTTAGCTTCCGAAGAATCGGACGACCGTAAATTCCATCACCGCCGTCGCCACCGGGGGGTGATTGTGCTGTTATTGATCGGCAGTTTATTGAGTCTCTACGGCATTCAGATTGCCAACTTGCAACTCATCCGGGGCGAGATCAACTTAGATCGGGCGGAAAATAACCGCCTCCGCCTGCTTCCCGTCCCCGCACAACGGGGGGAAATCTTCGATCGCCGGGAACGCCGACTCGCCAGCAGCCGTCTGGCGCGATCGGTGTACCTCTGGCCCCGGGAAAAATCCCCCGAAGCGTGGCAAGAAACGGCGGAAAAACTGAGTCAAATTGTCGATATTCCCGCAGAAGAAATTCTCCAAACACTGGAAGAACAAGGGTACAATTCCCGGTTGTCCGTCCGCATCAAACCGGATATCACGCCCGGAATGTTCATCGCGATCGCCGAAAATTCCGCCGATTTTAAAGGGGTGGAAATTCGGGGCGAATCTCAGCGATATTACCCCGAAAACAAGCTCGCAGCCCACGTTTTGGGATACATCGGCGCAGCCAGTTTGGAAGAATTGGAAGCCCACCCCGAATACCCGATGGGGATGCTGACGGGACAGATGGGGGTGGAACGGATCGCCAACAAACAACTCGATGGCGTCTGGGGAAATCGCCTCATCGAAGTCAACGCCAAAGGGGAAGAAATCCAAGAGTTGGGAATTCAATCTCCCCGGATGGGTGAATCCGTGCAACTGACGTTGGATTTGAAGTTGCAAAAAACGGCGGAAACCGCCCTGGGAAATCGCCGGGGGGCGGTGGTGGCGTTGGACGTAAAAACCGGGGCAATTTTGGCGATCGCCAGCCACCCGACATTCGATCCCAACTGGTTCGCCGACGGGGTGACGGAGGCGGAGTGGCGGCGGGTGCAGGGTGGCAACCCCCTGTTAAATCGGGCGTTGCAAGGGTATCCGCCGGGTAGTACATTTAAAATCGTCACCGCGATCGCCGCCATCGAATCGGGCAAATATTCCCCCAATTCTACCGTGGCAACTTCCGCTGCCATCACTATCGGTGGAATCAGCTTTCACGAACACAATGATAAGGGCTACGGAACCATCGGATTTCGGGATGCTTTGGCGTTTAGCAGCAATACTTTCTTTTATCAAGTCGGCATGAATGCGGGGGCCCATCAAATTTCCAAATGGGGGAAAGAATTGGGAATCGGCGGTTCGATCGATTTAGATGTTTTGGGGCTCGACGGCGCCAACCACGGCCAAATTCCCACTCCGGAACAGAAAAAAGAATTGTACGATTTGCCCTGGTATACCGGCGATACCGTCACAATGGCGATCGGCCAGGGGTTGGTATTGGCGACTCCCTTAGAATTGGCGACGATGGTGGGTACCGTAGTTAACGGCGGCTACCGGGTCCAGCCGCATCTGTTCGCCTCCCAAACGAATACTCCCGAAACCCAACCCACCAAAACCGCCATTTCCCCCCAGGCGTTGAACGTGGTGCGGCAGGGGTTAATTGATGTGGTGAAAAAGGGAACGGGACGGGGATTAAATGACGGTTCCATCCCGTTGACGGGGGGCAAAACCGGGACAGTAGAAGTTCCCGGACAGCCGAATAATTCCATGTATGTGGGGTTCGGACCTGCGGATAAACCTGAAATTGCGATCGCGGTATTAGTGGAGGGCGGCGGTTACGGTTCCGTGGCGGCGGCGCCGGTGGCAAAGGCGGTGTTTCAGGCGTATTTTCAATAGTCTAGAAACCGGTCTAGAAACCGGGTTTCTATTGAGATCTCTGTGGGGAAATTGAAGATCCTTCTAGAAACCCGGTTTCTTCTTCCCCAGCGATCGCTCTAGAAACTCGGGTCTAGAAACCGGGTTTCTATTAAGATCTCCGTGGGAAACCCAAGATGCTTCTAGAAACCCGGTTTCTTTCTTGGTGGCGATCGCGCCTAGAAACTCGGGTCTAGAAACCGGGTTTCTATTGAGATCTCTGTGGGGAAATTGAAGATCCTTCTAGAAACCCGGTTTCTTTCTCGTGAGCGATCGCGTCTAGAAACCCGGTTTCTTTTTGTTCAACCAGATGAGCAATTTCATCCCCGCCGCCGCTACCAGAGCACAGCCGAAACTGATGAGAAGTGCGATCGCAAACGGATGTACATTTTCCCCCCGGTTTTCTTGCCAAGGATACGTCATCGGTTCGTCAAAAATCAACCCCACCGTGGAAGCGACGATCGCACCCACTGCAATGCCGACGCCGACAATTTGGATTTGATCTTGTAACTGTTGGTTTTGCTGTTGCAAGCGGCGATCGCGCTGGGCTTGTTCGATTTCCACGATACCACGAATGGAGGCGATCGCTTTATCGGATAAGTTGGAACCCTCCACAAAATAGTTGAGTTCGTCGGCGATGCGGGTTTGAAAATAGGGGGAAGTGCGATCGCTCAATTCTTGGAAAAAATCCAATTCCTCCCGTTTCACCTCATATTTTTGTTCCTTGAGGATATTAAAAATTTCCTCCCGTTTCACTTGATAATTTTTGGTATTGATGGCGATCGTATTGCGACAGTGCTTGTAATTTCGCAACAGTCGCGCATATTCCAAATCCAACTCCGCCAACTCCTTTAAAACCGTTTTCAAATCCTCCAATTCCGCCGAACTCAACTGCAAACTCGTCGTTTTTTCCCTCAACAACGCCCGAAACGACTTCACCCGTTTCTCCAACTCAATATAGGTGGCGTAGGTTTTTCGATACAGCGTCCGGGTGTCCCGATAAGCCGACAGCACCTTATTTCGATAGTAAAATAAATCGATAAACTGTCGGTAGGCATCCACCAACTTCTCGCTGGGCAACTCTTCCCGAAACAAGAGGATCAAAACGTGAGGGGTTGCGATCGCTTCCCCGTGCAGATCCGCGTCCACAATTTGCCCGCCAAACTCAAAAATCGGACTGCCGAACAGTTCCCCCACCCGTTGCAAAGGCGGGCGTTTTCTGCGAGAAGGAATCAAATATTTGACCATTTGGCGGGAAAATTCTTCCAAATTTTCAGCCGTTTTTTCAATTTCCGATTTCGGTAAAAATGCCGTCAACAGCAATGTTTGCCCCAAGGAACCACCGACAAAATCGGGCAGAAAAATTCCCCTATCCGTATTCAAATCGTGCCAAAAAGAAATCGGAACATCCGCCGTTTTCTCGCCCTTTTCCCGTTCCGGGCGGCGAAAATTCATCGTCAAACTATAACTGTCATCAAGTCGATGTGTCCACACCCTCCCGGCAATTGTCAAGTCAGACGGGGGCAGTTTTCCGGTTAATTTGAGGTAACTTTGCGGATGGAGATTGACTTGAGTTCCTTCCGGTTCTTCCGAGTTTTCCGGATACCCGGCAATGTGGAGGCGTTCGGTAAATCCTAACTCCTTTAAAATCTCATCCCCCCGTTCCCACAAGTGTTTTGGGTTGGGTGCAAGAGAATCCGATTCCCCTGTCAATCCCCGCCAGAGATGATAGGAGAATAAATGCAAATTAGGAGCGTAAACGGTGGGTATTACTGGTTTTTCTGAATCCATCGGCTCACACTTTGACGAACGTATAGAAACAGGGAGGTTTTGTCGGATTCTGAAGTGGGTGTAACGATGACAGTTTCTTCCGTTTCTTCAATAATTTGAAAGTTGGGAATTGTCCATTTTTGCTGATTCGGTTCCGGTTCCTGGATGTCATCAACTTCTTTTCGTTGATAATCCAGGGCTTTTTTAAATTCTTTTAGGACTTGTGGAAATTGTCCGATCCGGGTGATAATCAATTCCGAGGCTTTCTCCAGATCGGTTTCCGACAGAGCCTTCAATTCCGCCGCCAATTCCTGCATCGTTTTTAGGGCATCCTTTGGCAAAAGCGGCGGTTCCGTTTCCAAGAGTTGAGCGAACATAATCAGGGTTTCGGTGGATTGTTTCATCTGATTATTAATAAAGTTGTAGTTGGGGCTTCAGCCTCGATCATAGCACGAGATATCTAGAAACCGGGTTTCTATTGAGATCTCGGTGGGGAAACCTCGGATCTAGAAACCGGGTTTCTATTGAGATCTCGGTGGGAAACACAAGATGCTTCTAGAAACCCGGTTTCTTCCCTTGGGAGCGATCGCGTTTAGAAACTCGGGTCTAGAAACCGGGTTTCTATTGAGATCTCGGGGGGAAACCAAAAACCCTTCTAGAAACCCGGTTTCTTTGTTGGGAGCGATCGCGGATTTTAGCTTGACTTCTGACCCAAGTTGATGTATTCTAATACCATGAGAAAATGTGCCGCCATATATGAGCCCTACACGACGACTGCGCGTCGCACCATGCCATCAAGTCTATTCTCAAAAGAGCCGGTTCAAATAACTATGAATAAATATACCGCAGAAAATGCTAAAGACAACCTAGAAACATTAATTGATACAACCTCAGATTCTCACCAGCCAATTTTAATTACTGGAAAACAAAACAATGCCATTTTGATTTCCGAAGCCGATTGGCAGAGCATCCAGGAAACCTTACATCTATTGAGCATCCCCGGAATGAAAGACTCAATTGTAGAAGGACTCCAAACGCCAATCGAAGAGTGCGAAGAGGACTTGGATTGGTGACTTATAAAATTGTCTATACAAAACAAGCCAAAAAAGATGCCAAAAAAATTGCACAAAGTGGACTCAAAATAAAAGTTAAAAAACTGTTGGATCTTCTCCAAAATAATCCTTGGCAGAATCCCCCACCCTATGAAAAGCTGGTTGGAGATTTGACGGGTGCTTATTCTCGCAGGATTAATATTCAACACCGATTAGTTTACGAAGTGATTGAGTCTCAAAACACGATCAAAATTTTACGAATGTGGACACATTATGACTAAGCAGTGTCTAGAAACTGGGAGCGATCGCGTTTAGAAACTCGGGTCTAGAAACCGGGTTTCTATTGAGATCTCGGGGGAAAATCAAAGATGCT
>NZ_JAJENU010000364.1:0-18467 GCF_035615495.1 Lyngbya sp. CCY1209 | reverse complement strand
GTGAACCTAAAAAATGCCAAAGGTGCCACCCTAGCCAACTCGGAAGCGACGGGGACTATCGTTGACAACGATTTTCCTATGCTATCCATCGGTGATGGGGAGATTGAAGAAGGGCAAAGCGGTGTCGGGACTCTCAATTTCCCCGTCACTTTAAATCGTCCCGGATTCAAAACCTTAACGGTCGATTATGCCACCATCGACGATCGCGGCACCGCCACTGCCAACACCGACTACACCGCCACCAGCGGTCAGCTTTCCTTTGCCCCCGGGGAAACGGAAAAAACGATTCCCGTGGAGGTTTTGGGAGATGAAGCGGTCGAAAATGACGAACAGTTTTTCGTGGATTTAAGCAACATCGTCAACGGCAATTTGAAGGGAACCGCACGCGATCGCCGGGGTGAAGGAACCATAATTAACGACGACGTGCCGACCATTGACATTGCCGATGCTGTGGTGCTTGAAGGGGACAACCGACTCCAAATCGCCGTATTCGACGTCAGTCTTGATCGCCCCGCCAACCGAAGCGTTAAAGTGCGGTATTCCACAGAAAACGAGACTGCAACCCGGCCAGACTACAGTCCCAAGAGCGATATTCTGACGATTCCCAAAGGCGAGACCACTGCCCCCATCAGGATACGCATTAGCGGCGATCAAAATATCGAGCCGGACGAAACCTTTGGACTCCAACTTTTCCGGCCCCAAAATGGCGTTCTGGCGGGGGACAAAGCGGAACTCCAAGCCACCGGTATTATTCTCGACAACGACGATCCTTTAACCGGCGATCGCGACGTGATGTCAGGCACTCCCGAGGCGGATATTTTTGAACTCGGAACCGCCCAAGGGTCCTTATACGCCGAAAACGGGAACGGTGACTATGCGGTGATCCTCAACTTCGATCCAACGCAAGATACGATCCAACTCCACGGGAGTCCCGGCGACTATCAACTGGTTCCCAATGCTGCGGTAGGACTCATTGACGGTACGGCGATCTACCGGGGAGAAAGCGGAGAAGAATTAATTGGCCTGGTCAAAGACGGCGATTCTCTTAGTTTGGAGAGCGGCTTTAGTTTCGTATAACTTCCGGCCCGAGTCAACCTTCCCCGAGTGCGTCGCGAATGGCGCACTTTTTTCGGGTTTCGGCGAGGAACAGCACCTCAGCCGGCGATCGACTGTGATTCTCGATACCCAGTTGCGGAGATTAATCGGTAGCATAAAACAATGAAACAATGAGGAGAGTCACACTATGCTGGAAGCCTACCGTCAACACGCCGCCGAACGAGCAAAATTGGGCATCCCCCCCCTGCCCCTGACCGCCGAGCAGACCTCGGAACTGTGCGAACTGCTCAAACGCCCCCCAGAAGGGGAAAAAGAGTTCCTGTTGGGTTTATTGCGCGATCGCGTCCCCCCCGGTGTCGATGAAGCCGCCTACGTCAAAGCCGGGTTTCTAACTGCCGTCGCCAAACGGGAAATCGAGTGCCCCCTCATCTGTCCCCAAGGCGCCGTAGACCTCCTGGGCACGATGGTCGGCGGCTACAACGTCCAATCCCTGGTCGGCTTCCTGAAGTCCTCCGACTCCAACATCGCCAGCGAAGCGGCCACGGCCCTGAGCAAAATCACCCTGGTCTTCGACGCCTTCAACGACGTCTTCGCCCTCTCCGACGTCAACCCCTACGCCAAACAAATCCTGGATGCCTGGGCCAACGCCGCCTGGTTCATCCGCAACCCCAAAGTCCCCAAAGCCATCACCGTCACCGTCTTCAAAGTCCCCGGCGAAACCAACACCGACGACCTCTCCCCCGCCCCCCACGCCACCACCCGCCCGGACATCCCCCTCCACGCCCTGGCCATGCTGGAGTCCCGGATGCCCGAAGGCATCGAAACCATCGCCCAACTCAAACAGAAGGGCCACCCCGTCGCCTACGTCGGGGACGTGGTGGGCACCGGTTCTTCCCGGAAATCCGCCATCAACTCCGTCCTCTGGCACATCGGCGAAGACATCCCCTTCGTCCCCAACAAGCGGCGCGGCGGCTACATCCTCGGCGGCAAAATTGCCCCCATCTTCTTCAACACCGCCGAAGACTCCGGCGCCTTCCCCATCGAGTGCGATGTCAGCAAAATGGAAACCGGGGACGTGATCACCATCCACCCCTACAAGGGCGAAATCACCAACGAAGCGGGCGAAGTGATTTCCACCTTCACCCTAAAGCCGGAAACCATCTTGGACGAGGTAAGAGCCGGGGGCCGGATTCCCCTGCTCATCGGCCGCAGCCTCACCGACAAAACCCGGGAAGAAATGGGACTCGCAGCCAGCGAACTGTTCACCCGCCCCTCCATGCCCGAGGACACCGGCAAGGGCTTCACCCTGGCCCAGAAAATGGTCGGAAAGGCCTGCGGACTGCCGGGGGTGCGTCCGGGCACGTCCTGCGAACCGATCATGACCACCGTGGGATCTCAGGATACCACCGGGCCGATGACCCAGGACGAACTGAAGGAACTCGCCTGCCTGGGCTTCTCCGCCGACCTGACGATGCAGAGTTTCTGCCACACGGCGGCCTATCCCAAACCCGTGGACATCAAAACCCACAAGCAACTCCCCGACTTCTTCGCCACCCGCGGCGGCGTGGCGTTGCGTCCCGGAGACGGCATCATCCACTCCTGGCTGAACCGGATGCTGCTGCCGGACACGGTGGGCACCGGGGGCGACTCCCACACCCGCTTCCCCCTGGGGATTTCCTTCCCCGCCGGTTCCGGGTTGGTGGCCTTCGCCGCCGCCCTGGGGGTGATGCCGCTGGATATGCCGGAATCCGTTTTGGTGCGGTTCACGGGCAAATTGCAACCCGGCGTCACCCTGCGGGATATCGTCAACGCGATTCCCTGGGTGGCGATGCAGGAAGGGAAATTGACCGTCGGCAAGGAGAATAAACAAAACCTGTTCAACGGCCGGGTGATGGAGATGGAAGGCCTGCCGGATTTGAAGGTGGAACAGGCCTTCGAGTTGACGGACGCCACGGCGGAGCGCTCCTGTGCCGGATGTACGATCAAGTTGGGGACGGAGACGGTTGCGGAGTATTTGCGATCGAATATCACCCTGATGCGGAATATGATCGCCCGGGGATATCAGGACGCCCGCACCCTCGCCCGCCGCATCGCCAAGATGGAACAGTGGTTGGCGAATCCGGAATTGATGGAGGCGGATAAAGATGCGGAATACGCCGACATTTTGGAAGTGAATTTGGACGCGATCAAAGAACCCATCGTCGCGGCGCCCAACGACCCGGATAACGTCAAGTTGATGTCCGAGTGTGAGGGGGACAAAATCGACGAGGTGTTCATCGGTTCCTGCATGACCAATATCGGCCACTACCGCGCCGCCGCCAAGGTGTTGGAAGGGGCGGGTCCCGTGAAAGTGCGCCTGTGGATTTGCCCCCCCACCCGCATGGATGAAAAGCAACTCCGGGAGGAGGGCGTTTACGGCACGTTTGCGGCGGCAGGCGCCCGGACGGAGATGCCGGGATGTTCCCTGTGCATGGGCAACCAGGCGCGGGTGGAAGACAACGCCACGGTGTTCTCGACCTCGACGCGCAACTTCAACAACCGCATGGGTAAGGGTGCGCGGGTGTACCTGGGTTCGGCCGAACTGGCGGCGGTTTGTGCGCTGTTGGGTCGCATTCCTTCGGTGGAGGAATACATGGCGATTATCACCGAGAAACTCGACCCGTTCGCGGCGGATCTTTACCGCTATTTGAACTTCGATCAGATCGAAGGTTTCGAGGATGAAGGTCGGGTGATTCCGCTGGATCAGATGCCCAAGATCGACGAGATTTTGGGGATTCCGGCGAATGCGTTGAGCAACTAACGTTTTAGAGTGGCGGGGCGGGCGATCGAGCCTGTCCCGCCCGTCAATGTCCGAAATTTTCACCACAGAGGCACAGAGAACACAGAGAGAGAATAAATGGGTCACAACCTAAATGCGTACTGCTATATATTGGCGGACAAAATTAGATTTTTTAGGATAAAATGGAAAAATTGATTGGCTATCAAAACATTGTCAAAAATATTCTCACTCAATATGATAAGCTATCATCCAAAATCCCCGATCCGGATATCGATGAAATCCTGATATTTGACGATGAACGAAGTCAGTATCTTTGGTTTAGTGTGGGCTGGAAAAATAATCGGCGAGTGAATGGGGCTTCTGTATATATTCGGATCAAAAATGATAAAATTTATATTGAGGAGGATTGGACGGAGGAGGGGATGGCGACTGAGTTATTGAGGGAGGGTGTGCCGAAGGAGGATATCGTGTTGGCATTTCACGATCCGGAGACTCGCAAGTTGACCGAGTTTGCTGTAGCTTGAAATGGTAATTTTAAATTGAGGCAATTAGTTTAGATAAGGCTCATTAATATGGCACGAAAAAAGCAGAATCAAGATCCTGATTGGATTCAATTATCATTGTTTGATGTTCTTCCAGGATCTTCTGACAATTCACTGGACTCCAAAAAGCCAGAAATATCGAAGACTACTTCCGATCAATCTCAACACAGACCTGGAAAACAAGAAAGAGTACGAATTGACCAAGATGATATTGCCAATTTAGAGACAGAATCTATCGAAATTTATACAACAAATAAAAAGCAAATAGAGCAGGATTTATGGTTGCCAGAAACCTATGAAGATATCATTAATAAGATCGGGAAAGACAATGCCAGACTGTCGGAACTAATTCTACCTTTGCCCAAGTTTGAAAAAGAGATTGTTCAGGTGCTTGCTGACATAGGAAGTGCCGGATATTTACTTTTTTTGTATGGACTGTCTGGAGTGGGAAAATCAACTTTTATTAGTTCGTTAGAGTGGTCTAAACATATTCCAATCAAACAGATAGTACAAATCGATGCATCTGAATTAACCTTTACCCAGCAATCCAAGCTAAACTCACTAATTAAATGCATCAGGAATGAAGCTGAAAAGTTTTTTTTAGAAAATGAAAGAGATGGCGATAGATTATGTATCGTGATCGACTATTTGGAAAATCTTGATGATGAAAAAGAAAATGATATTTCAGGATTTTTCCGTGATTTAAATGGATTTCTCCGTAAGTATGGCATCCTGATCATATGGCCAATTACGGTTAAAAAGGATCTCGAAAAAATGCAAAAATCTGCCGAAAGCTTTTCAAGCACAATGTTTCACGGCAGAATACCATTTGTTGATTTTAAGGGTCCTGCACTTGAGGAATATCCACAGATCGCAAAAAAAACAATAATGTTTTTTAATAATGGAAAAAATTGCTATGAATTTCAATTAACGGACAACGATTTAGAAGAATTAAAAAAAAGTTACCAATCAAAAGCGGAAAATAAACACTTAATCAGGGATTATCTAAAAGATGTCAAGAGAAAATGGGAAGAAAGAAGTAATCATATATCCCGAATCAACGAAAAAATACCCAAACCAACTGAAGTATGGTTTATTTTTTGTTATCCTAAAGCTGAAGATGTAGTAGCACAGTTTGCACGACGTATTTCAGATACTTCAGATGCTCTTTCTGAAATGTGGAATGCTGACTACAAAGCTCTTTATGCATACATCTCTGATCATAATCAAAGAAAAGCAGATTGGCCAGCAGGGCGTCTTACTCTTGCACTTAGTAGTCCAATGTTGACGACTAAAATCATGTATTTACCGACCAATGCTTTAATAAGCTGCATTGCTGCTTATGCTGAGAAAGCAAATGTTCCCATCACAAAGGAAGAATTTTTAAATTCATATAAAGTTAAAAATCACTATTGTCAACCGGCTGCTGCACGAACGGCACTATCAAGTACACCGTTATGGTTACAGTTGTCTGGCAACAAAGGACCCGGAGGAAAACGGAGAAGCGGATCTATACTAGCTGGTTTGAAAAATGCAACTCCAGCATTTAAAAAAATCAATGAAGATATCTCTAAAAAAAGAATTAGTGATCAACATTTTAATCGGGCAGTTTGTCTAGCTCTAAAAGATTTATACTCAAAACAACAAAAAGAAATGGGTTTGGATTTTAAATCGGAAGCAATTCATCCGAATTTGGGAAATATCAGACCGGATATTTTGATTTCCACCAACGAGAAAATTATTTGCTTGGAGTTATGTTACTCAAACAACAATACTCCTGGCAATATTGCCGATTATGTGTTGAGAAAGCTAAACACATATATGAAACAAATGGAAGAAAATTTTGGTTTATCTGTCTGATTAATTGTTTGACGACCATAAGAAAAATGAAATACACGATCGCACTTCAATGGTCAGAAGCGGACGGCTGTTTCGTCGTTTTCCTTCCCGACTTTGAAGATGTCATGCAACCCGTCACCCACGGCGACAGCTACGAAGATGCACTCAAAAACGCCCGGGAAGTCCTGGAAATGTTGATCGAGTCGAGTCGTTCCGAAGGGAAGCCTTTACTCAAACCCACTTTTCAACCCGTTTAATTTGAGATGCGATCGCACCCCCGAAACCAAAATTAATCTTCTGGCAATAACCGAAATGCCGCACAAGGCCTCGGACGAAACAAACTAAAATCACGCCGATCGAGTGTCAAAATTATCTCCCGATTAAACCGTTCTGCCACCGCCATCACACAGGCATCCACAAAATCGATTCGGGAGTCTTGATACATCTCTAAAATATCTGCCACGCGATCGAAATCCCCCGAAGTCATCGCGATCGGACAAAAACGACTCGTTTCAATCGAGCGTAAAAATTTTACCGCTGTTCCGATTCCCCCATCACGTCCGACCAGATAGGCTATCTCTGTTAAAGCAGGTTGAGGCAACCCAATCGATGCCATTTGTCGGTAAACCTCTACTACCGCTTCATGATTGCGATCGCCCCGGTTGAGCAACGCGACGACAAACCCCGTATCGGCGATCGCGTCTAATCTTTCCACGACAAACCCGAATTTTCGGTTACTTCCGCTTGCAAAATTTCCTCCGCACGATCGCCCGTTTCCGATGCACCCTCGTACAAGCCAATCAGCGGATCGGCATCTGTCTGTGATACGGGAGGACGATGGGTTTGCAAGTATTGTTCGATCGCTTCTTCGAGTAACGATTCCAAGGTTTTGTGCTGTTCGAGGGAAACCTGCATCAGTCGCGTCAGGGTTTCCGGTCGGGGCTTCCAGTTCAGTACAATTTCAAGCATGACATTGGTTGATATCAATATGAATTATTGTAGGGCAGTTTTCCCCAATCAACCGAAAGCGATCGCACCCCCGAAACCCAACAGTCCGGAAGTGCGATCGCGGATTTTCCTACACCTTGTCTTCAGGCGAGGAGTCGAACACCAAGATGAACGAAGCCTGGGGGATCAGGCGTTTCAAGCATTGCAGGTGTCCCTCGGTGTCGGAACGGCTGTAAAAGCGGGCGACAACCGTCCGTTGCAGGTTCGGAAGCAAACGGGCGATCGCCCAGGAGTTGAGACGATCGCGGTATGCGATCGCCGGAGGCTGTGAGATTGCGCTGTTTTGTGGCATGATCTAAATTGCAAAGCGTACAACACAAAGGGCGCCAGTCAGTCTCTTGGCGGGGATCTACTGGCGTTCCTTTTGCAACCATTAAAGTGCAAACCCCACCTGGTTGTCAAGTGTTAGCGCCATAAAATAGCGTCAAAACTTAGCGCTCAAGCGTGGGCGTCTACTCCGATATGCATTTGAAGGCTTTAAGAGAGCGAGCGGGACTCAGGATCAAGGATGTGGCAGAAATTCTCAGATGTGCGGAATCATCTATCCGCAACTGGGAAAAGGGAAGGACGACACCGAAATTGGAGGTTTGGCAGGTTTTTCGGTGGCGGGATTTGTACCAATGTACGGAAGAAGAGTTGATACGAGCGGTTCTGACATCAATGAGAACGGGAGATAAAGATTAGCGATCGCACCAAAAACAACCATTATATAATCAAAACAATGATCGAATCAGAAATTCTGAAAAAAATACAAGGCACATCGATAGAAGAGCGTATCCTGATTATTGAAGCCATTTTGAAAACGGTCAAAAAGGATATGCGATCGCGACAGCCTTCCTCCCAAAATAAACCCCTGCATGGGAAGGTGATTCACTATGACAATCCCTATGAACCCGTTGCGATCGTCTACTCTTTTCGTTGATAATAATAAACTTGATTCAGTCACCCGAATTATGATACCATCGCCATCCCATATCAAACAGCTTTACGATAAAGACTATCTCAAATGGCTGGAAATGACGATCGCCCAGTTGCGATCGCGCCACTATAATGACGTAGATTGGGACAATTTAATCGAGGAAATCGAAGACATGGGACGGCGGGAACGCCACAGCCTTGAGAATAATTTGGTGGTGGTATTGCTGCATTTACTCAAGTGGGAATTTCAACCGAAATGGCGAACCGGAAGTTGGGAGGGGAGTATTATCGAAAACCGTCGGCGTATCCGTCGGGCGTTGAAATCCTCTCCGAGTTGGCAGAATTATCTCGCCAGTGTCGCGGACGAATGTTATGCCAGTGCGCGAAAACAAGCGAGGGCGGAAACTCAGTTACCATTGGAGGTGTTTCCGGCGGCGTGTCCCTACGCGATCGCGGATATTTTGAATGATGATTTTCTGCCGGGAGAGGATGAGAACGGGGGATAAAGATTAGCGATCGCACCCTCTGTCTTGCTATAATAATGATTAATATTCAATTCATTGATTGCGGGAGTTGTCTATGTTGCTACAGGAACTGAAGGAAGAAGCTTTTAAACTATCCCCGAGTGACCGACTTGCGTTGGTGAGTGCTATTCTTGAATCCTTACAAAATTCGTCAGTTTCCCAACCCGATCGCTCCGGTGCAATTCGACGGATGCGAGGCTTGCTCAAAACCAACCAACCCGCACCTACCGACGAAGAAGTAGCCGAAATGTTGACAGATAGACGGGTCGCAAAATATCTGAAATGAAGGTTTTAATTGATACCAATATTGTCCTGGATTTTTTGTTGGAGCGAGCGCCATTTTTAGAAGATGCAGAATTGCTGTTCCAATCGATTGATTCTGGTCGGGTCGTCGGGTATGTTACGGCGACAACCCTCACCGATATTTTTTATATTGCTCGAAGACATACTGGCAGCATCGAGAAAGCACGACAAGCCCTTTCCGAAATCCTGACAGCTATGGAACTTTGCCCTGTAAACCGAGCGGTTGTGGAATCGGCATTTAATTCTGATGTAGCTGATTTTGAAGATGCCATTCAGATAGCTTGTGCTGCCGTTCAAGAATTGGACGCTATTGTGACCCGAGATACCCAAGGTTTTGTAAATTCACCCGTGCTCACTCTATCTGTTCAAGCATTCTTACAGAAATTGGGAGAGCAAAATAGTGAATAGTTTTGGGGTCGGCGAAGATGGCGATCGTACTTGTGGGCGTATCCTCGGGCAAGGCGACAGGCGAAGGATGAGACGGGGTTGCCGTTGGAGGTGTTTCCGGCGGCGTGTCCTTACGCGATCGCGGATATTTTAAATGATGATTTTTTGCCGGGAGAGGATGAGGGCGATCGCCGTAACTGAAATTCCCCGATTTTTGCAGCAGCGAACCGAGGGCGAAATTCCCACGATGAAAGCGTTCTGAAATTGGGTGAAACGATGGGTTAATTCCTAAAGCGATCGCCGCCAGTTGAAAAACTTCTTTAGTAAATTTTGCTGCCATTTATTTTCCGCAAATTTTCGCTTTTTAAACAACAAACCCGCCTTGCTATTAACTTCGGAAAGCGTTGGATAAACGTGGATTCCGGTGAGGGCGGAAACTTTCAAATTATTCGACATCGCCAAAACGACTTCGTGGATCAGTTCCCCCGCCGAGGGGCCGACGATGTGGGCGCCGAGAATCTCTCCGTTGCCGCGCACGATAATTTTACCAAATCCCGCCGTCGCCGCCTCCGCCTGGGCGCGATCGACATCGGCAAATTCTTGTTTTAAGATGTAGATATCATCCCCGAAGCGATCGCGGGCCTGCTTTTCTGTCAGTCCCACCCGCGCCAATTCCGGGTCGGTAAATGTCGCCCACGGAATCACTCGATAATTCGCCTTACTCACCGGGAAAAATAACGCATTTGTCAACACCGTCACCGCTTCGTGACTGGCGACGTGGGTAAACTGATACCCGCCGATAACATCACCGCAGGCGTAAATTCTCGGATTCGTGGTTTGCAGTTTTTCGTTCACTTGAATTCCTTTTTTTCCCACCGCCACTTCTGCGGCTTCCAAATTGAGGGATTCTACATTTGGCGATCGCCCGGACGATACCAAAATTTCATCGACGGCGATGGTCTGATTTCCAGATTTTATCACTTTTTTGCCATCTTTGACTTCCACACTTTCGGCGCGGGATTGATTCAAAACGCGAATTCCTTCCGCTTCAAATTGGTCTTGGACGACCTTCGCCGCCTCCGGATCTTCTTTAGGTAAAATTTGGTCGCGACTCGAAAAAATGGTCACGTCCGAACCCAGGCGAGAAAAGGCTTGTCCCAACTCGCAGCCGATCGGCCCCGCCCCGATAATTGCCAGGGATTCGGGACGGTTTTCGAGGGAAAAGACCTGTTCGTTGGTGAGAAAACCGGCTTCTTTTAATCCGGGTATGGGGGGGATTGACGGGCGAGAACCAGTGGCGATCGCGAAGGTTCTCGCCTTCAATTTGCGATCGTTCACTTCAAAGGTTCTGGGGTCGAGAAATTGACCGTCTCCAAAAATAACCTCGACTCCATACCCTTCAAATCGTTCCGGCGAGTCGTTAGGTTCGATATTTTTAATCACCTGTTTGACGTGTCCCATCGCCTCCGAAAATTTGATATTTGGGGGAGTCGTATAAATCCCGAATCGGGAGGCATTTTTAACTTGATAAGCGACGCGGGAAGCGTGGATAAAAGACTTGCTGGGGACGCAGCCGAACCACAGACAGTCCCCCCCCAGGCGATCGCGTTCTATCAAGGCAACTTTGGCTTTCAACAGGGCGGCTGCGGCGGCGACAACCAAGCCCCCCGATCCCCCTCCGATTACCACGATATCATAGTCAACAGCCATAATTCTTCCTCGTTAAATAATGCGCCCAAGCGCAACAAAAAACCATTCCGTTGTTGGGCTTGGGCTACCTCAGAATGGCGCTAAAGCCCAACAACGAACGACTGTCATTATTTCATCCAATCAAACTGAAACCCGCCTGAGAATTGACTGGGTGGGGACTGAAAATTTTGGCAATATCTAGGATTGGCTGACGGCGGCGGTTTCTTCCCCGCTACCCGAGAAGAATTTCCGACTCACTGCGGCGGTGATGACGTGGGACAGCAAGCCCAGGGGACCGGCGAACAGACACAGACACAGGGAATGAATCGTCCAAACTCCGGTTTTTTGTCCTTCCCAGTATACCCAACGCCCCACAAATAGATCAAGCACCAAAAAGTGAACCCACCCCGTCGCGGCGGCGGTTTCGTCGCCGAAAAAGCGGGCGATATCCGCCAATTGGGGATTAGAAAGGGCGGCGGCATTTTCGGGGGTGACGCTGCTGATAAATAAGTACAGATACGTCAACGCCAACAACACAAACGGAATGTAAGATTCCATCACCTTGCGGGTGACTCCCCAATTCGGCAGGAGAATCATCAACCCCCAAAAGGGGAGGACAAACAAATTGGCGATCTTAAAAATTTGGTCAGCGGGTAACATCATCATTGCCGTATCAATACCATAACTAAAGATTTCCAACAATCAACATTCAGGATAACAAATTTACAGCACCGCTGGCCGAAAATCAAAAATCTGTGTAATCTGCGTCATCTGCGGAAGAAAAATATGTCGAAAAAAATTTTCCAATTTTCTCGGAAACTCTAGCTATTTTCTTTTTTTTATGATATACTTCGTACATAATGGGAATCTGTGTAAAAATTTTATCGGCGCAACCACTCCCATTATGGAGGATGATGTCAATATCTTATCAGAAGTTGCCGCACCCCGTCAACCCTTTTTGGGGCAATTTTTTATCTTAATATTAAGCAAACAAACTGTGGTGATGGATGGTCAAAATTGTCACCGGATTGAGGGGGGAAAAACGGGTCAGGTCGGCGATCGCAGTAGACCGAGACAACTGCACCTGCAACAGCCGATAACTCCAACTTTTCTCCAATTTAACACGCTCCTTGACCCACTCCAACGCCACATTCAGATGTTCCAACGTCGCCAGGGCTAAAACCATCGTGCCGCCGGGGGCGAGACGGATGCTGCAAGTTCCCAAAATCTCCGCCAGATTGCCACCGCTGCCGCCGATAAAGATGCGGTCGGGCGATCGCAAATGGTTGAGAATCGCCGGGGCTTCCCCGTGGATGGAGATAACATTATTGACCTGAAAGCGGCGGCAATTCTGCTCGATCAGAGACGTTCCTGCCGCCGTTTTTTCGATCGCGTAAACCGTCGAAGTGGGGCCCATCCTGGCGATTTCCACCGACACCGAACCCGTGCCCGCCCCGATATCCCAAATCACCCGATCGCCCTGCAATCCCAACTCCCCCAACACCAACATTCTCACCTCCCGTTTGGTCATCAGTCCGGGCCGATCGCTATAACTGAGAAACAGGCGATCGGGAATTCCAAATAGGGGGAGATCGGACAAATTCAAAGGCTGCGCCCGGTCTGGCAATTCCCGCAGCAGCACCACCACACTCAAGAGGGAAAATGAATGGGAATCGAGGTCTTCTAAAGCCCATTTTTGTACCCGTTCGCCTTCCCCATTCAACCGTTCGCACACCCAAAATTGATAGGAACTGGGCAGATCCAAAGAAGAGATTAAATTCCCGATCACCGGTGGAGTGTTGAGGTTGTCCGTCAGCACCGCAATTTTATCTTCCCCCTGCTGTAAAGCTTGGATTAAGTGGTCGAGCGATCGCCCGTGGGCGCTGATAATTCTCGCATCTTGCCAGGGAACTTTAATGCGATTAAACGCCAATTGAATCGAACTTAAATGGGGGTGAAACACCAAATTTTCCGGTGGAAATTCCGCCAGCAGCAGCCGCCCCAACCCGAAAAAAAGCGGGTCGCCCGACACCAAAACCACCACATTCGGATCGGTGGGCATTTCCCGTTCGCGACGAGTCAGCCATTGGCGTAATTCTGATAACCCTTCAGTCAGATTATTCAAGATCAATTGGGGAATCGCGCGATCGCCGAAATAACTCAAATGGCGATCGCTTCCCACTAACAATTCGGCGCGATCAATAATTTGACGCGCCGACTCCCGCAGTCCCGCCGCCCCATCTAATCCAATCCCAACAACGTGTATCGTCAATTCTCAGTATCCAAAAAAATAAGCGATAGCAATGTAAATTCGTCCCAATTCGCTCCACTCAAAGCCCCCAGAATTGGAGGTTTGGGGGCGAGTCCTTTTCAAGGGCCAGACTTTACCCGGCTTCTTCGGCTAAAATCAACAGCGCATTGACGATCGCCGCCGCCACTGGGGAACCGCCTTTGCGCCCTTCGACGCGGATTTGGGGCACCGCTGTTTCAGCTAAAACTGCTTTCGATTCTACTACTGAAACGAACCCGACGGGAACCCCGATCGCTAAACTCGGAGAAATCGCCTTTTCTCGGATTAGCGAACAGAGGGCGAGGAGGGCTGTGGGGGCATTGCCGATCGCAAAAATGCCGTTTGGATATTCCCGCGCCACCGCCAACATCCCCGTTTCCGTGCGGGTTTTGCCCGGTAAGGCGACGGACGCCCACTCCAAGGCGCAGACGAGGGGATTGTTGAAAGTCCGCGCTACCTGGGAGGCGATGCCCTGTTTCACCATGCGGACATCGGTGATGATGGGAACCCGATTTTTTAATGCCGCGATCGCACCCTCGATGGCGCCGGGACTGAACCGCAATGCCTGCACAAACTCGAAATCTGCTGTGCTGTGAATCACCCGCCGCGCGATCGCGTATTCCGCTGGATTGAAAGGGTGGTTGCTGCCCATTTCGCGATCGATGATGGCGAAGGATTGTTCGGTGATGCTTTGACTTAAATTATCATCATTCATGAAGGGGGAGTTGGGATTAATTGATAATTGAATTTTATTTTTTTCCGCAGATTACGCAGATTACACAGATTTTTGATCGGTTTTATTCATCATCTTCGGATGATTTTAAGGGAGAAAAATTTGTCGCGATGGCGAACTGAAAATAACCGACTTTTCTTGATCGGTGGGGGCAACCGTCCCCGGTTGCCTCCTGTACGATCCCTTATGAGTAGGGGCAACCGTCTCCGGTTGCCTCCGGTTGTACCCGGTTGCCCACTTTCTCAACTGATCTACTGGCCGATCTTTAGCGCCGCATTTTCTTGGCTGTATTCCTCCATTTCGATGGACACCGGCTGCACGTTCCAGATCTGATCGCAATACTCCTTGATGGTGCGATCGCTGGAAAATTTCGCCATGCGGAGGGCGTTCAGGATTGACATCCGCGTCCACTTGTCGCGATCGCGGTAGGCTTTTGCTACCTCTTTCTGAGAGTCGATGTAGGCCTGATAATCCGCGAACAGCATATATTGATCGTGGTGCATCAGGGAATCCACCAGCGGCTTGAACAGTTCCTTATCGCCGTGGGAGAAATACCCGGACGCGATCCGATCTATGACCGCCTTCAGTTCGCCATTTTTGCTGTAATAATCCCAAGGATTGTACCCCTTCGCCTTCAGATTTGCCACCTCCTGGGCGGTCAATCCGAACAGGAAGAAATTCTCGGGTCCGGCCTCTTCGCGGATCTCGATATTCGCGCCGTCCAGGGTTCCGATCGTCAGTGCCCCGTTCATGGCAAATTTCATGTTTCCGGTTCCGGATGCCTCCTTCCCGGCGGTGGAAATTTGCTCCGACAGGTCGGCGGCGGGATAAATTCGCTGGCCTAACGAAACGTTGAAGTTCGCCAAAAATACGACTTTTAGGCGACCCCGGACATCCGGATCGTTGTTGACCATATCCCCCACCGCGTTCGTCAGCTTGATGATCAGCTTCGCCATGAAATAACCCGGCGCCGCCTTGCCACCGAAGATGAACGTCCGGGGGACGATATCGATGTGGGGATTCTGCTTGATGCGGTTGTAGAGCGTGATGATGTGCAGCACGTCCAAAAGCTGGCGCTTGTACTCGTGAATCCGCTTAACCTGGATGTCGAACATCGAGTTGGGATCGACTTCGATGCCGTTGTGTTCCCAGATGTACTCCGCCAACTGGCGCTTGTTGTTGAGTTTGATCTCCCGCCACTGTTCGCAGAATTCCGGGTCATCAACGTACTTCTCCAACTGCCGCAGTTCGTCCAAATTCTTCAGCCACCCGTCGCCGATTTTGGAACTGTAAAGATCCGCCAATTTGGGATTACACAGCAGAATCCAGCGTCGGGGGGTGACGCCGTTGGTTTTGTTGATGAACTTCTCGGGCCAGAGCTTGTAGAAGTCCTGCAGGGTGTCCTGTTTCAGGAGTTCCGTGTGCAGGGCTGCCACCCCGTTGATGGCGTGGGACCCGACGCAGGCTAAATTCGCCATGCGGACGTATTTTTCGCCGGACTCGTCGATTAGGGACAGGCGCCCGAGAAGTTCTTCGTCGCCGGGATACCAGCGGGCCACGTCTTCCAGGAAGCGGTGGTTGATTTCGTAGATGATCTCCAGGTGGCGGGGGAGGAGGTAGCCGAACAGACTGACGGGCCACTTCTCCAGGGCTTCCGGCATCAGGGTGTGGTTGGTGTAGGAGAACGTCTTTTGCGTCACCCGCCAAGCCGTGTTCCAGTCCATTTGGTGCTCGTCCATCAACAGCCGCATCAGTTCGGCGATCGCAACGGCCGGATGAGTATCGTTAAGTTGGATGGCGGCGGTATCGTTCAAATTGTGCAGGTCCGGGTGCCGCATCAGGTGGATGCGGATGATGTCCTGCAGGGAACAGGAGACGAAGAAAAACTGTTGTTCCAACCGCAATTGCTTCCCTTGGGGGGTGTTGTCGTTGGGATACAACACTTTGGAGATGGTTTCCGATCGCATCTTCTCAGCCACCGCCCCGTCATAGTTCCCGGCGTTGAAAGCGTCGAAATTGAAGTCGTCGCTGGCCTCAGCCCGCCACAGTCGCAGGGGGTTGACGGTGTTAGTATCGTAACCCGGAACCGGGGTATCGTAGGGGATGCCGATCACCCGCGTTGCAGGAATCCAGCGGACTTTGAACTGGCCCTTTTCGTTGTGGTACATTTCCGTGTGGCCGCCGAATTTCACCTCGACGGCTTGGTCCGGACGGGCGATCTCCCAGGGGTTGCCGAACCGCAGCCACTTGTCTGGGACTTCCGCCTGCCACCCGTCCCGGATCGCCTGGGTGAAGATCCCGAATTCGTAGCGGATGCCGCAGCCGACGGCGGGAATTTCCAGGGTAGCCAGGGAGTCCAGGAAACAGGCCGCCAGACGGCCCAGACCGCCGTTCCCCAAGCCGGGGTCCGGTTCGTGTTCCAGAATTTCGTCCAGGTTCAACCCGGACTCTTCTACCGCCTGACGCACGCGGTCGTACAGGTGCATATTGATCAGGCTGTTGCCCATGTGGCGGCCCATGAGAAATTCCGCCGACAGGTAGTAAACGACTTTGACGTCGTTCTCCAGATAGGTTTTCAGGGTTTTCAACCACCGACTCAGGAGGCGATCGCGGAGGGTATAAGCCAGGGCCATGTAAAAATCATCCTGGGTCGCCAGGGATTCATATTTCCCCTGCAGGTAAAACAGGTTGTCCGCAAAAGCCCGTTTCAGGGTTTCGATATTGGTACCCGTGCGATCGTCTTCAATCTGAATCGGACATTGATCGATGGGGATGAGGGATTGCGTCATAAATACTCCTTTATCCTCGTATGCGCTGCGTCTCGATGACGATCTCGGTGGCAGAAGCGAACCGTCGGAACCATTGCTCTCCAGACCCGATCCCTGTGCCCCTCCGACCGATCGCTAACTGACGGTCGCGGGGCGAAAATCGACCGGGCCCGACAGTCGCAACGGTATCATAACTGAAAAGCTCCAAATGTATTCCGGTACTCACCGGGGCACCCCGAAGTCCGCTCCTGACAAGCATGGCTCAATTGGGCACTATTTTACATTGTCCGTTTCCCGTCCGCCGGCGATCTGTCTCGGGACGTCGCCCCCGATCGCCGATCGGGCTATCCTAAATCGTAGATGCAAAACCCCCCAAAACGGGCGAGAGTTCGGCCTTGGGGGGAGAGTTGCCGGTACGGGGTACCCCCGGCCCGCTATTTCGTTTCGACGGAATTTCCGACAACTGATTCAAATCTCATGATTTGCTGTCTTTGTTTTTTCTTCACAAACTCCGCCAATTGAACGATATTAATCCGATCGCCATGCATGGATTCAAATGGATGTCCCCCCCCATCGCTGGACTGGGGTTGATCGCGATCGCCCTCGCCATCTGGGTGATCGCGATTTGGAAACCCCCGATCGCCCTCCCCCCGCCCGATCCGGCTATCCAATCCCCCGATTCCCAATTTCTCCGCCACCACTGGATCGTCAGCCCACAACAGGCCAAAATGTTGGTGGAACATGGCGCCACGCTGCTGGATGCCCGCCCCCTGAAAGCCTTGCGACCCAAACGCCTCCGGGGTGCGATCGCCGTTAGTTGGCAGGACTTTTCCCAATCCCAAAAACCCCACCGGGGCCAACTCTTGGAAGACGACCGCCAGTTAGAAGGGCTCTTGAGACCAATTGGAGTGTTTCGCGATCGCCCCGTCGTCGTCGTCGGCGATCCCGTCAACGGCTGGGGAGAAGAAGGCCGTATCGTCTGGATGCTGCGAACCCTCGGACACGATCGCGCCGTTTGGGTCGATGGCGGCCACGTCGCCCTGAAAGCCGCAGGCATCCCCGAAACCCTTTCCCTATCCCCAACACAGCCCCAAAACGGCGATTTTGAAGTGCGCCGCCGTCCCGATTGGACCGTCACCCGGGACGAACTCAAACAACAAATCCATCAAAATCATATAGTCATTATCGATAGCCGGGAACCCCGCGAATACCGGGGTCAAACCCCCTACGGCGAATCCCGGGGCGGCCACATCCCCGGCGCCGTCTCCCTGTACTATCGCGAATTCCTCGCTCCCTCCGGAATGCTCCTCCCCCGCGATCGCATCCTCGCCCAACTCGCCGAACGCGGCATCACCCCCGCCCTCCCCATTGCCACCTACTGCACCGGCGGCGTCCGCTCCGCATGGCTCGCCGCCGTCCTCACCGACCTCGGCTTCGAGGCCAAAAACTACCCCGGCTCCCTGTGGGAATGGTCTGCCTCCCCGGCTGAAGACTATCCCCTGAGAGTCGATTTCAATAGCAAGTAGTGGACAAACACAGCTAAAATCGTGCAATATTGACTTCTCCCCGGTCTAAAGACGCGGGGATTCTTAAGCCGTCCAAAACTGAACTCTTAAAGGCATAGTCAATGT
>NZ_JAJENU010000363.1:0-6132 GCF_035615495.1 Lyngbya sp. CCY1209 | reverse complement strand
TAGATTGCCATCACAGCCTGGGTTTCAGCCGCCTAACCCACCCTACACGAAAGCACATTTTTAGCCGTGTCGGTCCAGTAGGGTGGGTTAGCGCAGCGTAACCCACCGCCAATTCAGAGCATAAACGGTGTTGACATTTCATTAACGCACCCGACGATACGACTTAAAATTCCGACCTCCAATTTTGTAAATACTCTTGAATCTGACCGAGAAAAAACCGCGATCGCTCCAATAATATCTCCGCTTCCCGCAATGTTTCTCGCGCTTCCAAGAGGCGATATTCGACCAATAATTGCAACTGAGGGTTAGTCATACCGGAATGCCCTCACTGAATACCTTCAACAGCAGCGGACTCGCCCCCACCGCACCATTTTTGATCTGTGCTTCCGTCACCACAAACGTAGAAATAACGCGATCGCATTTAAACCCGATATCCCAAGCCAGATCGTCAATTTGTTCCCGCTTTGAGCGCTCCAACTCTGCCACCTTAATAAACACATCCAAATCCGATTCTTCTGTCGCGTCGCCCCGCGCCCGCGAGCCGAACACCCGCAACTCTAAAATTGGCATGATTGCTCTCAGGCGATCGGAAAATTCTAAAATGACTTGGCGATCTATTTCTTGCATTGATTTACAGTTTTTGGGTTGGGTTATAACAATCGATTGACAACTGCCCGATCGCTATTATAGCAGTGCGCGATCGTGCAGAATAAACTGATAACATCGGCGGTGTTGACATTTCATTAATGCACCCGACGGGACAGGTTGATGTATTTTTTTCATGATGTTTTGTTTTGCAATTATAATGGACAATGATTGGCGTTCATCTGGAGCCGGGAAAGCTGGGAGCGGTGGCCGGAAAAATGGAGGATATTGATACCGAGTTCTTGGGCACTGCGGATCGTTTCCCGGGGTAATGGGAGGTTGTGACTCAATCCCCAACCCGAAGACAGACAGCCGACGGATAGAATGATTTGACCCCAATTAAATAATCGGATCGGCTCCCGATTGATAACCGGTAATTCTGAAAATAGAAAGGGTCGGGTTTTGATGGGGTCGTCTCGGGAAATTTTGCCGGAATGGGAAAGGGAAATTTCGAGGTGATGGGCGAGGTTTTTGATGGGTTCCAAGGCGATTTCTAGCCGACCGTCAATTTCGGTTTCGCAGGTGGTGAGTTCGGATTGCAATTCCAGTTTTAAATCCGATATTTGGGACAATTGAATGTCTTCGATCGCCTGTTGAAGTTCCACCATCACCGAATTGATATCGGCGATATTAACTTCTCGGGACGAAGCCTCGATGAACAGGACGGCCCCGCGATCGCTGTATTGTTTGAGATAATTATATTCCAATTCTCCCCAGGAGAAAATCTGCGGATATCGGATATAAATCAAACTATATTCCGGCATTTCATAGCCTGAAAATTCTCGCCAGATCGCGATCTCTTCTAAGGGTTCGACTCCCATCTTTTGGGGAGCCAAAACCGAGACAGATTCCAACAAGTCGGTGAGGTTGTCGCCGATCGCGATATCTTCGGCCGTCCCCCCGAGAATCTGGGCGACGCGGACGGTTTGAGGCGATCGCGCTTGGACAGCCACCCGATACCGCAAATCCAACTCGTTGATATCGGGATCGAACACATCTTTTGCCGGTCGAATTTGGACGGCATCGGCAGAAATAGCAATGCGACAGAGTTCGATTTCTTCGGAGGCGGGGGGATGATTTTTTTCGTCGATCCGAAAGGTTTCCGCCGCCCAATCTTCATCGGTTTGACGGTGGAGTGTTTCCGGATCGACGTAGCTGAGAACCAAATAGACGGCGGTCATTTCCGTCTCGGCGACCGAGGCGATCCGAAATTCGATCGGGCGATCGACAATAATCGGATTTCCCAGGCGATCGATTGCCATCCCCGGTTGAATTTGCACCCAGCGGCCATCCCGATACTGGGCGGAGATGTCGGACGGTGCCTCGATCGCGCACACTCCCAACCCCCTAACAATGCCGGGATGGTAGAGGGATTGGTAGTGGAGATTTTGTCGCCTTCGGTGATAGTCGTGCGATCGCTTCCACCGCTCCGCATTCAACAGCAATCCGTCCCGCACGATCAACCGTTCGAGGGGATACATTTCCGGAGGCAAATAATTGGAATGGGTTAAATCTGTCATAATCATTGAAAGTTATTAATTATAAATTATTAGTTATTTTCAATTCGTAAGTACAAAAAGCGGGTTTCTGTTCTTCGATGACCTGACGGACTAATGTTTCGTCGATGGCATCGGGGTCGCCCCGCAGGCGGACGTCAAAATGGAAAGGCTTTCCGCCCCCCAAAATCGCATCCACGCCCAGATAGGAAGTCCCCATCACCGCCCCCTGGGTAAAATTTTCCACAATGGCGATGTGCTTTTCGATTTCCGGCAAATCTTCATCCAGGGGCAGTCCCGTCGCCAGGTGCAGGTAAAATCGCAGCCCCCGCCGGGTCCCCCGCCAGCGATAAATCTCCAAGGCGTGGCGGATCAGACGGCGTTGCTGTTCCCAACTGAGATTGGGGACCCGACGCCAGCCGACCCAGTGGGCCAAAAAGGGCAGCAGGCTTTCGGGGGCCGTGAGGGGGTCGAGGTGGGCCCAAAGGGTGCCGAAGGTTTGCACGTCGGGGTTGAAGGTGGTTTCGATAATTTTGAGGAAACGGCCGACAAAATCGATTTCCCGATAAATTTGGGGCAGTAGGTTGACGTAGGGCGATCGCGGTCTGAGAAACAGGTCGAAATCTATAAATTCCAGCAGGGGTGGCAGGCCCGTGTTTTCCCCGGTGCCGGGATAAGTGCCGTAAACGCTGAACCGCCCGGAATAGTTGAGCCGCAGTCCGTCGCCCGAGACATCGGCTTGGTGTTCCTCAAAAAAGTTGCGATCGACCCGAAAAGAGAGCACAGCCGACTTCCGTTCCCCCGGCGACAATTGATATCCCGCGATCGCACTCCGACACCAGTGGGGAGGAAAATTGCCGGTCAGTTCGCAGGAGAGCTCCAGGGGGCGGGTATCCAAATTTTCCAAATCGATGACAATTTCACTGACTTCTCCGGGGATAAGTGTCAGGTTTGACCGGTCCGAATCGACTTGGTAAATCGTGCCGGACAATTCGGACAGTTGCGCGGGTTCCGTCTCGGGAATATCGATCGAAACGACATCTAAAAGGACGGATTGACTGGATGGAGCTTGGGTCATGGAAGTCATGTCGGCTTACCGTAGATGCGAAAAGAAACCCGCTTTTTCAATGGATGATGTTGATGACGTGGCCGGAGTTGAGGGCGGCATCAGACCAAGAACAGATCGTCCCGTGGGGGCCGGGATCGATGAGGGCGACGGGTTGTCCCCGCACCCAGCGATTCTCCTGCGGAGAGCCGACCGGGCGGAGGGCGAACAGTTGCACGGCGCCCAAGCTGAGGATGGCGGGAAATTGTTGCAGTAGGGCGATGATGTCGGTGGGGTAGAGGAGCCGGCCGAAGGGCCAGCCTTCCCCCTTGCTCCCCCCGACGACGGGGTTGAGGAAGCGGTACAGGGCGGCTTCCAACTCGCGGCGGATGTCTTCCCGGGCGTCCGGGTGGTCGTACTGGGGTTGCAGGGTGACTTCGGTTTGGACGGCGACCCCGACGTATTCCGGTTCCCGACAGGTGACTTGCACCCCTAGGAGGCGGCGCTCGTCGAGGTAGTCGAGAACCTGGTGCCGGAGTTCGGAACTGAGGATCAATTCCGCCGGGGAAATGCCGAAGCCCGCATCGGGTCGGAGTCGGGGGATGAGGAGCACTTCGACGGTGCCCGGTTGGGTGGGAGGCAAACAGCGGGCGCGGGCGATCGCACCCCGTCCGCCCACGATCGCCAAGGTTTCAAAGTCTTCGGGGGTGACGGCGCGATCGCGGGTTCGCAACATCTGGGGGACGCGGATGGCGGCCTGTTCCAGGGATTCGGCGTCGGAGCCGTTGCGGGCCGGAATGTGGTTGACGGCGGTGCCGACGTAGGGGATGGCGGATTTCATCACGACCACGGTCCCGGGTTGGACGTTGCCCCGGACGCCCCCGCCGGTGCGGTAGCGGACCATCCGCAGGGTGGCTCCCCGGGGGGGTACAGCGCCGTACTGCCGCTCTTGGCTGGGGGCGGGGGTGACGGCGGGGGGGCGGTTGGTGGTTTGCAGCAGGGCGCGGTACTCGGTTTCTCGCACCAGTTGGGTGGGTTCGAGCACCAGGGGGCCGAATTGCACGGCGCCGGTGAGGGAGTCGATTAAATAGTGGCGATCGCCGGGTCCGGAGTTGGAAAAGTCGGGGACTTCTGCCCAAATTTGGGGCAGTTCTCCGGGGGGGGTGACGGTGAGGTATTCGTTTTCAGCCCGGGCGAGGACGGGGGGGCGCGCGAGTCGGAACACCTGGCCGGGGGTGCCGTCGCTGATGCCGAGCACTTCGTCGGTGACGACCTGGCACTGGGTGGCCGGGGCGGTGCCGCCGACGGAGCGGACGCCGAGGCCGACGATGCGGGGGGAGCGGCTGTAGGGGGCCTGGTCGGGGGTGGGTTCGGTGCAGACGCAGCGGAGCCACCGGCCCCGGTAGGCGGTGAATTGGGCGACGGGGAAGCGGACGGGGAGGTGCAGGATGATGTCGGCGCCCCGGCTCGGGTCGCGCCCCTGGCGGGTGAGGTCCCGGAAGCTGAAGCCCTGGGTTTCGTCGTCGGCCTCTTCGATGAGGATTGATTGCCAGTAGCGCCCGTTCCAGGCTTCCCACCGCCGGGGGGGGTGGTCGGGGTCGATGCCGGTGGGGGTGGCGGCTTGGCCTTTGACGGTGAGGGCGATGACGTTGCCTTCGATGGGGGCGTCGGGCTCGAAGACGAGGTAGAAGCATTGGCCGGGGTCGGGCCGATCGCCGAATAGGGGCAGTTCGGGTCCGGACCAGGTGCCGTCCCGGTCCATTGTCCACCAGTTGGTGAAGCGATCGCGCAACATTTGCGGGGTGTCTTCGGGGGTTTCGGCGTGGAGGAAGTGGCCGATGGCGGGTTTGGCGATGGTCAGGGTCCCGGAGGTGCTGAAGACGACGGATTCGGCGTCGGGGAGCCGTTCGGTGGCGATTTCGATGCCGTCGGGGATGGTGTAGGTGGCGGGGAGGTCGGAGACGAGGTAGAAGGTGATTTCGGTGCGGGCGGGGTTGGGGGGTTGCAGGCGGATGCCCAGGAGTTCTAAGAATAAAACGTAGTTGCGGCGGGGGACTTGGTTGAAGCGGGTCAGCATCTGCTCCATCAGCCACGCGAACAGCTCCAGCAGGGTGATGCCGGGATCGCTGGGGTTGTAGTTGCTCCACTCGGGGCAGTAGCGGGGTATTCGCAGCAGGCATTCTTGCAGGAGATCGTCGTAGGTGCGATCATCCAGGTTGGCTTTGGGGAGGTTGGGTAGGAAGTCGAAGACCATGGGGGCTATTCCGGCGGCTGTTGCAGGTAGAAGGGATAGACGAGGCTGCGGCGATCGTGGGTGGGTTTGAGGCGGTAGTTGATGACCAGATCCACCCGCCCCCCGCCGCCGTCGGGGATGGCTAAAACGTCATCTACAATGATGCGCGGTTCCCACTGTTCTAGGGCTTCTCGGACGTAGATCCGCATTAACATCAGGGTTTCGGAGTTGATGGGGGCGAAGCTGAGTTCTGAGAGGCGACAGCCGAACTCGGGCCGGTTGAGTCGTTCGCCCAGGTCGGTCATCAAAATCAGCAGGATGGATTCCCGGACGTTGCGATCGCCCGCACTCAGGGCCCAGTTGCCTTGCTGATTGATTTCCAAGGGAAAGGCAAATCCCTGACCCAAATAGGTCGGGGGGCGACGTTGGTTGAGCATGGGAATTCTCTGAGCTTTTCGGTATGGGAGTTTCGGCGCGGCCGAAACTCCCGGAATTCGGGACAATTTCCCCGATATTTTTGAGGAGAAAGCTGCGGGACTTTCTCGCCGTCAATTGACGGATTCTCTGGTTTTGAGCCACTCAAAAGACCGCAAAGCCGGTTTTTGGGGGGGCAGAATTGGTGATTGATCGGACTTGATTAGGGGTCGAGAGAGAAGTCACCTTCTCCCCCTCCCATTCAGAACCGTGCATGAGACTTTCACCTCACACGGCTC
>NZ_JAJENU010000362.1:0-12395 GCF_035615495.1 Lyngbya sp. CCY1209 | reverse complement strand
ACGGGGAATTTGGTAATTTGAAGCCGAAGAACCGGGTAGCACGGCTATCTTAGCCGTAACAAGCTAGAAGCTTGTTTTACGGGGAATTTGGTAATTGGGAATCGATCCAATTGGCGGCGGCTATTCCCGATATTAACACCCCTTCGATTTGATTTTGACTGCACCAATCTCCCGCACAGGCGATGGGTAGGGGTGTTGTTGCCGTCAAACATTTGACGGACAACGGTTGGCGACAGAAGGCATATCGCCAGCGGTGAACCTGCATCCATTCTGGGGAATCCAGCCAGGAAAATAGGCGATCGCCCGCCAATTTTAACAGCATCTTTCCGGGGGGTTGCAAATCGGTGGCATCGAGATAGTCGCGGGCCAATTCGGCACTGCTATTGAGGACGAAAACGGGTTGGGAGGGATCGGGGCGGCGGCTGCTGTCCAAACCGATCCAGTCGAGGCGATCGCACTCTGGGAACCGCACCGCCTGCCAGGGGGGAGTCCGGGCTTCCACCTGCGGCCATTTGTCGGGGGAATACCCCGCCATCACGGCGATACAGGGGTCGTATGCGGGCGATCGCACCCCTTCGAGAAGATCTGACGGAATTTGTGCTTCCGGTTGTTCCAACACCATCAAGGCTTGGGGCGCCGGAATTGCCACCACCACTGCCTTCGCCCCAATTTCCCGGGGGGTTTCCGGGTTGCCGTCGCCGGTGACTTCCAATTGTAAATTCCAGGTGTTATTGTTTTGGGGAATTAAACCTGTAACGCGGCGATTGAACCAAATTTCCAGATCTCGGGCGAGGAATTTTCCCACCGAATTCATCCCCCGGGGGGCGACGTAGCGGGGCAGGGGTGGAGAGGGTTTAAATTCCCCCGATTTCCACTCGTAAATCGTATCTGTCCACTGTTGTAAATTCCACTCGCGATCGCCCTCCATCTCGGTGATCAACTCCCGAATTTTCTCCCCCGTCGGTTGCAAATATCGCAACCCATGATCAGCCCGAATTCCCCCCACCCGGCGGGTTGCCGATCGCCCCCCCACTCCCCGGGACTTCTCCACCACTACGACTGAATACCCTTGCCGACGCAATTGCTTCGCACAAGTCAACCCCGCAATTCCCGCCCCAATTACGACAATATCGGCTAACGTCATAAGCTATTTCAATTCAAACGATCTGACCGAGGCACCGGGTTTCCGAGGTTCACGTCGAGAATCCGGATGGCAACCCGACACCCGAACATCTTAACCCATTTTCCATCGACGCTTCATCGGGTACGATCGCGATCGGGTATTGAATTGGAGTTGGGGGGGTTTTATATTTCTAAAGGGACCGTGGCGATCGCCGCTCATTTACAGATAGATGATCATGAAGCTATTTTAGCAAAATTGACGAGATAGATGCGATCGCGATCGTCGAATTATGTTTCGGAATTGAAGAAACCGGGTTTCCGAGTCGCCAGGACTGAAAATATCAATCTAGCGAAACACCTTACCCAAAGCGATCGAACAGTATATTATCCATGATTTTATTTGAGATATAGAAAAGCAGTTGGAGTTCCCGATTACCGATTACCCTCGCTTCAGCGCTATAGATCGGAGTCGCCGATTTGACGCTCCCCCGTAGGGGCAACCGTCTCTGGTTGCCCGTCAGGGGGGAATTGGATTTTTGAGTATTTAACCGGATTTGATATGATTAAGCCACACCAACTCCCCCATCATCTGAATATGATTTGATCGGGTAGGGGCGCTGCGTCTTGCGCCCTCGGGAATTGATTCCCAAGCGGTGGCGATAGTCAACCGGTTTTCCGATCGCCATGCAGAAATGCAAGAGGGTAACGAGCGTGAATACACAGTGGCTTGATGCTGCTGGGGGCTAGAACTGAGAATCCCCGTCGTTGTCTTCGCGGGGAGTGTCAAAATACCGAGATTCCCGGTGCTCGAACGGCTTCTTACCCACATGGGAATTGCTGGGGTTTTGAGTCAGAACTTATGGGCGTACAGTACCTCCATCACGTCACAGACATAGGAGATGCCCGAATAATCGTCGAAAAACTTCGCGGCGACCTCATCCGAAATTTTCACGGCCATCTCCCGATTGGGGGTGAGGATCTCAAACTTGACATTCGTGAAGGTGTCGCCGACGGTGGGTTGTCCCGACGAGCGCACGCCGCGACTGCCTTTACCGCCGGCGGCCACCACCGTATAACCGGTAGCTCCGGCTTCGTCGATGATCTTGGCGACTTTTTTCAGTAGCACCTTTTCCGTGACGATGACGAGTTTGCTGGCTTTCTGGGTCATGGGGGTTACCTCTTAATGCGTTCTGTCGTGACAATTAAAGGCAAGATTCTATGGTTTTGCCTTGAACCATACCTTTAAGATTATGCCAAAGATTGGCGAATCCAATCCCCTCTGTCGAGAAAGATTGACTCAGATTAGCAGAAGCATTTCATAAAAAACGCTTATCCTTTTGGCGCGATGACCACCATTCAAATCAAATGGCAGCAGGCCCTCGTCCCTAGTACCCTGCCGTTGGCAGTACCGTCCATCTGCGATCGCAATTGACATTGACCGGAGATCTGCAGGTTCTGCGAAAATCATAAGTAAAAGTTATGCCTTGAATTTGAAATTACTTGGCAGATTTATATAGAGCGATCGCCAATTCGTGCAAACTTTAAGATAAACTTAAGCGCATAGACTTAAGCGCATAGAGATTTGAACCTAAATAGACCCGAGTCTATAGAAGACGATAGGGGCAACTCGTCTTCTCAACCCTGTCCGGAAAAATACCATCCCCGGATCGCTACCGTTCGGATCTCGCCCAATACCAAAGAGTGAAGCCCCACACGCCGACTTGGGTTTGGCTTTTGTTCCATCTATCAAGATCAATCACCGCTTCTCCCCTGAGCGAGGAGACCAAAGGAGGTACTCATGGCAAATTTCTCTGGCATTTCCCATCATTTCTGTACGCTGCCGGCGTTTCCGCAGCCGGCTTCATCTTCATCTCCGGTTGGCCGTGTTTCCCACAGTCTGCATCTGGTTTGCAGTTTTAGGGGTGAGTACGATGGCCTTTAACCTGAATGGTTTGAACTTGAATCACTTGAATCACCACTGATGAGCGCGATCGTTTGCGCTCGCCGGAGCGAAACCTGATCTTCGGACACAGGATGCACCGGGATACAGATGCATTCTTAATGGCGGGTTAACTCGCCGCTCACCCGGATGCGTAGAGCCAGCTACCCACAGGATTGGAGGCCACCCTTGCCTGTCGTCCTGACCCCTAAAATCTGATTAAGGAGGAATTAAAAAGTGGATTTCTTAGCCGATTTCTTGACGCGCTTTGGGGATAAGTTGCAATCCCCAACACTCGGCTTTCTGATTGGTGGTATGGTCATTGCCGCCGTCAATAGCCAACTGCAAATTCCAGATGCGGTCTATAAATTCATCGTCTTCATGCTGCTCATCAGGGTCGGCCTGAGCGGTGGCATTGCCATCCGCGAGGCCAATCTGGCAGAGATGGTGTTGCCCGCGATATTCGCTGCGGTAATCGGCATCCTTGTCGTGTTAATCGCACGCTACACCTTAGCCATCCTGCCGAACATCAAAACCGTCGATGCCATTGCGACCGGGGGCTTGTTCGGTGCCGTGAGTGGCTCTACCCTCGCCGCCGGCATAACGATGATGGAATCGGAAGGTATGCAATATGAGGCTTGGGCCGGCGCACTCTATCCTTTTATGGACATCCCAGCTCTCGTGACTGCGATCGTCTTAGCCAGCATTTATACAAGCAAGCAAAAAGCCAAGCAGGAGTCTCTGAGCAAGGAAGAGTCTCTGAGCAAGCAGCCGGTTGCCGCAGGTGGGTATCCCAGCGAGCCGGAGTATCCCACCACCCGGCAGGAGTATCTCAGGCAGCAGCGCGGTACTGCAAGCAATCGGGTCGAGATCTGGCCGATCGTCAAGGAAAGCCTCCAGGGTTCTGCCCTCTCGGCACTGCTGCTCGGCATCGCTCTCGGCATACTCACCAAGCCTGACAGTGTCTATGAGAGCTTCTTCAATCCGGGCTTTCGCGGCTTGCTTTCAGTCCTGATGCTGATCATGGGTATGGAGGCCTGGGCAAGGATCGGCGAACTCCGCAAGGTGGCTCAGTGGTACGCTGTATATGCCTTTGTGGCACCGCTACTGCATGGGTTCATTGGCTTCGGTCTGGGCATGATCGCCCACATCACCACGGGATTCAGCCCTGGTGGCGTCGTGATCCTGGCCGTCATTGCCGCCTCTAGTTCAGACATCTCCGGGCCGCCCACTTTACGAGCCGGTATCCCGTCGGCTAATCCCTCCGCCTACATCGGCGCGTCCACAGCCATTGGTACGCCGGTTGCGCTTGCCATAGGAATACCCCTCTACATCGGACTCGCCCAGGCGCTGATGGGTGGTAGCTGATCCCAGACGGGTCGCGGTCTGCCGGCGCTCCCCGGGTCCGGCAGACCCACACGGCAATGAATTAATAATTAATGATTAACAATTATTAATTATTAATTCTCCCTACACCCTCGACAATTTTTAACTGAGAATGAAACAGCCGGGCACTCTATCCTTTACCTTTAAATACTATGGAACCCTTATCAAAAGACCCTTCTCCTCGCTGGGGCAATTGGTTTAGTGGAGTCCACATCATTCGTTTTCTGGAACTGGTGCAGGACTTAATTGTGATTTCGTTGTGCATTGGCCTGTTTAGCTTCATGGTGATGCAATTGCGAGAGATGTTTCTGTCGCTGTTGCCCCCTTTGGACTTTCCTCGGGTCACTGCCGATATTTTGTTCTTGCTCATTCTGGTGGAATTGTTTCGATTACTGATTATTTACTTAAAGGAACATCGAGTTTCGATCGGAGTCGCAGTGGAGGTTTCGATCGTGTCGGTGCTGCGGGAAATCATCGTCCGAGGCATTTTGGAAACCCCGTGGGTGCAGGTGATGGCGGCCTGCTCTTTTCTGATCGTGCTGGGCGGTTTATTGGTCGTCCGCGCTTGGATTCCGCCTACCTTTGATGGCATTGACCCGGAGCAGCAGGTGTCCCGCCGTCACCGGATACGCTTTGCTCAAGCATTGGCCGAAAGGGACGGCAAACCGGATGCTGAATCGTTTCAACCTTGAATTGGGTTCGGTAATGCCGAAGTGCGCGATCGCTCAAGCGATCGGGACTCTACTTCCGATTCCCTATTCCCGATTCCCTACACCCCAGGCCGGCAAACCCGCCTCGGCGGAAGGAACCGGAAACACCCGCACTGCCTCTTCCGGGACCGTCACCCGCACCCGCATTCCCACCGGCAGGGAGCGCCCCCCCGCCCGAGTCCGGGCGATCAGTTCCCGCCCGGAGGGGACCCGCAGGCAATAGTGCAGTTCCCGGCCCAAAAATTGCCGATCGCGGATCACGACGGGGGCGGTTTCGTCGGGTTTGAGGATAAAATCTTCCTGTCGCACCATCAGATCCGCCCGTCCCGACTCCGGGCGAATCTCGTCGATATCGGGGGCGATCGCAAAACATCCCACCTCCGTCTCCCAGCGATCGCCGCGCCGTCGGGCCGGGATAAAATTGGCTTGGGTGACGAACTCCGCCACGAACCGCGAAGCCGGTTGCAAATAGATCTCCTCCGGCGTCCCCCACTGTTCCAACCGTCCGCCGCGCATCACCGCCACCCAGTCGGAGATCGACAAAGCCTCCTCCTGGTCGTGGGTGACGAACACCCCGGAAGTTCCCGCCGCCTTCAGGATCTCCCGCAACTCCTGGCGCAGCCTCAACCGCACCTGCACGTCCAAATTGCTCAGGGGCTCATCCAACAACACCAACGCCGGACCCGGCGCCAACGCCCGGGCTAGGGCCACCCGCTGCTGCTGTCCGCCGGAGAGTTCGTGGGGGTAGCGATCGCCTAATCCCGACAATCCCACCAGTTCGAGCACTTCCGCGACGCGATGCTTGACCGCTTTGGGGGACTTTTTCTTTAACGCCTGCAAGCCAAAGGCGACATTTTTTGCTACGGTTAAATGAGGAAATAGCGCATAATCTTGGAAAACCATGCCCACATCTCGCCGTTCGGGGGGAACCCACTGCTTCACATCTGCGACCACCCGTCCGGCGATCTCCACCGCACCGCGATCGGGGCGTTCAAACCCGGCAATCATTCGCAACAGTGTGGTCTTGCCGCAGCCGGAGGGGCCGAGTAACCCCAAAATATCGCCCTGATTCAGGGTCAGCGTCACGGCTTCGACGGCCGGGGCATCGGTGCGGGGAAATTGCTTGTAAATCCCCTCCAGGTGCAAGATTGCAGATTGATCCATCGTTGGTTCGATTGACCTCCCGTTTAAGAGTCGGACGAATGATTGAAAAAAGTTGTAATCAACAACCTTTCGTATCATACTGTCTTTTTGGGATATATTCTCACTAAGTTTTTGTTAAATTTGTTCGGAGGATGCCTGCAAGTGCGATCGCCCGCCACTCCATCTCGCGTCAAACCAACCCTGAATTGCCGTGGGGGCAGCCTTACAGGGTTCCCCAGCAAGACCGGGAGGTGGGGGCAACCGTCTCTGGTTGCCCTGCCGATCGCGGCCCTGATCGCCACCCCGATTTTATTCGTCCTGAGCAGCATTTTCACCAATTCCGGGGAAATTTGGGCGCACCTGGCCTCCACCGTCCTGCCGCGCTATATTGTCAATTCCCTGATTTTGATGATAGGTGTCAGTATCGGCACGATCGCGATCGGGGTCGGGACGGCTTGGCTGGTGACGACGTGCCGCTTCCCCGGAAGCCAAATCTTTGAGTGGGCGCTGCTGCTGCCCCTGGCCATCCCCGCCTACATCCTCGCCTACGTTTATACAGAATGGCTGGAATTTTACGGCCCCGTCCAAACCGGGTTGCGGAACCTGATGGGGTGGCAAAATGTCGGAGATTACTGGTTTCCCGAGATCCGTTCCATCGGCGGCGCGATCGTCCTTTTGACCCTGACGCTGTACCCTTACGTTTACTTACTGGTGCGGGTCGCCTTTTTGGAACAGTCCGGGCGCACCCTGGAGGCCAGCCGATCGCTGGGCTGCAACCCCTGGCGCAGTTTCTTCGCCGTCGCCCTCCCCCTGGCCCGCCCCGCGATGATGGCGGGGTTAGCCTTAGCGCTAATGGAAACCCTCAACGATTTCGGCACGGTGCAGTATTTCGGCGTCGATACGTTTACCACCGGAATTTACCGCACCTGGTTCGGCATGGGAGAACGGGACGCGGCGGCTCAGTTGGCGGCGGTGTTGATGCTATTTATTTTGGGATTAATTCTGCTGGAATTGTGGTCCCGCCGCCAAGCTCAATATTACGAAAATGGGGGTTCTTCCGCCCGGGCGCAGCGGTTTAAACTGGGGGGAGCGCGATCGCTCGGAGCATTTGTCGCCTGCCTGACTCCCCTGGCGCTGGGATTTTTACTGCCCGCAATTTTGCTATTGCAAATGACCCTCAAAAATCTAGAAACAGTCTTCGACGATCGCTTCTGGAGTTTCGCCCGCCACAGTTTGACCCTCGCCATTTTGACCGCCATTTTAGCCGTGGCGATCGCGCTGATTTTAGCCTACGGGGTGCGCCTGAATCCCACTTGGAGAATGCGGCTGTCCGCCCGCATCGCGGCGATGGGTTACGCCGTCCCCGGTTCTGTCATTGCCGTCGGAATTTTGATTCCCGTCGGGGCCTTAGATAATGCGATCGATTCGGCGATGCGATCGCTGTTCGACATCTCCACCGGATTGATCTTCAGCGGCACGATCGCGGCCCTGATTTACGCCTATTTGGTGCGATTTTTGGCCGTCTCCTTCGGGGCGGTGGAGTCGAGTTTGGGCAAAATCAAGCCCAGCTTGGACGACGCGGCCCGCAGTTTGGGCGACTCCCCCACCCGCGTCCTGATGCGGGTTCACACTCCCCTGATGGGTGGCGGACTGCTGACGGCGGCGATGCTGACGTTTGTGGACGTGATGAAAGAATTGCCCGCCACCCTGGTGATTCGGCCCTTCAACTTTGACACGCTGGCGGTTCGCGTCTACAACCTCGCCTCCGATGAACGGCTGGCGGAAGCTGCGGGTCCGGCTTTGGCGATCGTTGCGGTGGGCATCATTCCGGTGATTTTTCTGAGTTTGAAAATTGCCCAGTCCCGCGACCCTTCACTTTAGAGACGCGGCGCCGAATGTGGCGTTAAACTGGCGGCACCAGATCGCGACGGAACCGTAATCACCGGCATTCACCCCAGCGGGCACCGGATAACGCTGGGCGCCGCTCGCCGCTTTCAGGGGTTCCACCAAAACGTAGTCCCCCTCATCGATGCTGTGAACGGGGGCTTGGGTGGTACCGATGACGTCATCGGAACGGTGCAAAATCACGAACAGATCCGGCCCTTCGTTGGTGCCGAAGTCGTCGGCAAATTCCAGATATTGCCGCCCACCCTCCTCGATGACTTGAACCGAGCCCCGGGTGGGATGTTCCCCGGACACGAAGGTTCCTGATCGCATCGCCGCAGCGATTTGATATTCTGGGGCGAGTGCGACGACGGGGCGATCGGAGCCTGTCAAATCCCCGGCAAAAGCGATCGCCAGGACTCCCAAACCGACCAAAACCAGACGTTTCATGAACCCATCTCCCAGCGAATGTCAACCTATCATACGATCGGGGTGAGTCCGCGCTCAAGTTCGGCTAAAGTATTGAATCCGAGGGGCACAAGGAGGAAAGAGCAAAGAGGAGTGAGACGTGAGAAATGCCGAACTCCTCCCCCAACAGCAGGGAATCTAAAATCAGGGCGCAAGCCAGGGGCCCCGACAATCTAAAATCTAAAATTCCCCACACCCCAATTATTATGAAAATTGCCATCATCACCTCTGGATTTCTCCCGGTCGTTGACGGAGTGACGGTCAGCGGCTTCGAGCGGTTGCGGTGGCTGAGTCGTTGGGGGCATCAAGTGCGCCTGTTTTGCCCGGATTACCGGGAGTTGGGGGCGGTGTATCCCGACTGGCGGGATTATACGGGGGAGATCCTCCCCGGCGTCCGGGTTGTCAACCTGCCGAGTACGCCCTTTCTGGGGTTGGACTTCGAGCGCAACGTCAGCCGCGCCGCCTACGGGGTACTGACGCGGGAGTTGGAGGCGTTCGGGCCGGATGTGATTCATGTGGACGAGCCGGAACGGCTGGCCTTCGGGTTTTGGCGGGTTCCGGGGGTGGACTTTGCCCGCCGCCGGGGCATCCCCTGCGCGGGATTTTTCCGGACGAATTTTTTGGACTACGCGGACGACTATTTGCCCCTGCCGCCGTTTGCGATCGCATCGGTTCAGTGGGTGGCGGGGAAATTCCTGCGCTACATTTATAATTCCTACGACATCACCCTCGCCACCAGCCGAGTCACCGCCGAAAATCTGGCTCAACTGGGTATCCGCAACCTGCACCGGCCCCACGTCGAACTCGTCGGCATTGATACGGAAGCATTCAATCCGAACCGGCGAACGGCCGGATTTTTTGAGCGGGAGTACGGACTGCCGGATGTCGATGAAAAAGTGAAATTGATTTTTTTGGGGCGCCTCACCCCGGACAAGGGCTGGGAGTTCGCGTTGGATGCCTTTTCCCGGGTGTTTGAGGTCGTCGATCGCGATCGCGTCGCCATTTTGGTAGCCGGAGACGGGCCGCTGCGGGAGGCGATCGCATCTCGGTTGGGCCGACTTACCCCCCACGCCCACCTCCTCGGGCGCGTCCCCCCAGAACGGGTTCCCGCCCTGCTGGCCAGCAGTGATGTGCACGTCACCACTTCCGAAAAGGAAACCCGGGGGTTGACGGTTTTGGAAGCCTTCGCGGCGGGGATTCCCGTGTTGGCGCCCCGGGCGGGGGGAGTGACGGAGAACATTCGGGACGGGTGGAACGGCTGGCTTTTTACACCCCGAGATAGGGTCGAATTCGTTCAAAAATTGCAATTATTAATTGAGGATGGAAACCGGCGCCGACAGATGGGCGACAACGGCCGGCGGTCAATGGAGCGACACAGTTGGGAGCGAGCGGTGGGAAATTTGCTGGGGGTTTGGGAGCGGCTGTGCGCGACCCGTCGTCCCGGCTCATAATTTCACCCAAAAGCGGGAAGTCAAATCGTCTTTCGACGTTTAAAATTTTGATTTTGATGAGGCCTGATCGATGAGAGAAGGCGCAAATAGAGGGCAAAAAAAGGGGGGTGATTTCGGCAGTTTTCTCGATCGGTCGGCGGGTCACGTTTTGGCGTGGAAAGCGATTTGAGGGCGATCGCACCTCGAAAACGGGAACGACCTGCTTATTTTTTTTGTCCGTTTCCTATGGTTCATTCGTCCGGGGCGATCGGGACAGATGCGATCGCCCCGGAGGCGCGAGATCTCCCACCCGGGACGGCCGAAGTCGGGGCGTTCCGTCCGGAACGAGATCGAATCAGACCGAAAAACGGGGAACGGGAACCATCGGTTATGGCATCTGCGTCCCCCACAACCGAAGTCCAGATCCATTGACAGCGATTTGGGAAAGCGATTACGATTTGCGAGTTTACCTTTCCCCCCTTGCTCATTTTCAGGGACGATTATCGACAGACTATGCAAACTTTCTTGCGAATTTGGTTGGGACAAATTATCTCCGTCGTCGGCAGCTATATCACCGACTTTGCCCTCGGCGTTTGGGCCTATCAAACGACGGGTTCGCTGACTCTGTTCGCGCTGATTCTCGTCCTGACTTACCTCCCTAACTTGCTGATTTCGCCCTTCGCCGGGGTTCTGGTCGATCGCTGGAACCGGCGGTCGGTGATGCTGGTGGCCGATTCCGTCACGGGGGTGACGGCGATCGCGATGATGATTTTGGTGTCCACCGGAAATCTGGAAATTTGGCACATCTATTTGGGGGTGAGTATCAGTTCGGTTTCCAACGCCTTCCACATCCCCGCCTACATTTCCGCGATCGCCCAAGTCGTCCCCAAACAGCACCTCGGGCGGGCCAACGGCATGGTGCAGATCTCCCGGGCGATGGCCCGGATTTTGGGGCCGACGATCGCCGGATTTTTGATCGAGGCCGTCCAATTGCAGGGGGTGTTGCTGTTCGACTTCGCCACCTATTTTTTGGCCACGATCGCCCTCCTCAGCGTCCGCATCCCCGACCCCAAACCCTCCGAAAAAAGCGATCGCAAGACGGTTAACCTCGATCGCATCTGGGACGAAATCAGTTCGGGGTGGGATTATGTCGCGGCCCGTCCGGGACTGTTGGGGTTGATGATCTTCTTCGGCGTCACCTACCTGACGGAGGGGATGATCCAGGTGTTGTTCTGGCCGATCATCCTCAATTTCGCGTCGAGTTCGGAGTTGGGAATCGTCCTGTCTATCAGCGGTTGCGGGATGCTATTTGGCAGCTTATTCGTGAGCGCCTGGGGGGGATTGAAACGTCAGATCCACGGCATTTTATTTTTCGTGAGTTTGCAGGGACTCTGTTTGTGTCTGGGCGGCTTTCAACCTACCCTATTTTTGGCGGCGATCGGAGGATTCGGCTATCTCTTCTCCCAGCCGATTGTCGTCAGCAGCAACCAAACCATTTGGCAGTGCAAGGTTCCTACCTATTTGCAAGGCCGGGTGTTCGCCCTCCAGGGGTTGTTAGAAAAATCCCTATTGGTGGTCACGCAATTGAGTGTCGGTCCCCTGGTCGATCGCTTCTTTGAACCGATGATGATGCCGGGTGGATTCCTCGCCGAGACGATCGGACAGGTGATCGGATCGGGACCCGGACGGGGTAGTGCCCTGCTGTTGTGCGGGGTGGGTATCTTAAATTTGACCGCCGCTTTTATTGCCTACCGCACCCCCCGCCTGCGCCGGGTGGAAACCGAAATTCCCGACGCGATCGCCCCCACGGCTAATGCAGTTTCGAGCTAAAATCGGTTGTATTCTCCATTTGATGAGGGGGGAAAAAAGATGAGAATATCAACGAATCAGTTGGGATTATCGGCGATCGCTTTTCTGGGTTTGCTGGCGATCGCATCGGCCGTTTATCCCCCGGCGATCGCCCGGGCGACCGCTTTTAATATTGTCTGCGAATTCAAGTACCGCATCGGCGGAGAAGAACAGTCCTGGGTTCTCGACTCCGCCTCCGGAACCAGCCGTTCCCAAGCGCGAGGGCGGCGCAAACAGCGGATCGAATATTTGGAACAAAAAGCCGCAGAAGCAGGAGAAGAATTCGAGGCAATTTACCTATTTTGCGAAGATCCCTGGGGGAACGACGGCGATTTCGATTGATATCATGTCGGTTTAAATCCTCAATTTCCAAGCAGTGAAGTCAGTTCAGTAGGGTGGGTTAGGCGCGGCAGTAATTTTTCGGAAAAACCCACAACTTTCCATCCGCGCCGTAACCCACCATTT
>NZ_JAJENU010000361.1:0-240 GCF_035615495.1 Lyngbya sp. CCY1209 | reverse complement strand
GATGTGACCAGAAGCTAATGCTTGGATGTAATGTTCGAGATATGCAGACGGGTCACGGTTCAGACGTAAGATGGAGACTTGAATAGCAATAATGGCGAGGTCTAGTCAAACCAAAGGATTCGGCAAACCGAAACCAACGGTCACTAAGAATGCATGGAGAATTATCAATTGGGCGAAAGTTCAGCGGATGGTTTTCAAGTTGCAAAAACGTATCTATCAAGCGGCTCAATCGGGACAGGA
>NZ_JAJENU010000360.1:0-635 GCF_035615495.1 Lyngbya sp. CCY1209 | reverse complement strand
CAGACGTAAGATGGAGACTTGAGTAGCAATAATGGCGTCTAGTCAAACCAAAGGATTCGGCAAGCCGAAACCAACGGGCACTAAGAATGCATGGAGAACTATCAATTGGGCGAAAATCCAACGGATGGTTTTCAAGTTGCAAAAACGTATCTATCAAGCGGCTCAATCGGGACAGGACGCAAAAGCTAAAAGGTTGCAGAGACTCCTTTTGAAGTCATACTACGCAAGGCTCTTAGCTGTAAGGCGAGTGACCCAAGATAACCAAGGCAAGAAAACAGCCGGAGTGGATGGAGTGGTAGCAATATCCCCAAAACAAAGGTTTGAACTTGTTGAGGAAATCAAGGGAAACTTCAAAGCAAAACCGTTACGGAGAGTCTGGATACCTAAACCTGGACGGGATGAAAAACGCCCGCTGGGAATCCCAACAATCCGAGACAGAGCCAAACAAGCCTTGGTCAAAATGGCAATGGAACCCTACTGGGAACCTAAATTCGAGGGAACAAGCTATGGGTTTCGACCCGGACGCTCAACCCTTGACGCAATTGGCAGAATATTTACTGGCATCAACAAAATGGGATATTACGTCCTTGATGCCGACATTGCCAAATGTTTCGACCAGATTGACCATGATTACC
>NZ_JAJENU010000359.1:0-388 GCF_035615495.1 Lyngbya sp. CCY1209 | reverse complement strand
AGAGGAGAAGTGGAGAATCTTAACAATTCTTTAACAATCCTCAAGAGAGGAGGCGATAGCCACCCCCAGTTTTAGGACTCACAACCCTAGGATTGAAGCGGGGAACGGAAGGCGGTGAGGTGGAATCTGCAACCAATAGTCCGACCACTGCCAACCATCTATGACTAACCGAAAGGTAAACATCTGCCATGAACCCTCGAAACAAATCGGTATCGAAAACAGGTTGATTACGGTGCTGCTCGAATGAGTAAGTGGAAAGTGGAAGATTAGGCTAACTATCCACACAGACCCTTAAAGGTACACCGGGGGAGAGGATGAGTCTAAGGATGGAATACCCATACAGATGGAACGAATTAACCCCATAATGGCTCTTGCCCAATGGTCGATT
>NZ_JAJENU010000358.1:0-782 GCF_035615495.1 Lyngbya sp. CCY1209 | reverse complement strand
CAAGCGGCTCAATCGGGACAGGATGCAAAAGCTAGAAGGTTGCAGAGACTCCTTTTGAAGTCATACTACGCAAGGCTCCTAGCGGTAAGGCGAGTGACCCAAGATAACCAAGGCAAGAAAACAGCCGGAGTAGATGGTGTGATAGCAATATCCCCGAAACAAAGGTTTGAACTTGTTGAAGAAATCAAAGGAAACTTCAAAGCCAAGCCATTACGGAGAATTTGGATACCAAAACCTGGACGGGATGAAAAACGCCCTCTGGGAATCCCAACAATCCGAGACAGAGCCAAGCAAGCCTTGGTCAAAATGGCAATGGAACCCTACTGGGAACCAAAATTTGAGGGAACAAGTTATGGGTTTCGACCCGGACGCTCAACCCTTGACGCAATTGGCAGAATATTTATTAGTATCAACAAAATGGGATATTACGTCCTTGATGCCGATATTGCCAAATGCTTCGACCAGATTGACCATGGTTACCTGCTATCCAAACTTCATTGTCCAACGACCATAAGGCATAATATCAAACAATGGTTAAAAGCCGGGGTTATTGACAATGGTGTATTTGACGACACGAAAGCCGGGACACCCCAAGGAGGGGTAATAAGTCCACTCCTCGCCAACATCGCACTGGATGGAATGGTGAGGCATATCGAGAAACTATTCCCCATACATAGAGTTGAAGGGAAAGTTATCAACACAACAGTCGTTAGATATGCCGATGATTTTGTGGTCATATCACAAAGCCGCGAAATCATTGAACAGTGCAAGATTGCTATCTC
>NZ_JAJENU010000357.1:0-15203 GCF_035615495.1 Lyngbya sp. CCY1209 | reverse complement strand
GGGGGGATGGGGGCGGGGGGGGGATCAAAATATACCTCATAGCATCGAAAACTGCTGTAATAATGCGATCGCTTTCTACATTCTCGCCTCCACTTCGGCAACCCGCCGCTTCACCTCCACCACGCTATCGGGGTTGAGGGAAATGGAGTCGATGCCGGCTTCCACCAAAAATTCCGCAAATTCGGGATAGTCGCTCGGCGCCTGACCGCAAATTCCCACCTTGCGTCCGGTTTCGCGGGCGGTTTTAATCAACCGTTGAATCATCCGTTTAACGGCCAAATCTCGCTCGTCGAACAGTTCCGCCAATTCCGAAGAATCGCGATCGACTCCTAACGCCAACTGGGTGAGGTCGTTGGACCCGATGGAGAAGCCGTCGAACCGTTTGGCGAACTCGTCGGCGAGTTCCACGTTGGCGGGAATTTCGCACATGACGTAAACTTGCAGGCCGTTTTCTCCCCGCCGCAGGCCGTTTTCGGCCAGCACTTCCAAGACGCGATCGCCCTCTTTCAACGTCCGACAAAAGGGGATCATAATAATGACATTATCCATGCCGATCGCCTCCCGAACCCGGCGGATTGCCTTGCATTCGAGGGCGAACCCTTCCCGGTAGCGATCGCTGTAATACCGACAGGCGCCGCGAAATCCCAGCATCGGGTTCGCTTCCGGTTTCTCGAACTGTTGCCCCCCGATCAAATCCGCATATTCATTGGTTTTAAAATCGCTCATCCGCACGATGACGGGGTGGGGATATTGGGAGGCGGCAATTTTGGCGATACCCCGGGATAAATTATCGACAAAATATTCGGTTTTGTCGGGATAACCGTGGGTGAGTTGGGCGATCTGGTGGCGGAGGGCGTAGTTTTCAATTTTGTCGAAATGCACCAGCGCCATCGGGTGAATTTTGATGATATTATTGATCATGAATTCCATCCGCGCCAAGCCGATGCCGTCGGCGGGGAGTTGCCACCACCGGGAGGCGGCGGCGGGACTGGCGATATTCATCATGATTCGAGTTTTGGTTTCCGGAATCCCCGCGAGGCTGACTTCTTGGGACTCATATTCCAGGTTTCCGGCGTAGATGTAACCCACATCTCCCTCGGCACAGGAGACGGTGACTTCGCGATCGCCCTCCAACAATTCCGTCGCCTTGCCGCAACCGACAATTGCCGGTATTCCCAATTCCCGGCTGATGATGGCGGCGTGGCAGGTTCGCCCCCCGTGATCGGTGACGATCGCCGCGGCCCGTTTCATGATCGGCACCCAGTCGGGATCGGTCATTTCCGTGACTAAAATTGTACCATCTTGGAAGCGATCGATATCGGTGACGTTGCGAATTAAACAGACTTTTCCGGCCGCGATCGCATCTCCGACACTCAACCCCGCCAACAGCCGTTCCCCCGACTGTTTGAGGCTGTAGGTTTTCAAAACAGCCTCCCGCTTCTGGGACTGGACGGTTTCCGGGCGGGCCTGAACCACGAACAATTCCCCGCTGTCGCCGTCTTTCGCCCACTCGATATCCATCGGCGTGCCATAGTGATCTTCGATGATTTTCGCCCATTTCGCCAGTTCCAAAACCTCTTCATCTTCCAATACAAAAGACTGCAGTTCGTAGAGGGAGGTTTGCACCGTGCGGGTGGTTTTTGTCGTCCCCTGGGCGTAGATCATTTTTTCCTGTTTGTCGCCCAGGGTTTTTTCGGTGATCGGTTTGAATTCGGGGCGATCTAACAGGGGCTTGAAAACGCGATATTGGTCGGGGGTGACGGACCCTTGGACGACTAATTCTCCCAACCCCCAGGCGGCGGTAATTAAGATGTCGTTGGGAAAGCCGGTTTCCGGATCGATGGAGAACATCACGCCGGAACCGGACCGGTCCGATCGCACCATTTTTTGGATGACAATTGAGAGGGCAACGTCCATGTGGGGATAACCCATTGTCGTCCGGTAGCTGATGGCGCGATCGGTAAATAAGGAGGCGTAACACTGGCGGCAGGCTTCCAAGACTTCCTCGGTTCCGGTAATGTTGAGGAAGGTTTCTTGCTGTCCGGCGAAGCTGGCGTCGGGGAGATCTTCGGCGGTGGCGCTGCTGCGGACGGCCACATCGACTTCTTCGGTATGGTAGCGATCGCACAATTCCCGATAGGCGACGCGGATGGTGGTGGCGATGTCTTCGGGGAAGCGCGATCGCACCAACATCCGCCGAATCGCTTTTCCGGCTTTTTCCAGGGGGATTTTTCCGGCTTCAAATTGTTCGATTTGTAACTGAATTTTTGACCGCAGGCCGTTAGCATCCAAGAATTTCCAGTAGGTTCCGGCGGTGATGGCGAAGCCGTCCGGGACGCGGATGCCTTTGCTTTTGAGCGATCGCACCATTTCGCCGAGGGAGGCATTTTTTCCCCCCACGATGGGCACGTCAGTGGCACTGATGGTTTCAAACCAGCGGATATCGGAATTTTCGGTCGGGTTTTCCATTGGGGTTTCTCCTCAATTGTTGATTGACGGGTCATCTGGAATCCGAAACGGGGGCGCATCACCTCGACTCGGCGCACATCCCCTATTTTACTTCTCCGATTTAACTCGAATCTGAGGGCATCGCCACCTTCCCCAGATTCTCATGGTCAGATCGTGCCATTTTAAATCCGGCCGGATAATTCTAAATGGGATCAGTTTGGGCGTTTCAATGTCTGTCTTTAGGGGGATTATAACATGAGGGATTCCCATCGCGCCTCCTCGATGTTAAACTGCGATCGATATCTGAAAAGACGGGATGAGTCAAAAGACCACCGTTCGACTTTTCACAAGGATGCAAAGTGATGAATCTTCCGTCCATCTCCGGCGACCCCAATCATGAGAACTCCCATCCCAATTGCGATCGCACCTTGCAAAGCTTTGTCGATCGTTTGAAACGGGTTGAAGATCGGGATAACTTAGTTCAGACCACCTTGAACCGGCTGCGAAAGACCTTGGGATGCGATCGCATCGTTTTATATTATTTTTATCGCCGTTGGGAGGGACAAGTCACGTTTGAATCCCTCCGCTACATCGACCTGTCGATTTACGGTTCGACGGGGGCGGACGACTGTTTCAACGATACCTACGCCCAACTTTATTTGCAAGGCAGGATTCGCGCCATTTCCGACATCGAAACCGCCGACATCGACCCCTGCCACCGGGAGTTTCTCAGCAGTCTAAAAGTGCGGGCAAATCTAGCCGTCCCCGTCCTCACCGATCGCGGGTTGTGGGGCCTGCTGATCGCCCACCACTGCCGGGATACCCACGCCTGGACGGAGGCGGAAATCGAGGAGATGAAACGGGCGGCGGAAACGGTATCAAATGCCCCGGCAATCCGAGAATTATAGGGAGTCGGGAGTCGGGATTGGCCGAGAAACCGGGTTTCTAAAAGCATCTTGGATTTTCACCCGAGTCACAGATAGAAACCCGGTTTCTAGATCGACAATTCCTCCCAAACGCGATCGCACAGGTCGGGGCGATCGGCATCGAACCATTTGATTTCGGGGTAGGCGCGGAACCAGGTGCGCTGGCGTTTGGCGAATTGGCGGGTGTGCAGAACCGTCAGATCGATCGCGGTTTCTAAAGATATATCCCCCGCCAAATATTGAGTGATTTCCTGATATCCCAATGTTTGTAATAACGGCAGATCTCGGCCGTAGCGATCGCACAATTTTTCCACTTCCCCGACGAAACCCATGTCGATCATCGCCTCGGTCCGCCGGCGGATGCGGCGGGTGAGGGCGTCGGGATCTTCGCAGGTCAAACCCAATTGTAAAATCGGGTAGTCGGGGGGATTTTCTCCCTGCTGTTCCGAAATGGGGCGCCCCGTGACATAATAGACTTCCAGGGCCCGCAACGTCCGCACCGCATCGTTGGGATGAATTTTTTCCGCCGCGGCGCGATCGACCTGTCGCAACATCGCGTAAGCTTGGGGTTGACCCAAATTTTGCAATTGCGATCGCAGTTCCGGCTGGGGGGCGACTCTGGGAATTTTCAACCCCCGGGCGATCGCTTTAATATAAAGTCCCGTCCCCCCCACCAGCAACAACGGGACGTCGGAAACGGGGGGATTGGCAATCAAGCGATCGGCCCGATCCTGGTAGTCGGCGAGGGTGAGGGTTTCCGTCGGATCGCAGATATCGATGAGGTAGTGGGGGACCCGATGCCGTTCCTCGGGGGTGGGTTTGGCCGTCCCGATGTCGAATTCCCGATACACCTGCCGCGAATCCGCACTCAGGATAACCGTTTCCAGACGTTGGGCCAGCGCGATCGCCAGTCCCGATTTCCCCGTCGCCGTCGCCCCGCAGATGACGATGATCCCCGGAGTCCCGGCAGGAGTGTCGCCCATACCTAATCCATCCCACATTCAAACTTCAATTTAGCAGGCCTTCGTTTCGTCTCTAACCCTTTTGTGCTACAATTTTGGGGAGTTTTGTCATTTTTGAGGCCCTCGGGCTTCAGCGCCATTATTGGAGCAGTTTTCACATGACCAGCAGCAGTTATAGCGCCGAACAAATTCAGGTTCTCGAAGGCCTTGAAGCGGTCCGCAAGCGCCCGGGGATGTACATCGGGTCAACCGGGCCGCGCGGCCTGCACCATCTCGTTTATGAGGTTGTCGATAACTCCATCGACGAGGCGCTCGCTGGCTATTGCACCCATATCGAAGTCGATCTGAACGCCGACAACTCCGTCACCGTCACGGATGATGGCCGGGGGATTCCGACGGACACCCACTCCAAAACCGGCAAATCGGCCCTGGAAACCGTGATGACGGTCCTCCACGCGGGGGGGAAGTTCGGCGGCGGCGGTTATAAAGTATCCGGCGGCTTGCACGGGGTCGGGGTTTCCGTGGTCAACGCCCTGTCCGAGTGGGTGGAAGTGACGGTATTGCGCGATCGCAAACGACATCTCCAGCGCTACGAGCGGGGGGTCGCGGTCACGGAACTACAGACGAAAGCCACAAAAGAAGATCATACCGGAACGTCGGTCTGTTTCAAACCGGACACCAAAATTTTTACCACCGGCATCGAATTTGACTACGATACCATTGCCGGGCGCCTGCGGGAATTGGCTTATCTAAACGGCGGCGTGAGAATCACCCTCACGGACCACCGCCTGGAGTTGCTCAAAAAGGACGAGCCCCGAGTCGAGAGTTACTGCTACGAAGGCGGGATTCGGGAATATGTCGCCTACATGAACCGGGAAAAACAGGCCCTCCACGAAGATACAATTTTCGTGTTTGGGGAACGGAACGATGTTCAGGTTGAGGTGGCGTTGCAGTGGTGCGTGGATGCCTACAGCGACACGATTTTGGGATTTGCCAACAACATCCGCACCGTCGATGGCGGGACCCATTTGGAAGGGTTAAAAACGGTGCTCACCCGGACGATGAATGCAGTGGCCCGCAAGCGCAATAAACTGAAAGATAGCGACGCCAACCTCGGGGGCGAAAACGTCCGGGAGGGGTTGACGGGGGTGATTTCTGTAAAGGTTCCCGAACCGGAATTTGAGGGACAGACGAAAACCAAGTTGGGAAATACGGAAGTTCGCGGCATCGTCGATTCCCTGGTGGGGGAAGTTTTGACGGAGTTTTTGGACTTCAACCCCAACATCGCCGATGCCATTTTGGAGAAAGCGATTCAAGCTTTTAAAGCGGCCGAAGCCGCCCGTCGCGCCCGGGATCTGGTGCGCCGCAAATCGGTGTTGGAATCGTCTCCTCTGCCCGGAAAGTTGGCGGATTGCAGCACCCGCGACCCGGAAGAATCGGAGATTTTTTTGGTAGAAGGAGACAGTGCGGGCGGCAGTGCGAAACAGGGACGCGATCGGCGCACCCAGGCGATTTTGCCCCTGCGGGGTAAGATTTTGAATATCGAGAAAACCGACGATGCCAAGATCTACAAAAACAACGAAATTCAAGCCCTGATCACGGCTTTGGGTTTGGGCATCAAAGGGGAAGAATTCGATCCGTCCCAGTTGCGATATCACAAGGTGATTATCATGAGCGTGGCGGGGGACGAACCGACCCTGGTGATGGACGATCGCGGGCGGACTGAATTTGTTAATATCGGCACGTTTATCGATGAGTGCGTGGAGGGGCGGCGGAGTCCCGAACGGTACAGCGTCGTCTCCTTCGATCCGGTGACGCATTCCACCCGTTTCAAACCCCTGAAAGCGGTGATTCGCCACCCCCATTCCGAGCCGATGTACAAAATTACCACCCGCTACAATCGCTCGGTGAAAGTGACGTCTTCTCACAGCGTCTTTGTCTACGAAAATGGGGAAGTTATCCTCAAAAAAGGCAACGAAGTCAAACCGGGGGATTTGTTGGTGGCATCCCGGCGGTTGCCCCGTCCGGCGGAAAGTCCGACGCGGATCGATTTGCTGGATACCTTTTATCGGGCCGGGGTGACGCGATCGCTCTATTTGAAAGGTGAAGACGTGCGTAAAATTGCCGGCGATCGCCTGTTGGCAAAAGTGCAAAATCCCTCGGAGTGGAGCGAGCCCCGGGTGCAACTGGAGGATGTGGCTTGGCGGCAATTGATCGCCCAGCGACAGTTGGCGGGAGTCTCCCAAAAGCAGGTGGCGACGGCTTGCGGGGTCAAACAACCGATTACCGTCAGCCATTGGGAACGGGGCATCAACCGCCCGACTTTGCCCCACTTTTTGGACTATTTGGAGGCGATCGGGGGCAACGAAAATATCGTTTATGAAACGGTGTCCTCGAAGAGTGAGCGACTGTTGGAACTCGACGACAGCAGCAAAAATTCGTCCTGGCGGGAAATCAGCGATTACAAACCCTTTGAATATTTCACCCCCAGCGAATTGATCCGCCTCGGGGAAGGGGTTAAAATTGTTCCCAAAGCCCACAAAAATAAGGCGTGCGATCGCTATCTGCCCGTCACCCGCGAGTTGATGTGTTTCTTGGGCTGGTACGTCGCCGAGGGGACGTTGAGCAAACACCAAGTCAGCCTGAATTTGGGCCGAAAAGATGAGCGGTTTATTCCCGAACTGAGTGCGGCGATCGCGTCCACTTTCGGAGAAACCCCCCGCCGTTACAACGATCCGGATAGCGAGGGCATCAAACTCTATTTCAACAGCGTCCCGGCGGCGCGGCTGTTGCAAGCCTGGGGTCTGGCTAAACTCGCCCACGAAAAGCAATTGCCGGATCTGGTTTTCAGCCTCCCGGAACCGTTGCAACTGGCATTTTTGGAGGGCTATTTCCTCGGAGATGGCACTATCGGAAAGGGCAATTTTTCCTGGACGACGAATTCGCCCGCCCTCAAAGATGGGCTGCTGTATCTGTTCGGACAGTTGGGTTTAATTGCCACGTCCACGGAACATCAAATTGCCACGTCCGAGGATGCCCCGATCCAAACGCGGCACCCCTATTATACGCTCACCATTTGTGGCAAAGAACAGATCGCATTTTGTCAAACTATCTGGCAAAATCACGCCAACGCGCCGCAGTTGCGAGCCCATTTGTCGCGGCCGATGCAAAAGCCCCAGGATTACGTTCACATCAGTGATGATTTGATGGGACTGAAAGTGGTGGCAGCCGAGGAAATTGAATGGGTGGGCGACTACGTTTATGATTTCTCGGTGGAAGGAGACGAAAACTTTGTCTGCGGCAGTGGTGGTTTGTGCGCCCACAATACGGACGCGGACGTTGATGGGGCCCACATCCGCACTTTGTTGCTGACATTTTTCTACCGCTACCAGCGGGAATTGGTCGATCAAGGCTTCATTTACATCGCCTGTCCTCCCCTCTATAAAGTGGAACGGGGCCGCAACCATTACTACTGCTACAACGACCAACAATTGCAGCGGCAATTGGCGGAGTTTCCCGAAAACGCAAACTATTCCATCCAGCGGTTTAAGGGTTTGGGTGAAATGATGCCCAATCAGTTGTGGGATACCACGATGAACCCGGAAACTCGCCGGATTAAGCGGGTGCAAATTGAGGACGCGGCGGAAGCCGATCATATCTTTACGGTGTTGATGGGCGATCGCGTCGCGCCCCGCCGCCAGTTTATCGAGGATCACGCGCCGCGCCTGGATATCACGGATTTGGATATTTAGGTCGCCGGCTTCGGGAGGGCGCAAGCCTCGCGCCCCTGCGGGTCAAGATTGGGGTGGGATAAACCCGCCCCGTTTCTGTTTTTATGCTTCCGTAAAGTTGGCGGCTCGAAAACCTTCCTTTGGAGGGGGATTAGTGGCGCTGGAATGGGGTAAAATTGACGGGAAAGTGCCATATTTCCGAAGGTTGACCGTTGTTGATGCGCCGATCGCTCGAATCTCTCAAAATTCTGGGGTTTGTCCTCCTCGCCCTCCTCTGGTTGGCGATCGCCTCCCCATCCGCTTTGGCGATCAATGCCCAGCCGGAACGCTCCGTTTTGACGCTGGAACTGTTGCAGGAACGGCTGAACAATCCCGTCAACAGCGACGGGGTGGCGGCGATCGACTTGCAACATTCGATCGTCGATCTGCGGCCGGAAAATGCCGAGTTCCGCGATCGCTTTTACCGCCTGTTACAAACTGCCCTCAACCAATCCGGAAACCCCCTGGGATTGAACCTCAGCCACTCCCTCATCAAAGGGGATTTCAACGGCCGCAATTTGGGGGTGAGAGTCCCGCTTTTGGAGGAGAGCATTCAGTCGGTATTCGACCCCGAAGAGGTCGAGAAACTGAAATCGAAAGCCGCCCATTTATCGCTGAATTTAAAAAGTCAAGAACCGTCATCGATGTCGTTGCCGAAGTTGACCGTATTGCGGGGACGGCTGACATTTGAAGAAACCGAGTTTCAGGGCGAAACCGATTTTCGCAATATCTTTTTTCTGAAAGGGGTTGACGGCCGCAACGCCACTTTCAAACAATCCTCAGATTGGTCGGATTGTCGCTTCAATTTGCTCTCCAATTTTGCGGGGGCAGTTTTCCAAGATTCGGGCGATTTTCAACGGATCTATTTCATCGCGGATGCCCAATTTAAGAAAGCCGACTTTCACGGTTTGGCAACCTTTCAGGACAGCCAGTTTCGGGTGGGAAATTTCAACCGAATTCGATTTCGCGGGACGGCGGATTTTAAAAATACGGTCTGGGAAAAAAATGCGGATTTTGGCGAATCTTGGTGGCAGGATCGGGCGGGTTTCGGCAAGTCCAGATTCGATACATCGGTGAGTTTCAAGCGGGCCAGATTTGAAGGACCCGTCGATTTTCGGGATGCCCGTTTCAGCGAGACTGTGAATTTGAGAGAAGCCAGCATTCAAGGGTTGACGGACTTCAGCGATACCGGATTCGGCAAGGGGGTGATGCTGAATGTTTCCAATTTGATGTTCGATTCCAAATCGGCTCAAATTATGGGCGATCCGGGCATTATCGGCCGGGTTCTTGCCGTTCCCACCCTGCGGGGCAATGAGAATTTGTTGCGAAATTTGGTGCAGAATTTTCGGGAACAGGAACAAATTGTCGATGCCAATCACATCGAATATTTGCGGGCGAAGCTGAAGTTAAATTCCCTGTGGGGACAGATTTTCGGGGTGAATATCAACACCGCTTCCATCCCGCGGCTGGTGCGGCTCGGCTTCACCCGGGAACAGGCGGAAACCCTCGCCGAGGTGCGGACGGAACATCCGTTTCGTGAACTGATGGAAATTCTCCAACTCGACGGTTTCGACCTGGCGACTTATATTAAAGTACACGATCGCGCGATCGCCGACGCCAAAGAACGCCCCATCGGAGAGGCATCAACGAGTTGGTGGAATTGGCTTTTAACCGCCACTCACCTGAAAGCGATCGCGGAACGGGTGCTGACGGGACTCCACTGGCTGCAGCTAGAAATTCTGTTATTATTGACCGGTTACGGCACCAATTTTCCCCTCGTCTTCGGGGTAGGAATTGTGGCGATCGCCTATTTCGGTTTGCTATTTTGGTTGGTGGACCGGGTGCGGCGGCGCATCCCCTATCCCATCCTCCCCACCCTCTCGGAAACGGCCTGGATGCTGGGCAGTTACGGTCTTTTTACCGCCATCGGCTTGGTGGAAATTTTCTCCGCCTCCGGACTCGCCGCCCTCACCCTCCTCTGTCTGGCACTTTTCCTCCTCCCCATCCCCGGCTTTTTATTGTGGACGATCTACCGGCGGGGGCGCTATCATAATTTATTAAAAGTTTCCTATTTGACCGAAGATGCCAGCCTCCGACAGTTGCGGTTGATGATCGGACGCCTCCCGACAATGCCGCGCTATCCCATGTTCCGCGAACGCTATTTGCCCATCCTCTGGGACCGGCGCTGGAACTGGTTAAATTACTACGATTTCAGCCTCAATAATTTCCTGAAATTCGGCTTCAATGACCTGCGGATGCGGGACGAATTCATGCCGGCATTGGTGACGACTTTGGTTTGGTATCAGTGGAGTTTGGGGGCGCTGTATTTGATTTTATTATTTTGGACGCTTTCCCGCACCATTCCGGGGTTGAATCTGTTGATTTATTTGAAGTAGAATAAGCAGCGATCGGGTGTAGGGTGTAGGGGCGCTGCGTCTTGCGCCCTCGGGAATTGATTCCCAAGCGGTCTTGATATTTAATCCAACTGGATAGTGGGTGATGGTGCGTTCCCCCCCTCTCACCGACCCACTCGACCGATAATAGATTCAGTGGGAACGCACCCGACTGGAATGTTTCTGCTAAAACTGTGCATTAAAAAAGAAATGGTGGGTTACGGCGCGGATGAAAAGTTGTGGGTTTTTCCGAAAAATTACAGCCGCGCCTAACCCACCCGACTGGACCGACACGGCTAAAAATGTGCTGGATTCGTAGGTTGGGTTAGGCGGCTTAAACCTATGCTGTGAAAGCCATCTAGAAATCCGCCGTAACCCACCGTTTAAGGTGTGTCATTCCACTACGATTGTCAATGGTCAATGATTCCTCGCTTTAACTGGGAAAATGCGACGCGATTTTCTTCCCATCCGGCATATAAACCTGGAGGGGAATTTTAGCGTTTTCGCTGATGGATTCCAGGGCAACTTTGAGGGTTTGGACGTGCTGTTCGGCTTGGTTCCGCTGCTGGGGATTCGTGCCTTTGAGCTTCTCCACATACTCGGGGGTCAAACGCACGGTGATCAGATCGCGGCTGATGCCGTAGTTGCAAACCTTGGGGGCGCCGGCGCAGGTTTTCCGCAGGTCTGCCCGGGCTTTTTCCACCCGAGAATCCACCTGCGCCTGCAGTTCCGCCCGCTGCCAAGCTTGGTTGTAGGTGGGGAGCAATTCTTGGGAGTCCAGATAGTAGGAGCTGCTCTGCGGCACTTTTTTGGCGAAGGACACCGCCCGACCCCAGGAGCGGCTCGCCTCGGTCCAGGCTTCCCGGCTTTCAAAAATCCGGGCCTGGTCGCCGTTGTTGACGGCGCGGTTGTAGGCCTCCAACCCCACCTGTTCGATGGTTTTGCGATCGCGAGCCGCCTCCAACTTGGGCTGGTAGCGGGCCAGCAGCAGTTGGGCTTCTTGATGGGCGATGGTTCCCGCCGGAATCGAAGCCAAAGTATTCGCCGCACTCTGCCAGGTATCGTACACCAACTGCCAACTCTCCGCCCCCTTGGCGACCCCCTGACGGGCCTGGGCGATCTGCGCGGTCTTTTTCGCCATTTCCAGGGTCCGCTCGCCTTCCCGCTCCAATTTCAGCCGCCCCCGCACCTCGGCCAAATTTCCCCGGTATCCGGTCAACCGCCCTTCGGCGAAGGGGTAAATGAGACTGTCCGGGGGCACCTGTTGCAGTTGGGCGATCGCATCTTCCCACAACCGCTCCATCTCCTGCCACTCTTCCACTTCGTGGGGCGGGTTCTGGCTCTTTTGGGCGGCCAACCCCGCCATCCGCAGGGCCGCCACCACCATTGCCAGTTCCCCCTCGTCGGCACGATAATCTTTCAACAGCGCCCGGGCCTCCCGGTGGTAGGGGGACCACCAGGGAATGGTTTTCACCAGTGCGATCGCCCCGTTCAAGTCCTTCTGGGCCAACCCCGGCGCCCGGGAGGAGGGGAGGGTTTCCACCGTCTGCCGGGCGCCCCGAGCCAATTCCTGGGCGCGATCGATTTCCTGGCATTCCCCGATCACGCAGGGGCGGGTGAGGGTGTACAGACAGGCCAGGGCGATGAGGGCGCCGATGCCCATTTGGGGCGAGAGGAGGATTTTCCGCAGCAAGCCGGAAGATTCGGCTTGGGGGGGTTCCGCGGCGGGCAAAATCAAACCTTCGAGGTCTTTCAGGTCGAAGGGATTTTCTTCCTCCGATAGCGGAATCGGACGATCCCACTCGTCAACAAACGGATTTTCGACATCCGGCTTTTCGGATGACTCGGACTGGGGTGCGATGACCGACGGTTTTTCTGGCAGGGTTGCCTTCATGTTTGACTCCTCTTTGAGCTATCAGCTATCAGCTATCAGATTTGAGATATTCGGGTCGGAGGGAATTGCTGACGGCTGACGGCTGAGGGTTCACCGCTGACCGCTGACAATTCTCCCGTTAGTTTAATCCCAATTCTCGCTTGAGCAAATTGATCGACTCGCCGCCGATGTAATTTTCACAGCAGAGCAACTGAGGGGGGCGGATGATGTCTTCGCGGTTCGCTTGAATCGCAGTTTTGACGGCTTTCTCGCTGGCCTGGTCGCAAATCACGACCCGGGCGCTGCGGACGATCGCATTAATTTTATACTCATCCACGAGCTGGGCGGTCATCACCAATACATCTTCGCCCCGCAAACTGTGGATGATCACCTCCGTCGCCCGCAGCAGCCCCGCGCTGAGGCTGACGATGCCCAAGTAGGTCCCCTTGGGCAGCTTTTGGACGAGGGCGATTTCCCGGGCGTAATCGTAAATATCGACGGGGATCACCCGCACGGACTTGGGCGCGGCCACCGCCTCCGCCTGCCCGATAAAATAGCGACTCGTCACCACCGTCCCCGAGGGGACCTGTCCGATGGTGTCGGCGAGTTGTTCGAGGGGGACCAACTGCACCGGAATTCGGAGGGACTGTTCCAACTCCTGGGCCATCAACTGGCCGATGCCGATATCTTGGGTGGGGGCCGTCACCAGCACCCGGGCGCTGCATCGCAGGCGCCAGTCGATTTCGGCCAGGAACAGTTCCCGTGCCTCGTTGAGGGTGCACCCCTGGGAGAGGAGTTCGTCCAGGCCGCGCTGGATGATGTGATTGGCTTCGGGGTAGTGTTTGAGGATGGGGGAATTGAGCCGCGACCCCCCTTCGTGGCCCAGAGCCCGGACGTAGATCCCCGAGCCGGCCTGGGCTTCCACCAGGCCGTTTTCTTCGAGCTGTCGGTAGACTTTGCTGATGGTGTTGCGGTGCAGCCCCGTCTGCATCGCCAACTGGCGGGTGCTGGGGAGGCGATGTCCGGGGGGGAACTGGCGGGAGGCGATCGCGAAACGAATTTGATTGAACAGTTGGTTGGAGGCGGGGATGTCGCTATCCGGCTGAATGTAAAACTGAACCATGACCAATCTCCTAGGGGTCGGCTTCGGAGAGGCGATCGGGCCTCCCGGGCTGTGTGGGTGAGTTTTGGGGGAAAATGACCTCTCTCAAGGGGGAGGGATGAACACCTGTAGTATTAATTAGTGTAGTGCGATTCGTTCGGGAATGAAATAGGGCTGAAATGCCTGAAATAACTTCCCGGTAAGGCTCTCACCCCCTTGGGTGAATATAAGGGGCGCACCCCTGACCAGCCTTATAACTGTCTGTATGTTCCTAAGTTTAATATCACAGGATACTAAATGAGGTCGGAACTCTCAGGGCCAAAGAGAAAGTTGGAAAATTTTAACAATTCTTAACAATCTCTGAGAGAGGAGGCGATAGCCACCCCCAGTTTTGGAATTTCACAACTCCAGGATTGAAGCGGGGAACGGAAGGCGGTGAGGTGGAATCTGCCACCAAAAATCCGACCACTGCCAACCATCTATGACCAACCGAAAGGTGAACATCTGCCATGAACCCTCGATATAATACGGTATCGAAAACAGGTTGATTACGGTGCTGCTCGAATGAGTAAGTGGAAAAGTGGAGGATTTACATAGCTATCCACACAGACCCTTAAAAGTACACCGGGGGAGAGGATGAGTCTAAGGATGGAATACCCCTACAGACGGAACGAATTAACCCCATATTGGCCCTTGCTCAATGGTCGATTAAGCAAGTAGTGAAGGCAATAGCCGCAAGTGTAAGCGCAAGCCACATGGGGGTGAGATGTGACCAGAAGCCAACGCTCGGATGTAATGTCCGGGATATGCAGACGGGCCACGGTTCAGACGTAAGATGGAGACTCAAGTAGTGGTAAAGGCGAGGTCTAGTCAATCCAAAGGTTTTGGCAAGCCAAAATCAGCGGACACTAAGAGTGTATGGAAGGCTATCAACTGGACGAAAGTTCATCGTATAGTCTTCAAGCTGCAAAAGCGTATCTATCAAGCGGCTCAATCGGGACAGGATGCAAAAGCAAGAAGGTTGCAAAGACTCCTTTTGAAGTCATACTATGCAAGGCTCTTAGCGGTAAGGCGTGTAACTCAAGATAACCAGGGCAAGAAGACAGCCGGAGTGGATGGAGTGGTAGCAATATCCCCGAAGCAAAGGTTTAAACTTGTCGAGGAAATCAAGGGAAACTTCAAAGCCAAGCCACTACGGAGAGTTTGGATACCAAAACCCGGACGGGACGAAAAACGCCCGCTAGGAATCCCGACAATCCGAGACAGAGCCAAGCAAGCCTTGGTCAAGATGGCAATGGAACCTTTCTGGGAACCATTATTTGAAGGAACAAGCTATGGGTTTCGACCCGGACGCTCAGGAAATACTTCCAAACGGGAAAAGTGATACTGAGTAATGGGAAAGAAAGGAATGAGAAGTGGATATTCCAAACCAAGGATGGTCTACGACTCCAACAACATAATTGGACTCCCATTGTCTACCACACGCTGGTCAGACCGAACGCATCGACGTATGATGGAAATTGGGTTTATTGGGCAACGAGGAGAGGGAAATCGCCAGAAATCTCGAACCGAGAAGCCAAAATGCTTCAATACCAGAAAGGCAAATGCAAATGGTGCGGACAGCACTTCACAATTGAAGACCAGGTAGAAACCGACCACATCATCCCAAGATGCCTAGGCGGAAAGGATGATTACAAAAACCTCCAATTGCTGCACCGCCACTGTCACG
>NZ_JAJENU010000356.1:0-7967 GCF_035615495.1 Lyngbya sp. CCY1209 | reverse complement strand
GCCAGTTAAGGCGATAGCTGGTCAGCTACCTGAAGGGGAGGGCACGAAGCCCCCGTGCTTCAGCCGGGGGTGCTGACGGGATTATCCTTGAAGCTACCCTCTAATTTTATCACGTCCCAATCAACCCCGATACCAACTGTCACAACACAAGAGGACAGTTTGGGGTCAGTCGCGAACAATTAAAAGTAGAGAGTCCGGCGAGAAGCGGAGTTTTTGATCGATTTCCCATCCCCTCCTCTGTGCCGTCCCTTCTTTGCCAATCTCCAGCACGAAAATCCTGCCCGTCCATTCCTACATGGAAAAGTGAAACAGGCAAGATAGGCAACCGCAAAAGGTCAGCCATTTGTCATCACATCCGGGTTCAATGAGGTTCAGACCATGAAGATCCAATCACAAATTACAACATTCGCGATCGCGGTGCCGTTGCTGCTGGCGATATCCGGCCGGTCCGGCCTCGCCCGCCATTTCAACGGGTTGCCGTCTTTTTCCGTGCCAACGGAGTCCATTTTTCCCCTTGACGAACACCGACCGTCCGAGGTTCAATTTCCGTCGCCGGAGGTGGAACAAAGGCGACCTTCTGAATGTTACGACAACGGCGTTTGTTGACCCTTCAAAAGTCAAAAGTCAAAAGTCAAAAGTCAAAAGTGTGACCTCTTGAGATGATAGGATGGAGAACCTTTTCCGGATTCTTCACTCCTCACCCCTCAACAGGGGAGGCTTTTGACCGGATTTTGGGGTCTTTTGAGACTGAAATTGAAGGCCGGGGTGCGATGTTGGAGAGACTGCCAATTGAATCAAAAGATGAACTCGGCGATGGTTCGATGCCCTGATATCAAGACTTTCGCGGCAAAACAGTCCGTCGATACACTCCGGTGCGATCGCGGGTGGCCCCGGCTGCCGTGTTGCCATCACTGACGGTGTGCGAGGAGAAGTGTTCCTGAAACAGTTGGGGATGGGGGGTGGGAAATCTGCAATCTCCCCACCCCGATTTGATATAGTTAAACTCGGCGCTAATCGTAAAAATTCAAAATGCCGAGGGCGGTTTGTTGCGGGTATTACGGACAGGGGAATGGCGGGGATGAGGCGCTGCTGGCGTCGCTGTTGCAGATGTTGCCGGAGGGAGTCGAAGCGATCGCCCTGTCTGGAAATCCCCCCCAGACGGAGGCGCGATACGGGGTGAGGGCCTACGATCGCAAAAGTGCGTTTCAGGTGTGGCAGGTCCTGCGCCGTTCGGATTGGTTCATCTGGGGCGGGGGCAGTTTGATTCAGGATGCCACCAGCGCCCTGAGTCCTTTTTATTATGCGGGATTGATGGGGTTGGCGCAACGAATGGGCCTGAAGACCGTGGCCTGGGCGCAGGGAATCGGCCCCCTCAACCGTCCGATGACCGCAACCCTGGCGCGGCGGGCGTTTTCTGGGTGCGATGCGGTCAGCGTCCGGGATGGCTGTTCGGCGGCTTTGCTGTCGAGTTGGCAGATCCCGTTGACCCTCGCCCCCGATCCGGTGTGGGCCCTAGAACCGAAACCCGTGCCGGGGTTGGGGGATTTTCCGGCCCCCCGAGTGGCCGTGACGCTGCGATCGCATCCTTTGCTGACTCCCAAACGGTTGGCGAACCTGACCCGGGCTCTGGTATCTTTTCAGCAGGCGACGGGGGCCTATATTTTGCTGCTTCCGTTTCAGTTGTCCCGGGATCTGGCGATCGCCGAATCTCTCCACAGTGTTCTTCCCGACCGCAGTCATATTTTACAATTGGAAGACCCGGGGATGTTGCGGGGGGTATTTCGGGGCGTGGAAATGGCGATCGGGATGCGTTTCCACAGCTTGATCATGGCGGCGGCGGCGGCGTGTCGCTGTTTCGCCCTCAGCTATGATCCGAAAGTCAGCCAGTTGATGGCGGAGTTCGACTGGCCGGGATGGGAACTGGCCGGGCTCCCCGACGATGCTAATGTTATCAGCAAAGCTTGGCTCGAATGTTACGCCAACGGCGAGCCCCTTTCCGCTGCCAAAATCGGATTTTTGCGCGATCGGGCGCAGATCCACGGGGAACTATTTCTGAAGCTACAAAATAGGTAGCACGGGCATCCTGCCTGTGACAAGCAGAAGCTTGTTTGACCTGAAATGAAATGTCAATCAATCTTAGAGGTGTTAAAAGTTGGGACGAGTTCGCGTTCGTCAGCACGTCAATCCGCTGGCCAGGAAGTTTCAATTTTCCGTGCTTCCCCCCGACTGGACGGAGATCTATGATAAAAGCGATCGCCCGCTGCACGTCGATATCGGTTGCGGACGGGGACGGTTTTTGTGGAAGCTGGCCCAACTCGAACCGGACTGGAATTTTTTGGGCTTGGAAATTCGTAAACCCTTGGTGGAGGAGGCGAATGAGTGGCGGGATGACAAAGAATTGAACAATTTACATTATATATTTTGTAATGCCAACTTTGCTCTGGACTCGCTGTTGCGATCGCTTCCCGAGGGAGTTCTCAAACGAGTCAGTATTTTATTTCCCGATCCCTGGTTTAAAAATAAGCACCAACGGCGGCGGGTTGTGCAGCCGGAGTTGGTGGATGAATTGTCGAAATTTATGGTTTCTGGCGGGGAGGTTTTTTTGTCTTCGGATGTGGAAGAAGTGGCCGCAGAAATGCGCGATCGGTTTTTGGAACATCCCCAATTTCAAATCCAAACACAAGAATGGTTGCCGGACAATCCCCTGCCGGCGGCGTCGGAACGGGAAATCGCGACGTTATCTCGCGGCGAACCTGTCTACCGAACCATCTTTGAACGCCGTTAACCCCCCGCGTAGAATAGGCATCTTGCCTGTTTGACTCGACGCAATTCTTGATTGTGACAAACATCACGGGTTAGCATAGTAGTGCGCGAAGAGTATGTTGACAAGTCGGGCTTTTACAGGCAAGATGCCTGTACTACCCAAACCCAATCCCATGTCTGATCAAGTTCGGGTCATCAGTTATCCTATTGATGGGTTGATTATCGAATCAAAAAATAGTTTTGGTAAAAACTATTTGGGCGGACATGATATCACGACTTGCCGAGCGCACTGCTATATTTTAACGATTGCATCATTATTAGTTTGACTCAATTATGGGTGAATTATCTCCTCCCCCGCCGGCAAAAATCGCCGTCAACCCGGTTCAAAAAAAGGCGCCCTGGCTGTACGCCTTCTGGAAGTTTTCGCGGCCCCACACCATCATCGGAACCAGCCTCAGCGTCTTGGGGTTGTCCGCGATCGCTTTGAGTGGTAAACTCGATTTACTGTGGGATGATGGGCAGTTTGTCTCTGCGAGTCTGGCGACGGTGGCGATCGCTTGGATTGCCTGTCTGTGCGGCAACATCTACATCGTCGGCCTGAACCAACTCGAAGATATCGAAATTGACCAAATCAACAAACCCGATTTGCCCCTCGCTTCCGGGGAATATTCCCTCCGCCAGGGGCGATTTATCGTCGGCTTGACGGGACTCTCCGCAATTATTCTCGCCCTACTTGGAGGGCCGTTTTTATGGGCGACGGTGGGAATCAGTTTGGGACTGGGAACCGCCTATTCCCTCCCGCCGATTCGGCTGAAGCGGTTTCCCTTTTGGGCGGCACTCTGTATTTTTACCGTCCGGGGTGTTATCGTCAATTTGGGCTTATTCTGTCATTTTAGCTGGGCGTTTTCCGGGGACACGGCCTGGAACCTGCCGGCGATACCGCCGACGGTGTGGGTTCTGACACTGTTTATTTTGGTGTTTACGTTCGCGATCGCCATTTTTAAGGATATCCCCGACATCGAGGGCGATCGGCAGTACAATATTACCACGTTTACCATTAGACTGGGGACGGTTTCTGTCTTTAACCTCGCCCGGGGGGTGCTGACGGTTTGCTATTTGGGAATGATACTCGCCAGCGTTCCGTTGCAAGGGTATTTAAATCCGGTTTTCCTGGCGTTCGTCCATCTGGTTTTACTCAGTGTCTTGTGGTGGCGAAGTATGAATGTGGATTTGGAAGACCGGAAAGCGATCGCCCGCTTTTATCAGTTTATCTGGAAACTGTTTTTTCTGGAATATCTGCTGTTTCCCATCGCCTGTTTGTTGCGGTATTGACACATATATCGCCCCCAAACCCCCAATTCTGGGGGCTTTGAGCCGAAAGATTTTTACCTATCATTTCAGACTGCGATCGCCCGTCTTTTGGCTTCAAAATTGAGGCTCGAAATCGCGAAAAAAGGGGTTGACAGGGTGGGGAAAGTTCGGATAAAATACGAATAGAGTCCACCCGCCTTGAAATGAATTTCAAGGCTGATAGCAAAAGTCCACTCAAGTGGACTCGGGATCGGCGATCGTGTATTGACAGTTTGAATCGGAGAATAGATTTTGAAACCCCTATAGAAAAGCAGTTTCAGTCCCGACTCCCGATTCCCGACTCCCTACTCCCCACTATTTTTCCAGAAGTCGGTGATTTGATAACCCAACTCCCGCAGCATCTCCCGAAGTAGGGGCAAACTCAAGCCGATGACGTTGGTGTGGCAGCCTTCGAGCTTGTCAACGAAGGCGCCGCCCTTCCCTTCGATCGCGAAACATCCGGCACAGTTGAGGGGTTCTCCCGTGGCGACATAAGCCGCAATTTCGCCGGTATCGACGGCGGCGAAATAAACCCGAGTCGCCCGCGATCGCACCAAAATTTTCTCCTGTTTGATATCGATCAGAGCGTGTCCCGTGTGGAGTTCCCCGACGTCGCCGCTCATCCGTTCCCAGCGGGCGATCGCCTCCCGTTCGTCGGCGGGTTTTCCGTAGATTTCCCCCTGGACGACCAACAAAGAATCGCAGCCCAAAATCAGGGTATTTTCCCGCTGCAACAAACCGTCGCCCGGACGTTCTTGCAGCCGCCGCCCCACCGTTTCTGCCTTGCACTCTGCCAGGGTTTCCACTAATTCGGCGGGGTTGTCAATTTGCAGGCTGGACTCGTCAAAATGGCTGGGCATGACGGCCGCATGGATGCCGAGGGCATTCAACAAACGCCGTCTGGCGGGGGAGGCGGAGGCGAGGATAAAGGTCAGTTTGGAATTGATCGCCATTGCGGAATTGGAGTTTTGGGTGTGAGGAAAGGGGGATGAGAAACCGGGTTTTTGGGCAAAACTTTGCTTGGGAAAGATCGACTTTCATAAAAACCCGGTTTTTGACTATTTTAATAAACGGAGAACGATCGCACGACTTGTTCGAGCAGATTTTGGGTTTTTTGCCACCGCCGTTCGCTGGTGGAGACGTTCAGGGTGAAAAGTTTGCCGCGGCTGATGGCGATGCTGGCGAAATCGTGCCGTTTTTGTTGGTTGGGAAGGGTGACGGCATATTCGAGTAAATAATAAGTATTCTTCGGAGATTCTTTTTTCCCGGCGTTCACCAGTTCCGCCGTCCGGCCCGAGCCTTCCGGTGCGATCGCATTTTTGCTGAGGGTGTAGCCGACTTCGGTGGGGGTTCCGATGTCGGACAATTTGTCGCCCTTGGTGACGGGGCTGATCACGACGCTGACATTTTCCGTCTGCTCGATCATATCGTGGAAGACCACATCCGGGCCGTCGGAGACTTTGACTTGCACCCAGCCGTTGGGATAGAGGAATTCGTAGCCGTCGGTGGTATCGACGAAGCTGTTGAGTCCGCCGCCGGTGGCGACGCAACCTCCGAGGGTGAGGCCGACTACGACGAGAAGAATGGTTGCAATTCGTTTGAACATTTGAGCGGTTCCCTTGCTGCACAATCGATTTTGGCAATCGAAGTACAACTATTGTCCCATTGATGGGGCGTTTCGGGTTGCCCGGATTTATTGGTTGTGGGATAAATCCGCAGATTACGCAGATTTTCGCAGATTATTGCAGGTGGATGGGGCGGTTGATGTCGATGAGGGTGCGATCGCCCCGGGTGAGGCGGTATGAGGCGTTCCAGGTTCCGGGGGTGAGGGGCCGATCGCTGGTATTTTTTTTGCCGACGTAACCTAACCAGGTGCGGCTGGGGGAGTCGATGCGATCGCGGTGTTCGATGATAACGTTGCCCTGGGGGTCGGTGAGGCGATATTCGGATTCGTCTCCGGCTAGGACTCCGTAGGCTTGGACCCAGAATAATAGGGCGGGACTGGCGACGGAAAGCTGGGTTTCGGAATAGTTGCCTTTCCAGATTTTATCCATCTCGGGGGGTTCGGTGGAAAATCCTGACCGGATTAGACCGGTGGGGGTGTACTCGAAGGGTTGGTTCCAGAGGGGGTTGCGGCTGACTTGGCAACCCGCCGCGGCGTTGGGTCCGACGAAGGGATCGACTATTTCTCCATCGTGGCGGACGCTGAGGTGGACGTGGGGGAAGGAGCTCAAACCGGAGGTGCCGACGAGTCCCAATAGTGTATCGCGATCGACGCGATCGCCGGGTTGGACGGCGATGCTGTTTTGTCTGAGGTGACAGTATTGGGTTTCCCAGCCGTTGCCGTGGTCGATGACGATGCCGTTGCCGCATTCGGTTCCCTCCACCGCCGCGCGATCGGCTTGATTTCTGACCCGGCGATCGGCCATTTCGTCCCGAACCCGCAACACCTGACCGGGCGCCACGGGGAAGACTTCCACGCCCCGGGCCATCGCCCGTTCGTCGGGGATGGCGAAGTCGGTGCCTTTGTGGCCGTCGTAGGTTTGGCGACCGCAACCGAAATCCACTGCTTCGGGGCTCGGATCGCGATCGCTGTACAGCAGAATCAGGCAATCGTCGTCCAACCGACAGTCCAGGGGAGGGGAGAGGCTGGGGGCGCCCGTCTCCTGGGCGATCGCACGGGTCGGGGGACGCCCGCAACCGACCAGCAGGGCTAGTCCGAGCCCCAGCAGGACCAGAAACAGATATTTGCGATCGCGATAGGGAAGCATAGAAATTCGGGTGTCGGGTGTAGGAAGAATTGACAATTAATAACGATCAATTATCAACGATCAATTCCCCTCATATTTTAACGGAAGAACAGGTCGGTTTGCAGGGTCAAAGCGAGGTCTTCTTCCGGGTTGATGACCACCACATCGACTTTTTCGCGGCCCAGGAAAATGCCCGCGATCGCACCCAGTCCGGCCCCGCCGAGCACTTCTTCGGTGGCGATCGCTTTATCTCCCAAAACGCCGGCTAACGCGGTCGCCGCCGCCCCGCCGATGGCTGCCCCTTTGAGGATATCGCCGGCTGAGGCGCCTTTGCGGATGGTTTCCGTGCGGGTGACGGCGTTGGAATTGGCGTCGAGTCTGTACCGCCGATTGCTGCTGATGATGACTTCATCGGCGATAAACTGCGATCCGCCTCCGGTGGCCGGCCGCAGTTCCCCGACGATTTCCGCCCCGGCGGGCAGCCAAACTCGCCCCTGGCTGGTGACGACATCTCGGGCGACGACCATTGTCAAAGGTGTGGTTTCGTCGGGGGTGACGACGATTTTCTCGGCTTCGGGATATTCCACCGCGATGACGGTTCCGGCCATGATTCTTTCCCGTTGCAGGGAACTGGGGAACTGTTGGGCGGTGGCGGGGGTTTGGGTCAGCAGCAGGGGGGCGGCGAATCCCGCAGCCATGCTGAGGGTGAGGAGGACGGAGGTTCCGGAACGGTAGAGGTTGGTGCCGAACATGGTTTACAGTATCCTATTCGCGTAAATAATTGGATTTGACTCTACTGACGTAGGGTCTTTTATTTTGGTTCTCTATTTTCAATATAAATTTAGCTCACCCGGATGGGTGATGGGGGGAATTGGGGGCGATCGGGGCGGAGTCGCACTTTATCAAAGGAGTCGGATCGGTGGTTTGGGGCTGAAGCCTGACAACGGACGATGTTATATAGCAATCGGAAAGCATTTGTAAATAGTCGCGCCCCCAAACCCCCAATTCTGGGGGCTTTGAGAAGATTGATTTTTCACTCATTATTTCACATTGTTATATAGGAATCGGAAAGCATTTGTAAATAGTCCCGCCCCCAAACCCCCA
>NZ_JAJENU010000355.1:0-9344 GCF_035615495.1 Lyngbya sp. CCY1209 | reverse complement strand
ACTAACGTTTATTTAGTCATCTTGAGATGACTTTCGCTATGAGCCTTGAAATTGATTTCAAGGCTTTCGGTGGGGACGACGAACCCGCTTGGGAATCAATTCCCAAGCTAATAGCAGAAATCCTCTCAAGAGGATTGAGGGCTGATACATCCTGATAATATAGCACACCAGGTCGGGATCTGCTATGATTGTGATTGACAAGCTGGCGATGTGTAAACATCGACCCTCCGAGATGATTAAATTGGTATTCAGATGACATCCTCCGTTCCCACCTCCCTCCCGAAAATAAAATACTTGAAACGGCCGACCTCTCCGGCTTGGATCGAACAGGCGATCGCGAACCTCGACACGATTTTATTGGACCATTCCCACTGCGAACGCAAAGCCGCCGGGGTGGCGTTAAATTTGATGTTTCGCTACCCTTCGAGTGCCAAATTGGTGCGGATGCTGACGGCGATCGCGCAGGAAGAACTCGAACATTTTGAATTGGTAAATCAGTGGTTGGAACGGCGGGGGATTGCCATGCGATCGCTCCCTGCACCCCCCTACGGCGCGGAGTTGAACCGCCACGTCCGCCGCGACGAACCGGAACGGATGCTGGATTTGCTGTTGGTTTCGGGACTGATCGAAGCGCGCAGCCACGAGCGTTTGGGGTTGCTCTCCCAGCACTGTCCGGAACCGGAATTGGCAAAATTTTATCACGGTCTGATGGCATCCGAGGCGCGGCACTACGGCATTTATTGGGTGTTGGCGACGACCTATTTTGATGTCGATATCGTCACCCGGCGGTTGGAGGAATTGGCGACTATCGAAAGTGACATTCTCTCCACCCTCCATCCCGAACCCAGAATCCACAGTTAAAATTGAGGCGAGTAGAACAGGCATCTTGCCTGTTATGAATAAGATGAACAAACGATATCGAGATTTTATCATCCGTTCCTGGGAAACCGGCGATCGCGATGCCGTCATCCAGTTGATCGCTTCCGTCTTGGCGGAATACGGTTTGGGGTGCGAACCGGAGGGGGCCGATATTGATATCTTTAAAGTGGAGGAATATTATCACGATCGCGGCGGTGAATTTTGGGTTGTGGAAAGCGATCGCACCATCGTCGGGACGGCGGCTTACTATCCCGTCAAACGGGGAAAAAATGCCGTTGAAATTCGGAAAATGTATTTGGTTCCGGAGGTTCGCGGGTTGGGTTTGGGTAAATTTTTGTTAGCCGAATTGGAAGCAGCCATTCAGAATCGGGGATTTTCTGAAATTTGGATCGAAACCGCCAGCGTTTTGAAGGAGGCGGTGCAACTTTACGAACGCCGGGGATATGAAGCGGCGACGGGGGTGGAAACTTTGCGGTGCGATCGCGTCTATAAAAAAGAACTGGTTTCTCTGTAGATGTTATATTAAAAAAAAATGACCGATCCAGCCATTCATTTAAAAACGTGACCCCCCGACAGCCGCCACCCCCCGATCCGGAAGATCCAAAAATTGCCGAACTCGAAGCCAAGTTGAAACGCGCCTATCGGAAAATTCGCAAACTGCGGCGAGAAGTGGCGGAATTGAAAGGAGAGGCGATCGCACCCCGGACGACAGGCAAAAACCGGCGATCGCACCGGCGGAATTCCGAGTTATCCTGGTTGGGAACCTTCCTATTTTTGATTGTGTTGATGGCGGGGGGATTTTGGGTGGCATTTCGATTCGTAAAACCTTATATTTTATCCTCACAGCCGACCGTTAAAACGCCGGTGATTTCCCCCAAGCCGACGGTTTCGCCTCCCCCCCAACCCGCCGCAGCGTCCGAACTCACCTACAACGTCAAAACGCCGCCGCAACTCACCTACAGCAAAGAACTCCAAGCGATCGCGGATGGACTCGTCAACCTCGCCATTTCCCAAAAACTCCCCACCGATAAATTATCGATTTATTTGATTGATATCAACCGGCAATCCTTCGCGGAGTATCGGAGTCAAATTCCCAGATTTCCGGCCAGCGTGACCAAACTTTTTTGGATGGTTGCCGTTTACGCGCAAGTGGAAGCGAACCTGCTGCCGGCGGACACTATCGATTATGATGATACCTGCAAAACCGATTTATGTCAACTCGTCAAACACTCCGATAATGAAGCCGCCAGCCACATTCTCGATCGCCTGACTCGAACCACCTCGACTCCACAAAATGAAAATTTTGAAGATTGGTTGGAACGGCGATATTTCATCAACCGCTTTTTTCGTTCCGCCGGATATCACAATATCGATGTCAGCCAGAAAAACTTCCCGATTGCAGACCTGAAAATGGAAGAACCGGAACGCTGGGATTTGAAAATGCGGGGAAATCCCGAACAACCCATCCGCAATCAAATCAGTGCGGAACAGGCGGGACGGCTGATGTACGAAATTGCCACCCAACGAGCGGTTTCGGAAACCGCCAGCGATCGGATGTTAGACTTGTTGGGACGGGATCTCAATCCGCAAGTCTGGCGGCGGGACGAGAACAACCCGATCGCGGGTTTTTTCGGGGAAGGATTGGTCGATTCCGGGGTTATTTTTGCCTCGAAAGTCGGCTGGACATCCGAATCGAGACAGGAGGTTGCCTACGTGCGATCGCCGGACGGTGAAATCGCCTATATCCTCGTCGTTTTTGGCGACAGTCCCGCCTACAGCAACAACTGGACGATTTTCCCCAGAATATCCCGTTTCGTTTTTGATCGCGTTAAGGTTCGATAGAGGAGGAGAATCCACCATTATCCCCCTTGGAAAGGGGGACTTTCGACTCCCGGACGAAGAATCCACCATTATCCCCCTTGGAAAGGGGGACTTTGATGATCGAACCGTACATCACCCGATTGAGAAAATTCCTAAAGTCAAATTAAAATTAGAATAATGATCGGATTTGATTACATAATTGCCGAAACCGTTTCCGGCTTCGACGCCATTCTCAATCCCTTTGAATTGTATACCCTTCCCCTCGACGACTGGATCGCGATCGCCGTCGAATTTGTCGTCGATAACTTCCGTCCCCTGTTCCAAGCGATCCGAGTTCCGGTCGAATTGGTTCTCAATTCCATCGAATCTTTATTTATCGCCATCCCCCCGCTAATTTTTATCGTCGTTTTGGGTTTGATCACCTGGCAGATCGGCGGACGCGCGATCGCGATTTATGCCATTCTCACCTTGACGTTTATCGGATTCTTGGGAATCTGGAAAGCCGCGATGGTGACATTATCGTTAGTTTTGACGGCGGTGATTTTGTGCGCGATCGTGGGAATTCCGGTGGGAATTTTAGCCGCCAAAAACGATCGCATCGATCGCGGGTTGCGTCCCCTTTTGGACACCATGCAAACCCTCCCCGCCTTCGTCTATCTCGTCCCCGTCGTGATGTTATTCGGAATCGGAAGAGTCCCCGGAACGATCGCGACATTTATCTTCGCCGTCCCTCCACTAATCCGCCTCACAAACTTGGGAATTCGACAGGTTTCTCCGGAAGCCGTCGAAGCCGCGATCGCCTTCGGTTCCACCCCCCGACAAATTTTGTGGAACGTCCAACTTCCCCTCAGCCTCCCCGCCATTCTCACCGGCATGAATCAGGCGATCGTCCTGGCGTTGTCGATGTCCGTGATCGCGTCTATGATCGCCGTGGAGGGACTCGGACAGTTGGTTTTGCAGGGAGTCGGACGCCTGGATGTGGGACTCGCGGCGGTGGGGGGATTGGGAATCGTCCTAATTGCGATCCTCTTAGATCGGATCGCGACGGCGATCGCCGAAAGTGGCGAATCTTGGCGCGATCGCGGTATCATAAAATTGCTCTCTCGCCACCGCAAACGTTCTCAAGACGCGATCAATTATTCATCTCGATAATGCCGATTCAACCCGTCCAAAAATTAACTCAAACTTTTGTCGCGATCGCCGTTTTGGGAAGCGCGATCGCCTGCCAGCCTTCCCCGGAAACCGCCGAAAATCGCTCCCCGGAAACTGTAACCGTCCGTTCGGCTTATGTCGAACTCGAAGGTTTGTTCGTCCAGGAAGTTTTCAATATCGGTTTGGAACGCCTGGGATATCAAACCGCCGATCTCAAACAACTCGATCCGACATTAATTCACGTCGCGATCGGCGATGGAGAATTGGACTTTTTCGCCGGACATTGGGAAACATTGTACGAGGAATTTTTTCAACGCAGCGGCGGCGAGGAAAAATTGGAACGGGTGGGGGTGGTGGTTCCCGACGTTCTCCAAGGCTATCAAATTGACAAAAAAACCGCCGAAGCATACAATATTACCAACCTGGAACAACTGCGAGATCCCGAAATTGCCGCACTGTTCGATTCCGACGGCGACGGGTTGGCGAACCTGACGGGATGCAATCCGGGTTGGGGTTGCGAATTGGCGATCGAACATCACCTCGACAATTACGAATTGCGGGACACGGTGGAACACGATCGCGGCAGTTATTCGGCGTTGCTGGCGGACACCATCACCCGCTACCGCCAGGGAGAATCGGTTTTATACTATACCTGGACTCCCCACTGGTTGGGGACGGTGATGAAGCCGGGAGAGGACGCGATTTGGCTGGAAGTTCCGTTTACTTCCCTCCCCGAAACCCAGGGAGACGTGACGGAAGAGGAGACTTCCATTGGCGGAAAAAATCTCGGTTTTGCGGTGGATAAAATGCGGGTGGTTGCCAATCAAAATTTTATCGACAACAACCCCACCGCCGAACGCTTTTTCGAGTCGGTGGCAATTCCCATCGAAGATATCAACGCGCAAAATCAACTCATCCAACAGGGGGAAGACACGCCGGAAGATATCCGTCGCCACGCGGAAGAGTGGGTTACCGAAAATCAGGAATTATTCGACAGTTGGATCGAGCGATCGCGCGATGAAAATTGACATTCTTCTTTCCAAAGGTTAGAATAATATCAGATCCGGTTATTTGACCGCAAAATCTTCCCAATCATCTTGAGATGATTTGAGCTATTAGCTTTGGAATTGATTCCAAAGCGGTGCAGATATCCAACCCGTTTGCTGTTCCGATCATTCAACCGGATTTGATATCACTCTGTTGCGCTTCAGCGCCATTTATCTCTCCTGAAAATCCGGACAGTCGATCGCACTTTCAGATAAAGCAATTTTCGGCTGCACCGGACATTTGAGGCGGTAATCTTTGGTAAAATAGGTGCAGTTGGCACAGGGGATCTGGTGCATCCGCTTGGCACGCCGGACGGTATCCGCGATCGCCGTTCCCAGATTCCAAACAATCAATAACATCAACCCCCAAGCGACGACAAAGCAAATCGGAACCAAAAAGGGTTGGATCGCCTGAATGAGAATTTGCAACAGTCTCAACACGATTTTTTCCTTCTCGAAATAACGACAATTTCGCCACATCCCCAACCCTCTGCCGAGGGGGACGGTGCGGGATTTGTCCGATCGCCGAAATTACCTTAAAATTGCCTCCCAACTTCAGTTTGAAGTTCGTTTGTATTCCGGGAAGCAACCGGACGGATAGGAAAACGGCGACGGACGGATGATTTATTCAATTGATTAATTGTTTGTCCAATTGTATCACACTTCGGCGCTAATGAAAAGCCCTCAACCGGTCGAGCCGATCCGCCGTTATCATCTCCAGCGCTTTATGCCAACTATCCTGAGTTAGATTGGGGTGAACGTCCGATCGCCGCGCCAATTCTCCCCCCGCCGACGGCACCAACGCGCTGCGATCGCGCTCCGAAATCACCTCTTCCCCCGGACGATATTTTTTCCAATTCAAAAATGCCATAAAATCCCGCAATTCCCGAATTTCTTCCGCCGACATCCGCTCAATTTGGCCGATAATTTCCCGCTTTGACTGTTCCATCTGCTCCGATTCAATCATTACCGAAAATAAAAAAAACCGCTTTTTCTACACTTTAAAATCGTCGAATTCCTGCCGCAACCGATAGATCACCGTGTCGCGATCGCACTGTTCGATGATCTCCTGAATCACCGTATCGATCCCGTATTCCCCCCAAGTGCAGCCCCGTTCCAAATAAATTTGAGCTGCCCGACCCACCATATAAGTGCCGTAACCCGCGATCCCCGCCTGGGCGATCGCCGCCCCCGCGTAGCCGGGAAAATTCGCGACCAACCCCGCCCCCGTCTTGCCAATTCCCAGCAGCAAACCGCCGCCCATTTCCCCCAATAAAAGTCCCCCCGAGCTCAACAAAATTTTCCGCCACAATTCCCCCGCTTCGTAGCTGGTGATCGGCAGGCCGTACAACTTCGCCAAAGACCGGATCAACACCAGGTCGGCAAAAAACGCCCCCGCCACATCCAACACTGCCACCGGATTCACCGCCACCGCCACCGCCTTATATTGGGTGAAGCGCCAGATCAGATTTTCCGCTTCCACCCGCTGCAAGCGGATGCTCTGGTGGGCGATCGCGCGATCGGCCTCCCTGGCTTGCACCAGGGCATTCAGGGCCAAAAGCGATCGCCCCTCCCGGTAAAGAATCGTCGCGATCGCGTCCTTCAACTCCTCCACCTGGGGCGGCGGCGACTCCCATTCCTGAGTAATTGTACCGTCCGGCCACTCCACCCGCACCTGCAACGGCGGCGGTTCCGCCGCAACCCGGACAATTTCCATCGACGACTCCGACAAGTTCGGGTCGCGGGTCGCCAACTTCTGCAAATTCCGATCAATCGCCTCCCGTTCCGGTTCCGGGTAGAGGTCGATTTTATTGAACACCACAATCAAAGGCTTTTGGATGCGTTTCAACGCTTCCAGGGCCTCGTATTCCGTCCGCGTCAGATCCCCCGACACCACGAATAAGATCAGATCCGCCTGGCGGCTGACCTCCCGGGCCATTTCCCCCCGCATCTGGCCGGCCACCTCGTCGAGTCCCGGCGTGTCGATCAACTCGATTTCGATGGGTTCGGTTCCGGCTTCGGCCTCGGGCGAAATGGTCCAGCGCACCGATCGCGGCCACTGCGTCACCCCGTGGGTGGGTCCGGTTTGCAGGACGGATTGACCCAACAGGGCGTTCAACACCGCCGATTTTCCCCGACTCACCAACCCGAAAGCGGCGATCCGGATCAAACCTTGTTCCAACTTTTCGGAATTGGCTTTGAGAATATCCAGTTGTTCCTGAACCGTCGCCTGCAGTTGGGTTCCCGAGGACTTGTGTTGGCGGCGCATTTCGGAATAGCGGCCGATCGCCTGCCGCAAACTGCTGCGGGCGCGGTCGAAATGGGCGTGGGGGCGATCGGAACGGGTCATCAGGCGAGAATCTCCTCCAGGGCTTGTTTCACCGTCGGATACTGATATTCAAAATTGTAAGACCCGGTGCGATCGGGGATCACCTGCTGCCCCTCCAACACCACCTGGGCCGCATCTCCCAACAGGGCTTCCAGGGCGAAACTGGGCACGGGAAGCCAGGAAGGGCGGTGCAGGATTTCGCCCAATTGGTGACAGAGTTCGTTCATGCGGACGGGGTTGGGGGCGGTGGCGTTCAACACCCCCTCCACCGACTCATTTTCCAGGCTGAAGCGGATCAAATCGGTCAAATCGTCCCGGTGAATCCAGGAAAACCACTGCCTGCCGCTGCCCAGGGGTCCCCCGGCAAACAATTTAAACGGCGGGAGCATTTTGCCCAACGCGCCGCCCATGCCCAAAACGATGCCGAAGCGCAGGATCGCCAGGCGGGTTCCGGTGTCTTTCACCCCCTGGGCCGCCGCTTCCCACTCCTGGCAGAGATCGGCGAGGAAATCGTCCCCCGCTGCGCTGCTTTCGTCGAATGTCGCCGTTTCGCTGGTGCCGTAATATCCGATCGCGGAGGTGCTCACCAAAACGCGGGGTTTGGGGTCGGCGCTGTTGATGGCTTCGACGAGTTTTTGGGTTTGCGTCACCCGACTCTCGAACAAAACCCGTTTGCGTTCCGGCGTCCACCGCTCGTCCGCCAGGGGCGCCCCGGCCAGGTTCACCACCCCCTCGCAGCCCGCGATCGCACCCTGCCAGTCCCCCGACTCGGTGGGGGTGTAGCCGACGATTTCCACCTGCGGAAAGTCGGACGCCGGAAACACCCGCCGCCCCCGTTCCGGGTTGCGGGTCAACACGACAATTTGATACCCCCGAGAGTGGAGCGATTCGACCAGACGAGAGCCGACAAATCCGGTCGCCCCTGTGATTGCTACTTTCATGATCCTCTGTTTTGATCGGCGCTGCTTGGAATCCCATCCAAACTGGTATTAGGGGTCGAGAGAGATGTTCCCATCTCCCCCTAGCGGGTAAGGTTCGGATTTCAATCCCGAACGAATCGCACCCCCGGATCAATTCTAGCGTTGCATCCTCTGGCTCCCCCTGATCTCCGCCCTGACAAAGCCCGGCCGTTTCATTCTCGGTTAAACAAGGGGAGGTCGCGCCTTGTCGTGGGAGACGGGGGAAACCGCTGATGGGGACACAGATTGTAATGAACTGTAACGAAAAAAATGTCATGATTGAGGTTGAGCAAACCGAAGTCCATCTAAATGAAAGTATTCTAGTCCCCAGCCATGTCACGTCCTTTAGCGAAGGCTGTCCTTTTGGTAGACGGCTACAATATCATCGGAATTTGGCCCCATTTGCAGCAACAGCGCGATCGCCAAGGGATGGAAGAGGCCCGCAGGCACCTGGTCGAAGCCCTGGTCAACTACAGCGCCTTTGAAGGGCTCGACACCCGCATCATTTTCGATGCCCACTATAATGACACCCCCGCCAGCAGCGAAACGGTGAGCCGCAACCTGTCGATTTACTATACCGATTACGGGCAGACGGCCGACACCTATATCGAAAAATTGTGTGCGTCCTTGGGACGACAACTGCGGTTGGCGCGGCGGCGGTTGCTGGTGGCCACGTCCGATCGCGCCCAACAGTTGACCGTCATTGGCTATGGGGCCGAATGGATGTCGGCGCTACAGTTGGCCGACGCGGTGGAGGCGACGAATTGCACCCGGCGCAGACGGCACAAACCCCAGAAGCGATCGGCGGGGCGGTTCCTGGCCAGTTCCCTGGATGCCGAGTCCCAAAGGCGTTTGGCGATGTTGCGGATGGGCTTGAAATAAATTTTGCCAAAGGGCTTGCAAAGTTGGGAAGTCTACGTTACTATAGGTAACTGTGGCTAATTTAAGTTCACCAACGTTCCTCGGTAGCTCAGCGGTAGAGCGGTCGGCTGTTAACCGATTGGTCGTAGGTTCGAATCCTACCCGGGGAGTTTTCCTTCAATTCATTATCCTGCAACGGTTTACAGCACTTGACTCAAGGCGCTTTGATACTCTGCGGGTTAAAACCACGCAGATTCTTAAGTAATCCAAAGCTGGATTCTCAAAGGCATTATCAAA
>NZ_JAJENU010000354.1:0-7569 GCF_035615495.1 Lyngbya sp. CCY1209 | reverse complement strand
ATTGACTATGCCTTTAAGAGTTCAGTTTTGGACGGCTTAAGAATCCCCGCGTCTTTAGACCGGGGAGAAGTCAAATCAATCACTATCAGTCCGAACCAAACTGTGATGAAATGACCGATTATAAAAATTCGACACTGAAGCCGGCAGAGCAGATTAAATTAGCCCAAAGTTCGGCCAGAATATTGGCTAAAGAAATTTGTCCCCGGGGCATCGATCGCATCGCTTTGCCTTCCCTATGTCATGCCTGTAGAGAGTTGGAAAGGCTGTACTTGTAGAGTGCGATCGGGTCGGGTTGATTGCAAATCTTTATGAATCGCCTTAAATTGTTTTTGCCCTTCCCCCGCGATCGCCGAAGATCCCCCGGATACTCGCAGATCGCGGGGTGCAACGTTTCCCCTCACCCGATCCCCTGCCTCCAAATTCCGCAATTCCGGCAACCATTGGCGAATGGATTCCCCCTCCGGCCCATGATGCTAGAGAGCGATCGCCCCACCCCAATCCGACCCCAACATTCCAAAAAAAATCGAGGGCGAATCCAATCCGCCCCGACTGAATTGGAAAGTGGAAACTAGGCGTTTCCTTTGCCGTCCGAAACACCGCTGGCGGCCGGTTCGGCGGAAATCTCCCCATCCCCGTTGCCGGATTGGCCGTTGCTCGGCAGTTCCAGACAATACCCGGCGCCGTAGACGGTTTTGATGTACTTGGGATGGCGGGGATCCGGTTCCATTTTCGTCCTCAAGTGGCGGATGTGGACCCGGATGGTTTCGATGTCGTCATCCGGATCGTAACCCCACACTTCCTTGAGAATTTCGCTCGGCGCCACCGTCTGGCCGTGGCGTTGCAGCAAACAGTGTAACAATTCAAACTCTAAATGGGTGAGTTTGACCGTTTTATCAAACCAAATTGCCTCAAATCGTTCGGGAACCAACGTCAGGACACCGTAACTGAGGATTTCGCTGTGTTTCGCCGCCTGGGGGATGCGATCGGTCCGTCGCAACAGGGCGCGGACTCGGGCCAGCATTTCTTCGAGTTCAAACGGTTTGGTCAAATAATCGTCGGCCCCGGCATTGAAACCTTCGACCTTATTTTGAGTCTGCCCCAAAGCCGTCAACATCAAAATGGGAATGTCGGCGGTGCGCTCGTCCCGACGCAACCGCTGACACACCGTAAATCCGTCCACCTTGGGCAGCATCAGATCCAAAACGATCAAATCTGGCAGGAGTTGCAGCGCGAGGGCCTGTCCTTTTATGCCGTCTTCGGCTTGGCTGACTTCGTAACCAGCCATCTCCAGGTTGATCGCCACAAGCTCCGCGATCGCCGGATCGTCATCAATCACTAAAATTCGGGGCATCATCTAAGACTCTGGCTAGGGTGTTCAGATCGACCGCCTACTACGACTCACCTCCGGGAAGGTTGCAATCTTTATTAAGGGTTTTCCAATGAATTGTCAACTTTCCTTAAGATACCTTGACGAGAGGTGTAAAGTTTACTGTACAGATTATAAGCAATATTAGCAAATGCTAAAAGAAGTAACAAAACGTGACGTCCCCCCCCCATACCCCGGTATGATGACTAGATATAGGGTTCACTCATCGGAGTCCGACCCATCAATATCAGGAGGGAATTGACCCATGGCAGTTGAAAAAGTAAACTCGTCCTCCAGCTTGGCCGAAGTCATCGATCGCATCCTCGACAAAGGAATCGTCATCGATGCCTGGGTGCGCGTCTCCCTCGTGGGGATCGAACTGCTGGCCGTCGAAGCTCGGGTTGTCATCGCTTCCGTCGAAACGTACCTGAAGTATGCCGAAGCAGTCGGCCTGACGGCTCAAGCCGCCGTTCCCGCCGTTTAGATCGCATCATCTCATCATCTATCTACATGATCCGGCATCGGGCATCATCGGGTTCAAACGCCCGTCCCTGCAGGATTCCGACCCCCCCCGACAGAAAAGCGAATCACCCTCACCGGCACAATTTCAGGGAGCAGCGATCGCCGGGAGATGCCGTCGGGCGGCGTCCGAAATCAACACCGGCGGGGGTGTCCGATGCTCAACCACCGAGTTTGGGGGAGATCGTCACGTCATGGCCTTAAAAGAGGGTTGGCAAGACAGCCACAATCACCGTCGCCAAGCCGTCGCCGAACGGCAGCAGCAACTCCGGGCGACCGTCGATTCGTGGCAGCAGGAACGACACATCCAGGCCCAGACGCTGCAGGAGGAGCGACGGGCTTTTGTTTCTCAGTTAAAACGGCAAAATCAAGAATTTTTGGCGGAAACCAACGACACCCGCCACCGGAAAGCCGAAGCACTCGCCGGAGAATTGCACGAATTCGTGCGATCGCTCTCCCGGGAAACCGCCGAGTTTCTCACCCTGAGCGCCGACGATCGCACCGCCAGGGCCTTACAATTGGCTCAAGACCTGCAGGCCTTTCGGGAACAACTCCAGGCCACCGTCGAACAATTGCGGCGGGAATGGGACGAACAGAACCGGGAACGGGCTCAGGATCGAGAGCAACGCCGCGATCGCGTCCAGGGCGACCTGCAAGAACTGAATTTGATCCGAGAAACCGTCGCCCGACAACTGCAAGACCAACTCCAGACGGCTCGGGCCGAACGGGAAGCCGACATCAGGGAATTATTTCAAGATCTCGGCCAATTTCGCGCCGAACTGCGGGACTACCGCCAATCCCTAGCGCAATCGGTTTGGGGAAACGGAGGGACAAAACCGGTTTCCCCCGCCACGACATCGCCCAAAACCCGCGACGTCGCCCCCCCCGCATCGGTTCCCAAAGCGACAAAAACGGCACCGCCCCCGACACCTCCGAAACAACCTGCACCCGCCGCCATTCCCGTCAAAACCCTCGAACGCCCCGCCCCGCCCGCGGCTCATTCTCCGAACCCGGAAGGGCTAATTTACGACTACATCCGACAGCGGGAGGGTGTGCGGTTGACAGATATCGAAGACGAGTTGAAACTGAACCGCATTCAAACCGTCGATGCCCTGCGATCGCTCCTCAAACAAGGTCGGATCTCGCAGCGCGATCGCACTTACTACGCCGGAAGCTAAAATAAAAATGGGGGCTGGGGATTGATGGGGTTCGACCGTTCTTTCCCGGCCCCAAATCTTTTTTCCGTCCCCCAAACCTCCACCCCCCCCACACCCTTGCAGCCCAAATCAACCAACATGACCACCGTGCTCCGCGCTGTACCCAAAGGATTCGTCAACACTCCGGCCATTGAAAAACTGACGGTTCGGGCGCTGCGGTACCTCCAATCCGGGTTTTCCGTCCACCTGCGGGGGCCGGCCGGCACCGGCAAAACCACCCTCGCCCTGCACCTCGCCGACTTGCTCAACCGTCCCACCATGCTCATTTTCGGGGACGACGAATTGAAATCCTCCGACATGATCGGCAACCAACTCGGCTACACCCGCAAAAAAGTCGTTGATAACTTCATCCACAGCGTCGTCAAACTCGAAGACGAACTCAAACAAAACTGGATCGACTCCCGCCTCACCCTCGCCTGCAAAGAAGGATTCACCCTGGTTTACGACGAGTTCAACCGCTCCCGCCCCGAAGTCAACAACGTCCTGCTTTCGGCTTTGGAAGAAAAACTGCTCGTCCTCCCCCCCAACGGCAACAATTCCGAGTACATCCGCGTCAACCCCCACTTCCGCGCCATTTTCACCTCCAACCCCGAGGAATACTGCGGCGTCTACGGCACCCAGGACGCCCTGCTCGATCGCCTGATCACGATCAATATGCCCGAACCCGACGAGGCGACGCAACGGGAAATCCTGATCCAAAAAGTCGCAGTCGAACCGGAACAGGCGGAACTGATCGTCGGCTTGGTCCGACAATTCCGCGACGCCACCCACGCCATCGCAACACCCAAAATCCAGTCCGTTGCCCGCCAGCAAACCAACGCTGACAAATCCTCGGGATTGCGGCCCAGTTTGATGATCGCCAGAGTTTGTCGCGACCATGATATCGCGATCGACCCGGGCGAGAGCGAATTTCGCGAAGTTTGCAGCGATATCTTATTATCGAGGGCGATCGGCGACCTGAGTGCACTCGAAAACCGCCTGGAAGCCATCTTTCAAAATCTATCCGGAATTTCCGAACCCGAACCCGCCGCTCTCCCGCCGAGTCCCGAACCCCAACTCTCACCCGCCCCCACCCGCCTCCCCACCACCGAAGAAAAAGTCTACGCCTACCTCAAACAATCCAACGGCGCCAGAGTCTCTGAAATCGAGTCGGCCCTCGGCCTCAACCGAGTCCAAACCACCGACGCCCTGCGATCGCTCCTGAGAAAAAGCTACCTCCGCCAACAAGACAACCGACTCTTCGTCGTCCAAGAAGACAACCACCAATCCGTCTAGCAATGAAAAATTAATTGATAATTCTCAATTATCAATTATCAATGATCAATTCTCATTATGACTTCACAACCGCGTCAATCCAGTTCCCAGCGGGGAGTTCCCATGTCAACCACGGGTTCCACCCTCGCCGACATTTTGGAACGGGTTTTGGACAAAGGAATCGTCATCGCCGGGGATATTTCTGTTTCCGTGGGATCGACGGAACTGTTGAACATCCGCATCCGCCTGCTGGTGGCATCCGTCGATAAAGCCAAGGAAATCGGGATCAACTGGTGGGAAAGCGATCCCTATTTGAGTTCCCACGCCCGAGAATTGGCCGAATCCAATCAAAAACTGTTGGAGGAAGTCAGACACCTGCAACAGGAAGTGCGATCGCTCAAAGCCGCCCAAGAATAATTAACAATTAATAATTAACAATTAACAATTGATTGTTGTCAATTGTCCTTGGATCAATCGAAGCGGGGGGCGATCGCATGATCAGATCAAGTCCGGTTGAATGATCGGAACAAAACGGGTTGGATATCCGCACCGCTTGGGAATCAATTCCCTCTTCTCATAGCTCAAATCATCGGTCGATGATTGGGGAGGTTTAGGAGGGGATAACCGGATTTGATAGAATTATCAATTATCAATTATCAATTGTCCTCGGGTTAATCGCAGCAGGGGCGGGCGGGGAGGATGGAACTGAAACGGCGAAATTCCGCCAGATATTCTTCCAAGAGCACCAGTTGGCTGAGGTTGAGGCGATAATACATCCAGCGTCCCTCCTGTCGCGCTGTCACTAATCCCGCCTCCTTGAGGGTTTTGAGGTGAAAGGAGAGCTTCGACTGACTCACCTGTAAGGTTTCGCAGAGTTCGCACACGCACAATTCCTGGTGGCGGAGGAGTTCCAAAACCCGAATCCGCAGGGGCTCGGAAAGGGCGTGAAACCCGGCGGTGATGTCGGCGGCGGCGTTAACGGTGGTACTGGCCATTAATCTAGTTGCAATATTTTGATCCACTCTAGCAAAATGAAGGCAATCGGCAATCGGCAATCGGCAATAGAGAGGAGAGAGGAGAGAGAAACTCCCGATTCACCGTCCCCCGCCCGTCGGGAATGATCCGCGGCCCTGCCAGACTGAAGCGATGCCCGAATCTGTCGGAGGGAATAGGGTGCGAATGTGACGGGGCGGCTCGGGGCGGGACATGGCCGATCGCCCGACGCCCGGGAATGAGCCGCGATCGCACTTCAAAAACTCGGTATTTTTACCGAGCTAAAATCCGCAGACGTGTTAAAATCTGTAAATGAGAATACAGACGCTTCAACCTTCTCTTTTCAACGAAAATTTATCGAAACAACCGAATTTTTGGTGACTTCAATCACAACAATAAGGTGCGGCAGATCACGACAATTGTGGGTTGATATCATGGTTGTTTGTCCGACAATTGTCTAGAATTGACTCACCAGAAAGTTAGGGTGTCGTGAATGTTTGTGTTGGGGAGAGGTAAGAATCATGTGGGAGAAACTAATACTTGCAGCGCTCGTGACATTATCGCTACAACTCCATTTCGGATGGAAATGGGTCCCTCAAACCCAATTCCGGCTATCCACTCCGAGTCCTCAAACTGAACGGGTGAACGTCGTGGCGTCGAAAATCTCGCCGTCCAATTGAGAACCGCCCATTTTGATGGCGATCGCGGTGGCAATCGGGAGTCAGAGCGATTGATTTTGCCGTTTTCCTCTTTTCGATCAGGACGAGGGCGATTTCTTGCTGAATTCAAATTTTTTGAACGATACCATCGGGGAACGGTTCTCCGTTCGGAACGTCCCCACCAGCCGAAACCCTTTTCTCTCGCTTCAACAATCAAACCTAAGAAAAGTCTCATCTAAATTTCACGGTGATTTTATCCGGCTTGGCTAGTCTGAAAACAGGGAACACCAGATCGCAGTCCCAGCCGAATCGGAGTTGAATCACTATTATGATATCTGCTGCCCTAAAAATTGGTCGGAGGAGTCAGTGTCAAGTCCAGTCTTTCCCCACCCAGAACGCCTGCCAGTGGCGCGATCGCCGGTGGGTGGAGCGGATAGCCCGGGCGTTGGCGGAGCGCCGATTTTGCCTGTACACTCAGGAAGTCGTCTCCCTGACGACCCTCGATCCGAAACGATATTGCGAAATTTTGGTGCGACTCACCGACGATGAAGGACAGGTGATTCCGGCCTCCGCTTTTCTCCCCGTCGCCGAACGTCGCGGATTGATGGGGGAAATCGATCGCTGGGTGATGGCGGCGGTGTTCGACCTGTTGTCGGAATCGAGTCAGAAAATTCGGGACACTTATCGCTTTGCCATCAACCTCTCGGGTGCGACGTTCTACGACCGCAACTATTGGCAGTGGGTCGAGGAAGAATTGACCCAACGGGAGCTGACACCGGATCGGCTCTGTTTTGAAATTCCCGAATCGACCATACTCGAGAATTTACAGGCCGCGGCCGACGCGATCGCCCAACTGCAAATTCGGGGCTACTATGTGACCGTCGATCGGGTGGGGAGTCAGTGCCGCACCCTGGATTATCTCACCTATCTCTGCATCGATTATCTCAAAATAGCCGATTCTTTCGTCAACAATATCGCCGACGATCCGACCGACCTGGCGATCGTGGAAATGATTCACTGTGTCGGGCAGTTGCTCGGCCTTCAAACCATCGCCAAAGGGGTCGAAAGTGAGGCGGCTTTCCGAGCGATCAAAGCCCTGGAAGTCGATTATGCCCAGGGATGTTATCTGACCCGACCTCACCTCCTCCAAACGCAATTTTTGGGATGATTAAGGGCGATGGCTCGACGCCCAGGTAATGGGGGATGGGATTCGGGAAATTACCTGGTGATCAAAGCCCGGAGCTGATAGCGACAAGAGAACCGGCGGCGTTACACTACAATTAATATTGGGGTGCGATTCGTTCGGGAATGAAATAAGGCTGAAATGCCTGAAACAACCTCCCGGTAAGGCTTCCATCCCCTTGGATGGATACAAGGGTTACACCCCTGACCAGCCTTATAACTGTCTGTATGTTCCTAAGTTTGGTATTACATGATACTAAATGAGGTCGGAACTCTCAGGGTCAAGAGGAGAAGTGGAGATTTTAACAATTCTTTAACAATCCTCAAGAGAGGAGGCGATAGCCACCCCCAGTTTTAGGATTCACAACCCTAGGATTGA
>NZ_JAJENU010000353.1:0-13970 GCF_035615495.1 Lyngbya sp. CCY1209 | reverse complement strand
TCCAACAAGCGCTGGTTGCACTTCTTCATGCTGTTCGTCCCCGTGACGGGCCTGTGGATGTGTTCCATCGGCGTCGTCGGTCTGGCCGTGAACCTGCGGGCTTATGACTTCGTGTCGCAAGAACTGCGGGCCGCAGAAGACCCCGAGTTTGAAACTTTCTATACCAAGAACATTCTGCTCAACGAAGGGATTCGCGCCTGGATGGCCCCGGCCGATCAACCCCACCAAAACTTTGTCTTCCCCGAGGAAGTTCTGCCTCGCGGTAACGCCCTGTAATTAGGGATATCCGAGATAATAAACTTGACCCCCGATCCGGTCGGATTGGGGGTTTTCGTTTGGGGAGATACAGTCCGATCCCCCTAAATCCCCCTTGAAAAGGGCGACTTTCGTCAATAGTAGGGTGCGTTCCCCCACTACACCTGGGAACTTCACCGATGGATGAGTGGGAACGCACCGACAGGCGGGTTTCAGAATCGAATTACAAGTTTAATAAAACGGTTCTGATGGTTTCAATGCGATCGCGGTTGACTCCCAAATCCGACTCCCCGAGTCGAGAAGCCGATCGCACCTGAATCACTCCCGCTTCCTCATCCAGGTAGAATTCCACATCATCCACAAATCCCATGATCGCGGACGTGAATTCGGCGTCGATATAATGGTCGTCCGCCGTCACAATTGTGGCGTTGTCCATGTTCTCCAAGACGCCTTCGATCTGTGTCAAGGCTTCCTCACCCGAAGCCGAATAGGTGAAGGGTTCGATATAGTGGGCGGCATCCCGGCTTTCGCTGGAGACGCAGTTGGGGGAGTCGGGACAGTCCGACAGATGGCCGTCGTGAACGCCCAAGTTATCGGGCCGCTGTCCCGAGAAGGAAAACAGACTCGCCATCACCGTCGGATGGGTGGGTCCGGCCAGCGCGGCCGTTTCGCCCCCAAAATATCCGACGAGTCCGAGAAGCAGTGCGGCGGCGATCGGGATTAATTTTTTTTTCAAGAATCTCAGGGGTGAAATCCGCATGGTTAAGTCTCCAGTTGACGCGATATCGACAATCCACCCGATTTTAACATCGACGTCCTCCCCGACTATGATTCGGCGATCGAAAACCTACAGACTTACCGTTGAACTTCTATAAGATCAATTTACTCGGGCGGTTGATCTAGTTCTTTTAGTTGTCGGTCAAGTTCACTGATAAAGACTTCAACCTTAAAAATTAAGTCATCAACCATCCTGTCATCTAGAATGATCTCATCCCCCTCTTTATTTTTTCCGTTCCTATGAACTAAATCGTGTCTGATTAAGATGGCTTTTTGAATTTCAGAAAAGTTGGGAAATTTAATCTTCAGCGTTGCCTCATACATCTTGCTGACTTTTGGTAAATTGTGATAAATGACTTCTAGCATTGCCTTCTTTGCGATTTCCGGTACTTTGTCGGCGAAATCAGGAAGTTCGTTCATTCCGACCTTCCTATCTTTGAAGTCTTTAAACGAAATGAAGAAAGATTTTAAATACACTTCATTTGACAAAACCGTGTTTATAAACGCATCTGCAAGGTAAGTTTCAAGACAGGCTATTATACCCACATAAATCTGCTTCCTAAGCGTTTTCTTGGCTTTGGTATCCGGAACACTGAGTTTGAGCAATATTTTCAAGCTTTTTATTCCATCTTTGAATGTGCTATAATAATCGGTATTAGATAAGATTGCATCTAAATGAGCATTTTCTATATCATCTTTTTCTATTTCATCTGATTGCCAAGACTGTCTCCAACTTCCCGTTCTTTTAACTAAGCCAAACAATCCCAGTCTATCTGTATATAAATGAGGCGCGATTTCATCGGTCAAAAACTGCTTCCAATATTGTAAGCGAACGTGAGTCAACAAATCTGAATCTATACTCGAAAAATTATCAATATTCCCCCACTCCAGGAATTTTTTGTACACTGGAAGAACGGGATAAAACCAGGGCTGAATTTCGTGGTCAGTCAAGCATTTCATAAACTTATCACCGTATGCACCACCTGTACCCGATCTGTTAATGTTAATTCCGTTTTCGTGAATAAAGCCTGTGACTTGACCGATAGTTCCCGGTTCACGAAATAAAGCGATCGCTGCATTCACATGGGCGCTAGTAATGTTATTGGGTCTTGGTTCTTCCCCTGAATATTCAAAGCCGTCTTCAGGACAAACAACAATAACAGCGAGTAACTGTTTTCTGAATCGATTGATTGCATCTATGATGATGTCGATACCATAGGAAATACCCGGATCGCATACTGGAATTAAATTAATCTGCATACTAACCACCTATACAATACAAAGCAAACCTAGAGATCGTCCGGATCGATCGCCCATCTTCGCGGTTGAGCAGAGGCGCGATCGCGTTCCTCCATTCCGAGCGATCGAATTTCCACCCTTCCTCGATACCTGTCAATCAATGCAAACTTTTGGCATCGGTTTTTCTGGAGAGGTACTTGGGTCCCGGATTCAAAACTGGCCGTTTCGATTTCTCTTCTCGTTCCCGAAGTGCCATGACAATCCGTTTGAGATCGTAACCATAAAAATCCGAATGTTGTTCGCGATACTTTCGCACTTCCTCAACAATTGGATCGTCAATCATCAGATTTACCTCCCAGTTCTTCAGGTGAACATAATTGGGGACATACATATCCACTGGACTCAACAACCTCAACAATTAAGCGTTTTGTTTCGGCATTATTTATGTGCTTAAAATTCCAGGTCAACAGGTAATCTACGCCTTGAGTTGCAGCTATGGCAATATGTAAGGCATCCTCTACACTCTTCTGGGGAAGCGCATTGTATTGTATCAACTTTTCAGCCAATGTAGTTGCAGCATCTGAGATAGACAGGCTTGGAATGTCAACAATTATAGAGGCTCGACGCTCCGCAGCAATAGCATCTCCACCGCCAATTTCTTCTTCAACAAGTGCTGATATCCTCAGTTCAAAGCGTTGTCTTTGGTTCTCCCACCAATCATGAGAAATTGCTTGACGAGCTGCAACAATAACATCTCGGCTAGGTCGTGATGCCAAATAGCTAATCACCGATGTTTCAATATAGACAACGGGCTTCATAAAACAGCAGAAAAATACTGTTCACTGCAATACCTAAACAGCCCAAAGCCTTTCACTGTGGGATAATTAGTGTATCGGCTAGAGGACTCCGACTCTAAATGTGAAATATTATATCACACCCACAGCCCCATCAACCTGCTTCGACCCAGAACTCATTCTGTTTGATCGCCCATTCCCGCAGTTGAGCAAAAGCGCGATCGCACACTATTATACCCCAACTTCATCTTACAGACAGCGCGATCGCGGGCAATCATTTTTGCGACAGAGCCGCCAACACCAACTGCTCAAAATGTTCTGCTTGGGTGCAGACTTGCTTAACCTGCGTCCATCGATCGGTAATGAGATGAGCCTTATCTTGATATGCTCTTTTGGTTTTCTTGATGCGCCGCTTTTTAGGTAGAAGCTTGAGTTGCGATTCTAGGGTGCGGTTGCACTCAGCGTTGGCGAGTAGGGGGTCAGTTGCGGACAGCACGGCAGCGGCTAACCAGGTTCCTGAAGACTGTGCAGGTAGGCAGAAGAGAGTGCGATCGCAGGATTGAACTTGTCCCAACCAGCTTTCGATCGCCCGCAGCAGTTCATCCACTGTATCGGATATTGGAGGGCAGGGTCGTGTACAGGGGAGGTTGCCCCAGAAGTTTTCTTCCGCCCAAGTTTCGACTGATTCTCCGCAATTAGGATATTGCTGATGTGCGACATCGACATCCACATGAATGATGATGAGATCGAAACCGACCAGGGTGGGATCGTCCATCAAAAAGCCACGATGTCGCCGATGCGCTTGATCGCACCATTTCAGTACCCCACACCAACCCGTCCCCAACTTTGGCTGAGTCGGTTCGGGTTGCAATTGCGTCATGACAAAAGGATCGGGTAACACTGCTTTAAGAGCCGCTTCAATCACCACCAAATCTGTCGGCCCTTCGGCGACCAAGGCAATGCGTAACTCAGACATTGGGGACTGCTCCGAGATGCCCCATCAGCCACAAACGAGACAGGGGATATTGCCGATTGAGTTCAATTAGGTCATCGGTTAAAGTCAGACGACGCATGACGGTTTGACCATTACTATTGCGCTCCACGGCAAACAGACGCACCTTGGGATCGGATAAATTCAAGCCATCCAGGGCGGCGGGGTTGTGGGCAGTAAATAACAGTTGTCGGTCTGGAGTATCGTGAGACAGCCAATCGGCCAACCGAGAGACGATCGCTTTCAGTAGGCGCGGATTCAGAGTTTGATCCAAATTGTCAATGGCGAACATTCGGGGGGCATTGGGCAACAGGCAGAGCAATGCCGTAAAGAGTACATAAAGTGCGCCTTCGCTGGCATCGTAAGCCGTTAGTTCGTTGCGACTTTTCTGCATGAAGCGATCGCTGAATTTCAGGAGTAAGTGAGTGCGCGGCACTTGGGGAGAGAGTAAGTTGGCTCCGTGGTCAGTTGTCTGGATATCTGCCACCCAATCGATCAACTCAAACACTTGCTCTAAAATGTCTTCATCTTCTTCGTTTCCATCCTCTAGATACCTGCGTAAGGCAGCAAACCCTTCGGCCAGTTGTCCGCCGCCGAGGCCGATGGGTGTCCGAGATTGTTGGTCTGGAACGATCCCGCGCAAGGTGGGGGTATTGGGGCAATAAATCGCAAATTCTTGGAGGCGTCGCATCAATCGGGCGGCGGGGTTGTCGGGTTCTAAATCGACAATTTGCAAAGCGGCGAGACCCGCCTTAGAGTTGAGGTTTTTGCGATGGCGGACTCCATCGGAAACGATTTCGGTTTTGCCATCACTTAAAAATTCTGTTTTGTAAGACCAGGCCGGTTCCGGAGAATCGAGGGGATTCAGCAACGAAACCCGATATTCCGCGTTTGTTTCAGTTTTGACCCCGATGGCAATGTGGACGGGGGTGCGATCGGAAATAAAGGAGCTTTTATAGAGTCGGGGTAAACCGGCCCGAACGCCACGACGCAAGAGACTTTCGTCATCCACAGTGCCATTAGCCGCCGCCCCCAATACTCCCAGGGCTTCAAGAAAATTGCTTTTGCCGACCCCGTTAGCCCCGATGAAACAGTTGACTCTTCCGAGTTCAATCTTGGCGGAGTAGATGGACTTAAAGCCCCGAATTTCAACTTCGCGGATCATCGCCATATTGACAGGCTCCTATCTAGAGAGCGATGGGATCGATCGCGGGCCGGATAGCCCGACACCACCATTGTATCGGGGGCTTGGTACGGAGCCGGAGGCCCGGTCGCTTCCCCGGGATGCCAGAGCCCATCTCCGGCGACGAAGGCGACCCGATCGCTTCCCCTAGGGTGTCAATTATTCGATAAGATAAGACAGCATAGACCTCAGTGAACCGGAACCGGAGATCATGGCCAAAACCGTTGCCGATGTGATGACCCCCAACCCCCTCGTTATCGATCCCGACGCCCCCCTCAAGGATGCGATCGCCCTGTTGGCCCGGGAGCGGATCGGGGGACTGCCCGTCGTCGATCGCGGCGGCAAGCTGGTGGGCTTCATCTCCGAAACCGATATCATCTGGCAGGAGAGCGGCGTCACCCCCCCGGCTTATATCACGATCCTCGACAGCGTGATTTACCTGGAAAATCCGGCCCGCTACGAGAAGGAACTCCACAAAGCCCTCGGCCAGACCGTCGGCGAAGTGATGAGCAAAGGACCCATCGTCACCATCGCCCCCGATCGCACCATTTCCGAAGCCGCGCGGCTGATGAACCAGAAGCGAGTCCACCGGCTTCCCGTCCTCGACGAATCCAAAACCATGATCGGCATTTTGACCTGCGGGGACATCATCCGGGTGATGGCGACGAGTCCCGAGGATGAGGATTGACCCCGCGATCGCCATGATTCGACAGTTTGAATCAATCCTGTCGGTTCGATCCCCTACCCTAATAAGATGGGAATAATCCAAAATCGAACCGGGTTCGCCCTCGGCATCCCGGCGATCGCGGATTTCAACCGACAGCAAATTGTTCAACTGTTCAACCTAAATTTATGACCATTACTCCGGAGTCCATTCAGCAACAACTGAGTTCGGAGGACCTCGGCGATCGCCTGCGGGCGGTCAATCAGATCCGCGAACTCGACCAAAGTACCGGCTTTGAACTGATCCAGACGGCGATCCGGGACCGAGATACCCGCGTCCGGTACGCCGCCGTCAGCCAACTCACCAGCCTCGGAGTCCAAGATCGCGATCGCTCCCTGGAGATCTTGCGGGATTGCCTGCTCAACGACCCCGAACCCGACGTCCAAGCCGCCGCCGCCGACGCCCTGGGAGCCCTAAAACTGACGCAGGCCTTCGACGACCTGAGTCAGGTGTACCACAGAACCTCCGAATGGCTGGTGCAACTGAGCATCATCGCGGCTTTGGGGGAATTGGGAGATCCCCGGGGATTTGAACTCCTCGAAGATGCCCTCAACAATGGCAACGAACTGATCCAGACCATCGCCGTGGGGGCCCTGGGAGAACTCGGCGATCGGCGGGCCATCGCCCTTTTGATCCCCCGGGCATCCGATCCGGATTGGCAGATTCGACACCGGGTCGCCCAAGCCCTGGGGCGACTGGGGGGAGACGAAGCGGAAGCGGTCCTGGAGCAACTGGCCCGGGACGACGTGTCGCAGGTGGCCCAACAAGCCCAAGTCCCCCAAGAGTCCGACTGACCGGAGTGCGATCGGCTTTCAGTTCTCAGACGGTGCAATTTCTGGTAGCGTAAATATAACGTAGAAGCCGACAATGCTTGCATCGGCCGTTGTGTCCTGATTTGTACTCACTGAATCATTTGGTTGGGAGAAAAAAATGTTAACACTTCTATTTCAAGTCCTGTTGGCGGCTTTGGTAATCGTGTCGTTCTTGATGATCGTCGCGGTTCCCGTCGCCTACGCCTCCCCTCAAAATTGGACTCAAGCCAAACCGCTCATTTTTGTCGGTTCCGGCCTGTGGGCGGCACTGGTCATTTTGGTGGGAGTTTTGAACTACTTAGTGGTTTAATTCCCTCGGGCGTTAACCAATAACAATGGGAGGTCAGAAGATGGGGTCAATCAAACCGAACCTCAATTCTCGAACCTCCCAGAATCGTATGAAGACCGAATTTAGGATCATCTGGCATGGCAGTTTTTGAGGGAACCTTTACCCACCTCGATTCCGTAAAATTGGCGATCGTGATCGGCCGTTTCAACGACCTGATCACCACGAAATTGTTGGAAGGGTGTCAGGATTGTTTGAAACGCCACGGCGTCGATCCTGAACCCCACGGAACCCAAGTGGATTACGTCTGGGTCCCCGGTAGTTTTGAAATTCCCCTGGTCGCCCACCAATTGGCGACGAGCCGCCGCTACGATGCGATTATCTGCCTCGGCGCTGTGATTCGCGGCCAGACGCCCCATTTCGATTACGTCGCGGCGGAAGTCTCGAAGGGGATCGCGGCGTCGGCCTTTCAGACGGGCGTCCCCGTCGTGTTCGGCATTTTGACCACCGACTCGATGCAGCAAGCCTTGGAACGGGCGGGAATCAAGAGCAACAAAGGTTGGGAATACGCCATGAATGCCCTGGAGATGGCGAGTTTGATGCGGCAAATCCGCGCTCAGGGGGCGGAGAATTATCAGCATAACCCGAATGCGATCGCAGCTTCGGCGACTCCGGTTCTGTCTCCGGGAATGGGTCAGGGAGAAGGATCGAAAGTGGCGCCGGAGGAAAATCGTTGACATTCTCCCCGCGTCCCGAGGGGGTTTGAAACTGCCTCAATCACGGGAAGCGATCGCTTCGGGGGGATTTTAGATTTTCCAATCCTCAAGTTGAATATCCGCACCGCTTGGGAATCAATTCCCCAGCTAATAATCAAAATCATCGGTCGATGATTGGGGAGTTTGTACGGTTAGAAAAAACGGTATGATATTATATCAGCTCCTGATAATTAACCGCCATCGTCAGGTGTTGGGAATTGTAGGGGCGCAAGGCTTGCGCCCTGATTATTGCTATACTTCTTCGGGTCTACGTTGAAATCTGTTAGCATGACAGCAGTCTCCACCTCGGAAGAGAAAGATGAGTTACCCGCCGCCCCCCTGGAAATTGCAGGGATACGCCTTCCACACCCTCCAACCCGTGGACGTGACGCGATCGCGATCGCTCATTCCCCCCGAGGATGCTCCGGAAGTGGTGGGGACGAAAAGTGTATTCTCTCCGGCGACATAATTTCCGAGGATTGACCATGAAAATCAAACAAGCGATCGACCTCCATAAAGCTCTGACGTTCCCGTTTATTTTGGGATTGATGTTTTTCTACGACAACTTTACCATCGGCCCCTGGGTTTATCTCGCCCTGCACGGAACCTATGGCATTTTGTGGCTGTTAAAAAGCAAAATTTATCCCGATAAGCAGTGGGAAGAAGAAATCCCCATCGCGACGGGAATCGGCACTTTCTTAATCGTGGGGTTATATTGGGTGGCGCCGTTCATTCTGGTCAGCAGTCGCTCCGAACCCCCGGCTTTTTTGATCGCCATTGCGATTTCGACCAACATCTTCGGAGTCTTCCTGCATTACGTCAGCGATGCCCAAAAGTATTATACTTTAAAATATCGCCCCGGACTGATTACCGAGGGCTTTTTTGCCCGGTGTCGCAATACCAACTATTTGGGCGAAATCCTCATTTATCTGGCGTTCGCGATGTTGGTACAGCACTGGCTACCCTTTGTCATTGTGGGGGGATTTGCGATCGCCATTTTTATCCCCAATATGCTCAAAAAAGATAAGTCCCTTTCCCGCTATCCGGAATTTGAATCTTACCGCCAACGATCCGGGTTATTGATTCCCAAATTATTCGGGACGGGAAACCCTTCGGAAACGACGGCGATCGCCCAAAATTCCGACGGATAATTCCGGCTAATTTTGCCTGTCAATTTCGACGATGCCCCGCAATTTTGCAGGAGTCGGGGCATCACTCCAACTGCCGATGGGGCGATCGAACGGATTAGCCGGTCCGGTCAAAACTCCGAAATCTTCTCCTCCCCGTTCGGGGTTATCATTGGGTTCTCCCGGCGCCCAATTGGTGTAGGTGACGGGTTGTCCGCTTACCCACTCAAACTCCCCTTCCGTAGCGCGATCGCTGATTCCAATCCATAAGAAATCCACACCTTCGCCCAGAAATTGTTCCGCCAACCACTGATTTTCCGGCTCATCATTAATTGTCACCAAATGTCCCCCCGCCGCGATCGCCGCATCCCGCGCCTCTTCCCAGGATAAAATGTCGGTCAAAAAGTATCGATTTCCGGTTTCGGGATGGATGACAACTTGGGGGGGATTGGCTTGGGCGATCGCCGCGTTAAAGCCGAGGGTTGCGGTTGTGAATAATTGCGATATAAATTTCAACATAGCGTCAAAAATTATCGGGTAAGAATCCCCCCCAGCCCCCCTTAAAAAGGGGGGAGGAACTTTCTCAAAGTCCCCCTGATCAAGGGATATTTAGGGGGATATAATGGGATATTTTTCACCGATTAATTGTGGAAAAAATTATACAATAGACGGGAATTCTGATGCGAGCGGACAGCTACCTCCAATCAAGTCCTATGGAACAAATCGTTATTTTCACCCGCTACCCGGAGCCCGGCCGGACGAAAACCCGACTGATTCCGGCGTTGGGGGCCGAAGGCGCCGCCAAACTGCATCGGAAAATGGCCGATCGCGCGATCGCAACCGTCCGACAACTGTGGCAGTCCCGCCCCATTTCCGCAGAAGTCCGGTTTACGGGGGCAACCCGGGCTCAGATGACAGACTGGTGGGGGGACGATCTATCTTACAGCCCCCAGGGGACAGGAGATCTTGGCGATCGCATGAAACAAGCCGCCGCCGCCGCATTCGAGAACAATTGTACATCTGTCGTGATCATCGGCACCGACTGTCCCGCCATCACCCCCGAGCTCCTCACCGCCGCCTTCGACAAACTGGGGGAGTGCGACGTGGTTTTCGGACCGGCCACAGATGGGGGATACTATTTAATTGGGCTGTCCCGGTTAATTCCCGAACTGTTCCGGGGTATCGACTGGGGGACAGCATCGGTATTGCAACAGAGTCGGTACATTTGCCAAACCCTCAACCTCTCCGTCGCCGAGTTGGTTCCGCTGACGGATATCGATCGCCCCGAAGACTTGGAAACCCTCAATATTAATATTGAAAATGTATAAAACATGAGCGCTACGCGCTGGGGTGTGGGGTGTGCTCGGTGGGGTGTAGGGATGAGAAACTCCCTTGAAATCAGGATTTCGAGGTTTGTTCCCCTTTACGGAACTGTAAACACGCGAACGCGCACTGCTATACATCCAGAAAATCTCCCCTAAATGTCCCTTCAAAATGATGGCTTTACAATCGGTAAAAAATAAAATGAATCAAACCGAGATCAGATGGTGGCGTGTCGGAGGAATAACCGCAGTTCAAGGAGCAATTACCCTGGGTTGGGTTATTTACAATCTCTATTTGCCCGTTTTACTGGTTCAATGGGGATTTTCTCAGGAATTGGCGGGCTTACTCTTAATTATTGAAAATGCCCTGGAAGCGGTCATCGAACCCATTGCCGGGGATGCTTCCGATCGCACTCAACAATTGATGGGAACCCGTTTACCTTTTATTATCGCCGGGGTGGTTCTGGCATCGGCGTTATTTATGGCACTGCCAGCCTTGGTAATCTTAGGCAACCCGAGGGCGGCAATTCGCTGGTTACTTCCCATTCTAGCCGTGGTTTGGGCTGTGGCGATGGCGATTTTTCGCAGTCCGGTTTTGAGTTTACTGACGAAAGCTTCACCCCAAATTCAACTTCCCTTAGCCGCCAGTTGTTTGACTTTAATTCAGCAATTAATCGGTGCATTCCGTTTCACAGCCTATGGCTTAATTCTCAGTCTGGGAGCCCCTTTTGCCTTTGCGTTGGGGACGGGGGTGTTACTGGGGGCGGCGGCATTTTTGCGTTGGGTGATACCCCCCGAAACGCCGAGTCCCAACCCTTCCGGAGAAGAGCGTCAGTTTCCTTGGCGGGTGGTTCCATTTCTGATCGGGACATCAATGGGAGTGGCTTGGGGGGTGCGTTTTCTAATGCCAACCGTTGCCGCCAGTTTAAAGCCTTTTCTCGGGGAACAAACCCCTTGGGGAATGGTCGCTTTCAGTGTCGCGATCGCAATTATGGCCCTTCCCGCCGGAAAACTGGCCACTCGCCTCGGCAACCAAACCGCCATGTTGTGGGGAATTGGCGCGATCGCAATCTTAATCCAACTGTTTGCCTACTGCCCCATCTTTGTTATCCTGGGACTCGGCGCGTTATGCCTCAGTTTTGCCTTGAGCCTCGTCTTCAATGGCACCATTCCCTTCGTGCTCGATCGCGTCCCAACTCAACGGGCCGGACTCGGCATCGGTTGCTATTTCGGTGGGTTGGGAGCGGCTATGAGTTTATTTGATATTCTCATTTTGCCCCAAGACAATATAACGATCGTCGGTCGGGCCGCATTCAGCGCGATCGCTTTTATAATTGCCGGGGGATTCATTGCCCGAAGTCGGCGACTTCGCCCCCAAACGGATACCCCTTGAATGTATGGTGCCGCGTGTCGCTCCTCGGGAGTCGGGGCGGTTCGCGAACTGTTCCTACAATTCACAATCCCCCCACCTTATTTAATGTCTCAGACGATATCAATTATTATCCCCGTTCTCAATGAAGCGATCGCCCTCCCCGGGACGCTTTCCCAGTTGCAGGATGTGGAGGGAATTGAGGCGATCGTGGTGGACGGGGGGAGTGGGGATGAAACGATCGCGATCGCCGAATCTTTCGGGGTTTCGGTGCTCAGAACACCGCCGGGACGGGCCGGACAGATGAACGCCGGGGCCCAAATCGCCACAGGGGAGATCCTGCTGTTTCTCCACGGCGATACAGGGCTTCCCGAGGGGTTTGCCCGGTGGGTGCGGCAACTTCTGGCCGATCCGCAGGTGGTGGCGGGGGCCTTCGAGTTGAAAATTGCCGCGCCGATACCGGGGGTGCGGGCGATCGAGACGGGGGTGAAATGGCGATCGCGCTATTGCCAACTGCCCTACGGCGATCAGGGGATCTTTTTGAGAACCCGCACCTTTTGGGATCTCAGCGGTTTCCCCGATCTGCCCATCATGGAAGATTTCGTGCTGGCGCGACAGTTGCGGAAACGGGGACGGATCGCGATCGCACCCCTTGCCGTCGTCACCTCGGGACGGCGGTGGCAAAAATTAGGCCTTTTCCGGACTACCCTGATCAATCAGATTGTGATTCTCGGCTATTTTCTCGGCGTCCCCCCCGCCACCCTAGCCGACTGGTATCGGGCCAAAAAAAGTAAATAAATATGAAGTTTGAGCCCCATATGTGAACTTTTTTAACGCTATCCCTCAATTCTGTCGATAGCTTGCACCTCCCTGCTTAAAATATGTGCTTAACAACTGCTACAGATTTTTAAGCGCACAGGAGACAATCAGTATGCCTGAAACAATGGATCAAGGGATGGTTCAGCCTTACAATGGCGATCCCTTTGTGGGTCATTTGTCCACTCCCATCAGCGATTCTGACTTCACCCGGGCCTTCATCGGCAACCTGCCCGCCTACCGGAAGGGACTCTCCCCCATTTTGCGGGGCCTCGAAATCGGAATGGCTCACGGCTACTTTGTGGGCGGTCCCTGGGTTAAATTCGGACCCTTACGCGACAGCGCCAATGCCAACCTGGGTGGGTTAATCAACGGAATTACACTGATTCTGCTCGCCACCATCTGCCTGTCCGCTTATGGATTGGTTTCATACCAGGGCGAAAGCAAATCCGATGCCGACCCCCTGAAAACTTCCGAAGGTTGGAGTCAGTTTGCGGGTGGCTTCTTCGTTGGTGGGATGGGAGCGGCCTTTGTCGCTTACTTCTTGCTGGAAAACTTCAGCGTCGTCGATGCGATTTTCCGAGGCTTGGTCAACAACTAGATCGGCCTGCCATTCACTCTCAATTGTTGCTGATTTAACCTTAGATAGGAGACTTTAGATATGACCGGTGATTACGCTGCTTCCTTCCTGCCCTGGATTTTGATTCCTGTAGTTTGCTGGCTGATGCCCGTGGTTCTGATGGGTTTGCTGTTCATCTACATTGAAAGCGAAGCCTAGACTTTATTCAATTTCCGAAACACAAAATCCTCTACCTTCCGGTGGGGGATTTTTTGATGGATGGATCATCGTTACAGAATCCTGAAAAATTTTCCCTCGAACCCACTCCTTCCGAGCCCGATTCAGTTTTCTCCTGAACGGTTGCCACCGTCGGTGTAGTAACTGAGAGTTCAACCACCAGGGAGGAGTTCACATGGCACGTTCGAGCAACGATAAAATCCGCTACGACAGTATCCAGATGGAAGGCAACAAAATCCACATCCAGCTCGATGTCGCCTCCAACAATTCCCGGCGTCGCCAGGAGGACGATACCTCCGAAGAGTGGGGGAATATCGGATTTCTGTTCCTGTTACTCGCGTTGCTGGTCGTGTTTGTCGGCAGCTACGGCGGTCCGGGAATGTATTCTCCCTCAGATATCAACCTCCCCCAAATTTTCCCCGAGTCCAACTCGGATTTTTGATCGGGTCGGGAACGGATATAGCGCTGCGGGCTTCTGAGTCGGGAGTGGGGAGTCGGGAATCGGGAGTAGAGAATTCGACTCCTCCCGATTCCCTTTCCTCTTTTCTGATAAAAAATACCCCGATGTCACCATCGGGGTAGAGAGAGAAACCAAAACTTGAGATCGATGAGCGATCGAGGTGCAAATCGGGTGACTAATTCATGTAGTTGACTTCTCCCCGGTCTAAAGACGCGGGGATTCTTAAGCCGTCCAAAACTGAACTCTTAAAGGCATAGTCAATGT
>NZ_JAJENU010000352.1:0-33742 GCF_035615495.1 Lyngbya sp. CCY1209 | reverse complement strand
GCGGATTTCTAGATGGCTTTCACAGCATAGGTTGAAGCCGCCTAACCCACCCTACTAAACCGACTACTAAACCGACTGGACCGACACATCTTAAACGGTGGGTTACGGCGGATTTATAGATGGCTTTCACAGCATAGGTTGAAGCCGCCTAACCCACCCTACGAATCAAGCACATTTTTAGCCGTGTTGGTCCACTACAATTGACAATTCTGGAGATCCGATCGCTTCAAAAACCCGGCCAAGAGGCGATCGCGTCCGTGGATTTGACCCGGTGCATCCCCGCATCCGCAAAGCGTCGGAAAGCGGCTTCCGCCTGTTGGGAAAAGTCCACCGCGTCGGGAACCACCACCGGGGACGTGCAGTCGTCCAACAGGTAAATCCGCCCCGCCAAATTGGGGTCGCGATCGCGAATTTCGGTCAGCAAATCTTCCACCGTCCAGGCGACGCAGTGACTCTTCGCCTGCCCCGCCACAATCAGGCGATCGAACCCCAGTAATTTATCGATTAAAGATTGATTTTTTTTGCCGATCGCCTCCCCATTACTGGCTTGTAAAACCTCCGGTTGCAGGGCTGAATAATTCTCCGTCAGGGGATGTTGGCCCTTGAGTTCCAGGTGAGTCTGGCTGTGGCGGGCGATATTGTGAAAAAAGATCGCCTCCTCCACCGCCGACACCAATGCATGGCCGATGCCACCGAGGATGCCGTGGTAGGGCCAGATGGTGAGGGGGAAGCGTCCGCCGTCGCCCAACTCGCGGGTGTAGTGGCGGGCGTGCTCTCCCAGGGCCTCCAGACTCCAACCTTTGATATTGGGGGCGATCGCCGGATTTACCCGCCAGCGGCCTTTCTCGACGTCCTCATCGGTGATGACGGTGGTTCCGGGTTGGGGGTGCTCGCCGCAATCGTCCACCCAGAAAATCGGGTGGAAAATCTGCGTGGGGGTGTGGGTGTCCATCGTGACGACAATTTCCGCGATCGCCCCCAAATTGTGGTAGATAAATTCGCATAGTCGCCGGTTGTCTTCCACCGCCCCCCCGACGAATAACTCGAAACCGGGGAGGCAGAAGGTATTCTGGACGTCGATCGCCAACAAACCGATCCGCATCTCGTCTTCCGCCGCCGCCTTGATTTCGTGTTGTCCGGCCCAATTGCGGGCGTCCGTCGCCCGCTGCTGGTAGGGGACTTTCCACACTTCCCCGACGCGGTGGGGGTCGAAGTGGGGGGGAATCGGCAGGGTGGGCGCAATTTCTAATACCATTATTCTTAGATGCTCGCGATCGCTATTCCGGTTGAAAGGGAGGACGTTCAATTGTTCAGATTGTCTCCGATTTTAGCCCCGTTTCGGAAATTTCGCGTCCGCCGTCGGATGGGTTTTCTACTCCTATTTTTCATCGCCGGGATCGCGATCGCCAGTTGCGGTCCCTCCGTCGGGCAAGTCCGCAACCTGGAAGCCGGCGAAGGGGAACAGATTATCATTTTGGGCGATAGCATCGCGTCGGGATACGGCGTCCCGGTGGAACGGGCTTTCCCCGCCGTCCTCAGCGATAAACTGAACGTCCCCATCCTCAACCGGGGGGTGGCGGGGGATACCACCGCGATGGGACTGAAGCGGCTGGAAGCGGACGTGCTCGACGAAAACCCCTGGCTGGTGATGGTGGAGTTGGGGGGGAATGATTACCTGCGACAAGTTCCTATCGCCGAAGCCGAGGAAAACCTGCGAGAAATGATTACCCGCATCCAAGATGAGGGGGCGATCGCGGTGATTTTGGGGGTGTACGCCGATCGCATCGGCGGGGATTATAAAAGAATGTTTGAAAGCCTCGCGAAGGAGACGCGATCGTATTTGATTCCCGATTTGTTGAAGGGTGTCGTCGGCAATCCCAAACGCCGGCAGGATGATGTTATCCACCCCAACGCCGCGGGGCATAAATTTATCGCTGATCGCGTTTATACAGACCTGCAACCGCTTCTGAAACGGGCGACTATTCCCGAATCATTGGCGGCGATAAAAATGGCAGAATAATCTCGAATTTTGCCTCCGATGTCAACCGCATATTTGCATCCGCAGATTACGCAGATTACGCAGATTTATTATTCTTTGATTTGCCGATTTTTGGGGGGGATTAACAATCGATGTCATACCTGTGTTTTTTGTCTTTTTAATGGATGAAAAAACTGTCGTGAAATCTGTCCGCACTAGGTCGCTTGAAAAAAACTGAATCAGACCCTGAAATTTTGACTTCCCCAATCTGAAGTATTTAAACCAAACCCGATCGCAGGGCGACGACGGCTACCTGAACGCGATCGTCCACCGCCAATTTATTCATGATGCCGCGGACGTGGGTTTTGATGGTGTTGGGACTTAAATACAGTTCTTCGGCAATTTCTGGGTTGCTTTTGCCTTCCACCATCAATTTTAAAACTTCCAATTCCCGGGGGGATAGGGTTCCCAGGTTGGTTTGGGGGGCCGGGGGTTTGAGATGTTCCATCACCAGGCGGGCGACTTGGGGATCGAGATAGGTGGCCCCTTCGTAAGCGGCATCCATCGCGGCAATGAGGCGATCGATACTTGCCCCTTTGACGCAGTAGGCATCGGCCCCACTCGACAAGGACGCGATCACTTCCGTTTCGGCGGTGTGAGACGTCAGCATCACCACCCGAATTTCCGGAAATTGTTCTTTGATCTGTTTGGTGGCGGCGATTCCATCCAGGCGGGGCAGGCCGATATCCATAATTACGATATCCGGCTTTTTCTCCTTCGCCGCTTCTACACCGAGATAACCATCTTCGGCAATACCCACCAGGGTAATATTGGGACAGTCTGACAAAGCCTGTTCCAACCCCAGTTGCATCATCGGATCGTCTTCGACAATTAGAACGCGCATTATTGTTTGGGAAAGTGTTAAATGACTAGAAAGGACAACATTGACCGAGTTTCATGAATCCGGGTCTGAAGTTCTATCTTACCTGTTACATTTCACCCCCAAACTTAAATTTTACCGGACTTTCAAGACCCGCACCGATTCTCCGGCCCGGACGTGGGTCTGCCCGATGGGAAGCACGGCTAGGGCGTCGGTTTGGGCGAGGTTGATCAGGTTTCCGGAATTTTGGCTTCCCGGGGCGAGGGCGAATTCTATTTCGCCGTCAACCGATCGCAGCTTGCCCCAGAGGTAGGTTTCTCGCTTGCCGCCCGATCGCAACTCGTGACGCGATCGCACCTGCATCCACTGCGGACGCCAAAACGATTCGGCGAGTCCTGATCGCTTCTTCAAAGCCGGTCCGACGAACCGCCAGCACGTCACCAAAGCGGATACGGGGTTTCCCGGCAAGCCAAAATACGAGCAGTTGGGGAAGGTGGCGAAGGTGAGGGGTTTGCCCGGTTTCACCGCCACGGATCGGACCCCAATTTTTCCCCCCAACTCGGATAGCAGTTTCGGAATATAATCATACTCCCCCACGGACACCCCGCCACTGGACAATACCACATCCGCCGTCAGAATGGCCTTGGCGATCGCGGATTTGAGGGCCTCCGGGCGATCGGGGATGATGCCGAGGCGGACGGGTTCGGCCCCCATTTGTTGAACCCAAGCCGCCAACCCGTACTGGTTGGAGTCCACCAACTGTCCCGGGCCGAGGGGGCGATCGGGCCGGACCAGTTCATTTCCCGTCGAAAGCAGGGCTACCCGCAGGGGGCGATAAACGGGGACCCGCAAACACTGGGCAGCCGCCAACACCGCCATTTCCGCCGCCCCCAGCGCGATGCCCCCCGGCAGCAGGGGATCTCCGGCTTTGTAATAGGAACCCCGGCGGCGGACGAAGGCCCCGGATTCCGGTGTGGCGAGGATTTGGACGCGATCGCCGTTTCGTTGCGTTTCCTCCTGCATGACGACGGTATCGGCCCCCTCCGGCAGGCAGGCGCCGGTAAAAATTCGCGCCGCCTGTCCGGGTTGCAGCGTCTTTTTGGGGGAAGAGCCCGCCGGAATTTCTTCGACGATCGCCAAATCGGCGGGACGTCCGGCTAGATCAGCGTGTCGCACCGCGTAGCCGTCCATCGCCGAGTTATCCCAGTGGGGAAAGTCCAGGTCGCTGGTGACGGGGGCGGCGAGAATGCGCCCCGAAGCCGCCTCCAAACTCACCGCCTCGATATCCGCCTCGTCGGGGGCGGGCACCTGTTCTAAAATAATCGATTCTGCTTCTTGAACTGATAACATCAATGTGAATGACTCGCTCCTCAATCAGTGAATCATAGAAATTGTCAAGACATGGGAGAGGGCGAATACCATTCGCCTCGACCATCTCAATTTCCCACACTCCCATTCTTCCAACGATAGCGGAGCAATTCAATCTGCGCCATCTGCGCCATCTGCGGATTGCCCCCACCCTTCCTGTATGATTGCAGTTGAACCCAAAAATTTCACTGTACAAATTATGACAGAATCCGATCTCGAAATGGAAACCAAGGGTTTGACTGCCGAACAGCACCGCCAGAAGATGCAACGGCGCAAGGAAATTCAAGACCGGCGGGTGGCGGAGCGATCGCTCGAAAAGGGATTGATTATCGTCCACACCGGCAACGGCAAGGGGAAAACCACCGCCGCCTTGGGGATGGTGCTGCGATCGCTCGGCCACGGTTACAAGGTGGCGATCGTCCAGTTCATCAAAGGGGCCTGGGAACCGGCGGAAAAAGCCGCTTTTTCTAAGTGGCCGGATCAGTTACAATTCCACGCCTTGGGGGAGGGCTTCACTTGGGAAACCCAAGACCGCGATCGCGACATTCAAAAAGCTCAAGATGCCTGGGAATTGAGCCGCTCTTTGATCGCCGATCCCGACATCAAATTGGTCCTCCTCGATGAAGTTAACATCGCCATGAAATTGGGCTATCTCCCCGTGGAAACGGTGATCGCGGGACTCGAAGACAAGCCGGAAGATTCCCACGTTATTTTGACCGGGCGCGGCGCGCCACAAAGCCTGATTGAACGGGCGGACTTGGTGACGGAAATGACCTTGATCAAACATCCGTTCCGCGAACAGGGTGTCAAGGCCCAACCGGGCATCGAATTTTAACATATTTTGTTGTTGGGCTTGCCCCCCGGAGGCGCTAAAGCGCAACAACCAACTATTATTAGGAGGATTTTTCAGCCATGTATGATTTTGCGATCGTCGGGGGTGGAATTGTCGGCCTCTCCACGGCCTATGCGTTGACAAAATACCACCCGGATGCCAAAATTGTCGTTTTGGAAAAGGAGAGTCAATGGGCGTTTCACCAAACCGGTAATAATAGCGGCGTCATTCACTCGGGAATTTATTACAAACCGGGGAGTTTGAAAGCGACCCTCTGTCGGGAAGGGTGCCGCTCGATGGTCGAGTTTTGCGAAGAACAGGGCATCGACTACGACGTTTGCGGGAAGGTGATCGTGGCGACGGAACCGGAAGAACTGCCCCTGCTTGAAAATCTCTATCAGCGGGGTCTGGAAAATCAAATTCCCGTCGAAAAAATCGGCCCGGAAGCGGTGCGGGAAATCGAGCCGCACGTCCGCTGTTTGGAAGCCATTAAAGTCAATTCTACCGGCATTGTAAGCTACGGTCAAGTCTGCCAAAAATATGCGGATTTGGTGGGCGAAAAGGGCGGAGATCTGCGGTTGAATACCAAGGTTGATAAAATTATCGAAACCTCTGATGGGTTAGTCTTGGAAACCAATCGGGGGGAATTAAAAACCCAATTTATGGTCAACTGTGCGGGACTGTACAGCGATCGCGTCGCCGAGTTGGGCAAGGTGAACCCCCCCGCCAAAATCATCCCATTTCGGGGGGAATATTACGAACTTGTCCCCGAGAAACGCTATCTAGTCAAAAACTTAATTTATCCCGTCCCTAACCCCGATTTCCCCTTTTTGGGCGTGCATTTTACCCGCATGATTGACGGTTCGGTGCACGCCGGCCCCAACGCGGTTTTGAGTTTGAAGCGGGAGGGTTACAAAAAAACGGATGTTGATTTCGCCGAATTGATGGAAATTCTCACCTATCCGGGACTGTGGAAATTGGCCGCAAAATACTGGAGTGACGGGGTGGAAGAAATCGTGCGATCGTTCAGCAAGGCGGCTTTCGTGCGGAGTTTGCAGCGGTTGATCCCGGAAGTGCAGCCAGAAGATGTCATCCCCACCCATGCCGGCGTCCGTGCCCAGGCGTTGATGAAAGATGGCGGTTTGGTGGACGATTTCTTAATCGTTGAAGGGCCGCGGGCTATGCACGTCTGCAACGCCCCCTCGCCGGCGGCGACGGCTTCTTTGGAAATCGGAAAAGCGATCGCCCAAAAAATACCCGAACTGCCCAATTTGCAAGCTCCCGTAGAAGCGTAATTTATCATTGTCCGCGTAGCACGGGCTTCTAGCCGGTCACAGGCAGGATGCCTGTGCTACAATTTTAAAAATCCCATTCCTCAAACAATTCCGCAACTGATACCGAAAATCCCGGAACCACCGCTTCGCCCTCCAAATTATCCTGGGGACGCCGGAAGCCGTCGGGCTCGGCGGAATGGTAAATTAACACATATTTCTCGTCGGGATGGATGAGCCAAAGCAGGCGAGTTTCGTTCTCAAAATATTCGACAATTTTTTCGTGTAATTCCTCGACGGTGTTGTTGGGTGAAAGAATTTCTACAGCCAAATCGGGGGAACCTTGAAAAAATCCCCTCGGGGGACGTTTTAAGCCCTGCAATCGTTCTTTTGCAACGAAGGAAATATCCGGCGATCGCCGATTCCCATCTTTGAGAGTAAATGCGGTACTCGAATCGCAGACAATTCCCAGCTTATTCTGTCTGACATAAATAGCCAGAAGTCCCCCCAATAACGAGCCAATTCCGCCATGCTCCATCCCCGAATTGCCCATATCTAGCAACTCCCCATCCACCAACTCATAGCGGCGCTCATCTTTGGACAACGCCATAAATTCTTCATCTGTCCAAATATTTTTTTCGGTCGAAGTTGCCATCAAAAAACCTCCGAAAACTGTCGAATTAACAGGGGAGATATTGTCTCCCCTTTTGCTCAACTTACCGCCGCCACTTCAACGGATTTTTCCGGGCGCGATCGCCGCCCCTTCAAAACCATCGGAATGCCCCCTCGCGCCGCGAGGGTGACGCCCCGCCGAGACGCTTTCGGAGGTTTCGAGTCCGCCCAAGCCAACTCATAATTTAACATCACCGTCGCCAGCGTTAATTTCATTTCATATTGTGCCAACGCCATGCCGATACACTGGCGGGAACCGCTGCCGAAGGGCAGGTATTCGTAGGGGGAATATTTCCGCTCCAAAAATCGCTCCGGTTTGAACTGTTCGGGTTCGGGATAAATTGACGGGTTGCGGTGGAGGAGATAAATGCAACCGACAACTGTCGTTCCGGGTTCGAGGTGGTAGCCCATCAACTCCACGGGTTGAGTTGTAACCCGGGGAAATGTGATCATTGCAACGGGGTAAATTCGCAGGCTTTCCTGACAGATTGCGCTCAAATAAGGCAGGCGATAAATGGTCATCGGATCGGCGTTTGGGGGCAATGTTGCCAACTCCGACAACAGGCGATCGCGCACTTCCGGGAGTCGGTTCACCCAGTACAAAGACCAGGCCATTGCGGTGGCGGTGGTTTCGTGTCCCGCAAATAAAAGCGTCAGCAATTCGTCCCGCAATTCTTCATTCGTCATGGGTTGGCCGTCTTCGTCCCGCGCCGCCATCATCAAGCTGAGAATATCCGTGCGAGTTTCGTCGGGATGTTGGCGACGTTCCTCGATTTCTTCAAATAGCAATTCGTCGATTTCCTGCCGCAACCGCCGGAACCGCCCCCAGGGACTCCAAGCCCCCAAATCTTGCTGCAAAAATGGGAAAAATAACAGGCTGGCACTCAGGGGAGAATCGACCACTTTGGAGAGGTTTCCGGTCAGTTCTTTGAGGCGATCGTAGCGGGTTCCTTCGTAAACTCCAAACACGGCCTGAAGGATCACCGCTAGGGAAATTTCCTGCATGGAATCCCGCGCCCGGAACGGTTTCCCAACCTCCCAGCGATCGCCCACTTTTCGAGTCAAATCGCAGATCAATTGTCCGTAATTGAACATCCGTTCGCCGTGGAAGGGCGGCATCAACAATTTGCGCTGGCGCCGGTGCGCCTTGTCTTCCAGCAGGATCACGGATTTATCCCCCACCAGGGGTTTCAAAATCCCGTTGACGGAACCGGGAGCGGTCAATTCTTTGGTATCGTGAGTGAGGATATATTGGATAGCTTCCGGATGGGACGTGAAAATCAGGTTGCGACACCCCGCCCCGATTCGCGTGCCGAAAATATCCCCATATTTCCGGGCGCAAGTGTTCATATAATCGACGGGATCGGCGATCCACTGGAATTCCTGAATCAAGTGAGAAGTTTTCGGACCGTTAATCTGTTTCACGTTCATAATTATTTTCCCGGCTGTTGCATCATTCTTCACCCCCAGTTTAAATAATAATTACGAAAATTGTCGATCCGTTGTTGCGCTTTAGCGCCCCAAATCCCGCATCTCCTAACTCTCCGCCCGAGATGGGTTAAAATAATCGTAAATTTGTCGGGCTAACTTGGGGCCGATGCCGGGAACTTCCGCCAGTTGTTCCGATGTGGCTATGCGAATATAATCAATGGATCGAAAGTGCGCCAGGAGCAATTTTTGGCGGTGGTGTCCGAGTCCGGGAATCTCGTCGAGGCGCGATCGCTTCATCCGTTCGCTGCGTTTGTTGCGGTGGAAACTGACGGCAAATCGGTGCGCTTCGTCCCGCAGCCGCCGCAGCAGTTGCACCCCGGGCTGTTCGGGGTCGGTTTCCAGGGGTAAAGACTCGCCGGGAAGAAAAATTTCCTCCCGCCGCTTCGCCAAACCGACGACTTTCACCTCTTCCAAAATATCGAGATCTCGCAACACTTCCACCACCGCAGACAGTTGCCCCTTGCCACCGTCGATGACGACCAAATCGGGTCTGTCCTGGCTTTCGGAATTGTGATCATCTCGGAAGCGGCGGGCGAGCACTTCCGCCATGCTGGCGAAGTCGTCCGATCGCCCCGATCGCACGTCGGGATTTTTGATTTTATAGTGGCGGTAGTGCTGTTTGGCGGGCAAACCGTCGATAAAAACCGCCCGGGACGCCACGGCATCGGAGCCCTGAATGTGGGAGATATCGTAACATTCGACGCGGTGGGGCAACTCGGGCAAATCGAGAATTTCCGCGAGATCTTGCAGGGCGGCGGTGTTGCGATCGCCCATCTTTTGCACCCTCGCCAACTCGTAGCCGGCGTTGCGTTCCACCATTTCAATTAACTCGGCTTTTGTCTGCCGTTGGGGGGTCACAAACGTCACTTTTCGACCCCGGCGATCGCCCAGCCAGTCCGCCAACATGGATTCGTCGGGTATATCATATTGTAACAATATTTCGCCGGGAATTTCCACATCATCGACCGTGCGATAATGTTCCTCCAAAACCCGCTGCAAGATCGCCCCCAACTCCGCAGAAGTCAGCGAAGATTCGCCATTTTTAACAGACGAGACTTCGGCTACAAATCCCAACCGTCCCACTAATTGACCGGCGCGAATTTGGAACAGTTGGACGCAGGCTTGTTTGTCATCCGCGGCTAATGCGATCGCGTCCCGAGAAACGCGATCGTCGGGGAGGGATACTTTCTGATCCGCATTTAAGGACTGCAAACCCTGGATGCGATCGCGCAATCTCGCCGCTGTTTCAAAGTTCAACTCCGCCGCCGCTTCCTCCATTTGGACTCTCAAGGTTTCGATCAGTTCCCCCGTCCGCCCCTGAAACACCATCGCCACTTTTTCCACAATTTTTCGATAGTCTTCCGGGGAGATCATCTGCTGGCAAACCCCCGGACATCTGCCGATATCGTAGTTTAAACAGGGGCGATCTTTGAACAGCGGTTTGGGACGCTGGCGCAGGGGAAATAACCGCTTCACCAACTGCAATGTCGTCCGCAGCAGCCCGGTGTCAACATAGGGGCCGTAGTAGCGATCTCTGGGGTTGCCCAACCGCCTCTTTCGGGTGATGAAAATGCGGGGATATTGTTCCGACCAGGTGATGCAGAGGTAGGGATATTTTTTGTCGTCTTTGAGTAAAACGTTGAAGTGCGGCTGGTGGCTTTTCACCAGGTTGGCTTCCAACGCCAAGGCTTCCGCTTCGGTGTCGGTGACGATAAATTCGATGTCGGCGACCTGTTGCACCATCAGGCTGATGCGGTGGCTGTGGTGGTGGCGATCGCGGAAGTAAGACCTCACCCGCGATCGCAGTTTTTTGGACTTGCCGATGTAGAGAATATTGTCCGCACTGTCCCGCATCAAATAGACCCCGGGAACCGGCGGTATTTCTTTCAACCGCGTTTCCAGGCGATCGGGATCTTTGACCAAGGGTTGAGTTTGGAGAGTCGGCATTAATATCGAAGTTGAGATAAAGGACTTTCGGACATTTACATTCTAACAATTTTCGTTATCAATGGTGTTGCATAACCGGTCAAAATGTTCTATCATTTTGAATGAAAGTTGACTCAAAATTTTCATTTTAAATCAAACGATGGCTTCGTTGTTGCGCTTCAGCGCTTCTGAGGGGGCTCCGAGTCCAACAACGAGTGATGGAAGTTGTTGCGCTTCAGCATCCCGGCGAAGATGAGTATAAATACTCAAGATTTGCCGGTGGCCCTCCATCATATCATTTTGTCAATCGTCAGATAGGGAAAACTTATCAATCGCTCCGAAATCCTGAAAATTTTCTGCAATTTTGTTTTGATTGATGCAATTGTAAAGTTCATTAACAGGTACTCTCAGACCAGTTGACGATTAAAATCGTGCCGAGTCAGCCGGAGGGGGGATAGTCATCGCTTCTCATAAATGTTAAAATTCGTAACATACCATTGAGCAATGTAAACATTCTCAGATTCACCCGGAGTTGGCCGGCCAACTCGGTGGGTTGCAAACGAGAGGAAAGCGCAATTGCCCGCCCGCTTTTCTTCCCCAGCTCAAGGTATGGGCTTAATTCGTCAGACCTTTATTAAAGGATGAGGTATCCAGCGGGAGATGAGCCATGAAAACTGCTAAAACCTCGGACACAGACTCAGTTCGTGCCTACCTGCGAGAAATTGGTCGCGTTCCCCTGCTGACCCACGAGCAAGAAATTCTCTATGGCAAACAGGTGCAACGGGCGACCGCCCTCCAGGACAAACGAGACAAACTTGCCAAACGACTGGGCCGCGAACCGAGCGATGCAGAATGGGCGGAGGAGGTCAAGTTGTCCGCCCACGAACTCAAGCAGATCCTGCACCAGGGTCAAACCGCCAAGCGCAAGATGGTGGAGGCCAATCTCCGCCTCGTCGTGTCTGTGGCCAAGAAATATATCAAGCGCAACGTGGATCTGTTGGACTTGATCCAGGAAGGGACCATCGGAATGCAGCGCGGCGTGGAGAAGTTCGACCCCACCAAGGGCTACCGATTTTCCACCTACGCCTACTGGTGGATTCGCCAAGCGATCACCCGGGCGATCGCGGAAAAGGGCCGCACCATCCGCCTGCCGATCCACATCACGGAAAAACTCAACAAAATCAAGAAAGCCCAGCGACAACTGGCGCAAGAACTCGGGCGATCGGCCACCATCAACGAACTCGCCGACGAACTCGATCTGACTCCGAAACAAATTCGCGAGTACCTCGAACGGGCGAGACTTCCCCTGTCGTTAGACCTGCGGGTGGGGGACAACCAGGACACGGAATTGGGCGACCTGTTGGAAGATACCAGCACCTCCCCCGAGGAATTCGCCCTCAATTCGTCCCTGCGATCGGATTTGGAGTCGCTGATGGCCGACCTCACCGAACAGCAGCGGCAGGTATTGGCCCTGCGCTTCGGCTTGGAGGACGGACAGACGTTGACGTTGGCCAAAATCGGCGATCGCCTCAACATCAGTCGGGAACGGGTGCGCCAGATCGAGCGGGAGGCCCTGACCAAACTCCGCAAGCGCAAGCAGGACATGAACGACTATCTGGCGAGTTAGCCGTCAATCTCGGATTGAAAATTCCATCACATTAACCATTTTCAATCAACTTTAAATTGGGGACCGGGGAAACGGGCGATGTCCGAATACCCGGTCCCGATCACTTTTGATGTCCGATCCCCCAAATCCCCCTCGCCAAGGGTAATTATAGCAACGAGCGCTCGTGTGTTTACAGTTTCGCTTTGGGGACAAAACTCGAAAGCCTGATTTCAAGGGAATTTCCAATCCCTACACCCGACACCCTACACCCTACACCCTACACCCGCGCGCAGCGCTATATCAATTATCAATTGTCAATTATCAATTATCAGAAGTGGGGTTTTCGGCCAATTGAGTTCGGTTTTTCGGACTTAAGGTTTCCGACCGATTTGCTAAATTATAAATAAGCAACAAATCGAACTCCGACAAGCGCCAATTCCGCATAATCCCCGCGAACACAAGCATTTGAACCGATCGCACGGTGGAGGTGTACCGATGAATCGACCCGAACATCAAAACTCAGAATTTTTTACCGCAGACACCCAAAACGGCCCGGACTTACTCTGGCAATACGTCCAATCCATGAGCCCGGAAACCATCTCCCAACTCTCCAAACCCACTTCTCCGGAAGTCTTCCAGGTGATGGAACGGAACATCGTCGGGCTGTTGGGAAATCTCCCCGCCGAACATTTCGGCGTCAGCGTCACCACCAGCAGGGAACACCTGGGACGCCTGTTGGCTTCGGCGATGATGAGCGGCTATTTTATCCGCAACGCCGAACAGCGGATGGCTTTCGAGCGATCGCTGCACGGAATCGGGGTTGCCGACAGCGAAGATTCGTGACATGATTTTTAATCGATCGGTCGCGTTTTAGAAGTCACTTTGTCCCACCGCAACCATTCCGCCGATCCGGTCAATCCCACCTGGGAGTTGCCGGATTTTGACGTTTTAGAATTGAGGCGATCGCTCCTGAATTGGTATCGACGGCAGGGGCGAGATCTGCCCTGGCGCCGCAGCCGCGAACCCTATCAGATCTGGATCGCCGAAATCATGCTTCAACAAACCCAGGTCAAAACTGCCTTGCCCTATTACCAAAGGTGGCTCAACCAATTTCCCACCCTGGAAACCCTCGCGGAAGCGGATTTGCAACAGGTTTTGAAAGCATGGCAAGGGCTCGGATATTACGCCCGGGCTCGGAATCTACACGCCTGTGCCCAAACCCTGGTAAGGGAGTATAATAGCACTTTCCCCGATACTTTAGAAGATGTGTTGAAATTGCCGGGAATCGGTCGCACCACGGCCGGCGGCATCCTGAGTTCGGCCTTCGATCTGCCGATCTCGATCCTTGACGGCAACGTGAAGCGAGTCCTGTCCCGACTGATCGCCCTACCCGTCCCCCCCAAACGGGGGTTAAAATGCCTCTGGGCGCTTTCCGATCGCCTCGTCGATCCCCCCCATGCCCGGGACTTCAACCAGGCCTTGATGGACCTGGGAGCGACCCTGTGCACCCCAAAAGCGCCCGAGTGTCCCCGGTGTCCCTGGAAAGATAGCTGTCAGGCCAATTTATTAAATCTGCAATCTGAAATTCCCATGCGAGAAGCCTCATCCCCCCTTCCCCACAAGTTGATCGGCGTCGCCGTCATCTGGAACGATCGCCGACAAATTTTGATCGACAAACGTCCGGCAAAAGGACTCCTGGGGGGTCTGTGGGAATTTCCCGGCGGCAAAATCGAACCGGGGGAAACCGTCGAAGATTGCATCCGGCGAGAAATTGAAGAGGAAATCGGCATTGCGATCGCCGTCGAAGACCACCTGATCACCCTCGAACACGCCTACACCCACTTTCGCGTCACCCTGCAAGTTTACCACTGTCGCCACCTCAGCGGCGAACCCCGCGCGATCGAATGCGACGAAATTCGCTGGGTAACATTAGATGAAATCGATCGCTTTCCCTTCCCCAAAGCCAACGAAAAAATTATCGCGGCTTTGCGGGAGGGAGTGGGGAATAGGTAATCGGAAATTGAAGCCCCCAGAATTGGGGGTTTGGGGGCGAGTTTCACTTTTCACTGATTAAACCGGAACGCCGGGGGCATTGTGAAACACCGGCAGGGTGAAGTGAAAACAACTCCCCTCACTCAACACAGAATCCACCCAAATTTGGCCGTAGTGGGCCCGGATGATCCGCTGACACAGGGACAAGCCGATGCCGTAGCCGTCTTGGGATTCGTCCCGTTCCAGGCGGAAGCGATCTTGGAAAATGCGATCGCGGTTTTCCTCGGGAATCCCCGGACCGCTGTCGCAGATGCTCACCTGCACTTTTTGGGTGGTGCGGTGCAGGATAGAAACCTGGATCGTGCCCCCCTCCGGGGTATACTTGATCGCATTATCCAGCAAATTGACGAACACCTGGCGGATGCGATCGCGATCAGCGTAAACCTGCGGCGTGTCGCCGGGTAGGTCGGTTTTCAGTTGCAGGGATTTGGCAACCAACTGGTCGTGAAATTCCGCCAACACTTCATGGAAAAACTCCACCAGGGACAGTTGGGTGGGCTGGAGTTGCAGTCGCGAACTCTGGCCCGTCGCCGTTTGCAGGATGTTGGTGATCATGCGATCGATGGTGCGGATCTGGCTGCGGGCCTGTTGGATCAGCCGCGATTTCAGGGCGGGGGTAATTTTTCTGGGGTTGCCCTCTTTCGTCATCTGGGCGGATTCGAGGGTTTCCAGAGCCAGAGATGTCGCAGTGAGGGGACTGCGGAGATCGTGAGCCAAAATTTCCATGATCCGATCTTTGAAGCTCAGTTGCTGTTGCAACTGTTCTTTATCCTGTTTGAGGCGGAAGACTTCGTCGCTGAGTCGGATCAGTTCCGCGACGTAGTTGATGGAGGCGACGGAGTTGTAGGCGGGGGCGGAAGCGTTGGGATTGGATTTCTGTTGGCTTTGGTAGCGCTCGAGCGATCGCACCCACCGCGGCCACCAGTCGTCCAGTTGGGCCATGATATCGCTGCCAGCCAAAATGTGCCGGGGGTCTGGGTGGATCTTCACCAGGGCGGGTGTCGCCACCAATTTGAAGTGTTCGGCGAGGTAAGGCTGCTCCCCGACATCGATAATTTGCAGTTCAAAGCGATCGGGCGGTTCGAGTTGGTCGAGATACTGGCGGATCTGCCGAACTTGTTCCTGGGAACTGGGGCGGCGATCGACGAACAGCAAGAGTTGTAACACTGCTTCAGGAGAAACGGAGCTTTCGGAAGTGACCTGCATGAAGTCCTCTGAGAGGGGCAGAAGACCGGAATGATTCGAGTCCACTGGAGAAATAGAAGAGCTAGACCGTGATAGTAGCACTTGCCTTCTAGTTTAATTTAAGATCTGCTTTAGATTTTAACCTGTTGTTCGGGACGATGGGTATCTTGGATCACGGATTTGACGTGCAATGGGTGATGTCTCGGGAACGTCTCAAAATGTGAGATAGTGGGGGCTTGGTGTTAATTGGGGTGTGGGGAAGGGTTGACTCGACTCCCGAGTCTCGATTCCCGACTCCCAATTCTGAATCAACGAGGTAGACCGGTCATGTGGGTGAGCTGGCAGAAAAATCCGTCCCTGAAACTGTTACTCGGAAGTGCGATCGCCTTTTTCGCGATCTGCACGGTTTTGATCGGGCACCGCTATTTCAGCTTCTACGCCTCCTACGACCAGGGCATTTTCAACCAGGTGTTTTGGAACGGCATCCACGGGCGGTTTTTTGAGAGCTCCCTCTCCTCGGCCCTCTCCACCAACGTCGTCCACAACGGCGAATTTCCCAATGTCGCCTATCACCGCCTCGGACAGCATTTCACCCCCGCCTTACTCCTGTGGCTGCCCATTTACGCCTTATTTCCCTCCCCCATCACCCTCAGCCTGTTGCAGGTGACCCTGGTGACGGCGGCGGGACTCGTCCTCTACATTCTGGCCAGACAGTATTTGCAACCGCCGCTGTCGGCTTTAATTGTGGTCAGCTTTTACGGCGCCAATGCGGTACTCGGCCCCACCCTCGCCAATTTCCACGATATTTCCCAAATTCCCCTGTTCGTCTTCACCCTGCTTTTGGCGATGGAAAAGGGCTGGTGGTGGCTGTTCTGGATTTTTTCGGTTCTGATTTTGGGGGTGCGGGAAGACTCCGGGGTGGTTTTGTTCGGCGTCGGCGTTTACATGGTCCTCAGCCGCCGCTTCCCCCGACGAGGATTGATTATTTGTATCCTCAGTTTCGGTTATATGTTGGTTCTCACCAACCTGATCATGCCGTTATTTTCGGCGGATATCTCGGAGCGGTTCATGATGGAGCGGTTCGGCCAGTACGCCGACGGTCCGGAAGCCTCGACCCTGGAGATTATTTGGGGGATGGTCAGCAATCCGTTTCGGCTGATCGGGGAACTGTTCACGCCCTTTTTCGGAACTTTGAAATATCTCTTGGGTCAGTGGTTGCCCCTGGCGTTCGTGCCCGCGATCGCCCCCGCATCTTGGGCGATCGCCGGTTTTCCCCTCCTGAAGTTATTTTCGGCCAAGGGCGTCTCGGTTTTGGCGATCACGATTCGCTACGCCATGACGGTGGTCCCCGGCCTATTTTACGGCACGATTCTCTGGTGGGCTGACCGCCAGAAAAAACACCCGGGGGAATCCCTCCCCTCCCCCCAATTCCGCCGCTTCTGGATCGGCTGTATCGCCCTATCTCTGGTGTTTACGCTGACATCCAATCCCAACCGCACCCTCTATTTTCTGATTCCCGATTCCGTACAACCCTGGGTTTACGTCCCCCTGACTCAACAATGGCCCCGGGCGGCGACTTTGCGATCGTTTTTGGCGGAAATCCCCCCGGATGCTGGGGTTGCAGCCACCACTTATTTAGTCCCCCACGTTTCCAGTCGCCGTCAGGTATTGCGGTTTCCGAGGTACCGACTGCACGACGATTCGGGTGAGTTGGTTTCCCTCGATTACGTCGTCGCCGACCTGTGGCAATTGCAGCGCTACGGGGTCGCTTTTGATAGCGATCGCGACAAGCTTCGGGAAATTATCGATCGCATCGATTACCTCACCGCGACGGTGCAATACGGGATTCTCCGGTTCGAGGACGGGGTGATTTTGATGCGACGGGCCGCACCTTCCGATCTGGATGCGGTGGAGGCTTGGTTGGCGTATCGCGAAACGGTTGTCGGCGATAATCAGTAAACAATCCGCAGATTTCGCAGATTTTCGCAGATGGGGAATCGGGGGGTGAAAGCATATTTTGGTTGATTTGTCAATCCCCCCGAAAATTCCCCGAAAAAAACTCGTTTCACGGGGAGGTGATTGTGATCTCGATCACTTGCGGGTTTGGGGCGAGTTTTTGGAGCGGGGAATTGCCGATATTGTTGGGGTTATGGGATTTCGTGAAAACTTGAGTGGGGGCGATCGCCTGAAATTACCTACACGAAGACTAGCATCACATATAAGCTTAACTTTACCACCTCCCGAAAACGGCGTCAAGTGGCGCAATCTCGCGGCGGAAACCGTTGAGAATGAGAACCATTCTCACGTTAAAAATATCTGTCTAATTGAATATTTGAATAATATCTAAAAAAATCAATAAATTTCGATTATCAAAAATCCCCTCTCTGTGTCCTCTGTGCCTGGAGTGGTAAATTTCTACCCTCTTAATTCTCACCCGACTCGGGCACGGAAGGCGACGATCGCAAAATTGTGGAGCCGAAGCCGTACAGAGCAATCACCAGAGAAGCCATCAGGGCGGTGGTGACGATCAGGGGTTCATCAGCTTGGTTGATGGCGATCGCGATGAGAGCCCAAATCATCACCAGGGGATAGGCGGTTTCGCGGTGTCGGACTCGCATGAGAATCGCGATCGTCGCCGCCACGACAATTAAAATCGCCGTCCACACCGACGGCGCAAGGCCCCAACCGTTCCAATTCAGGGTGTAGAGGGCGATCGCCACATTGACGATGGTCGCCACGCTAATCCAGCCCATGTAGATGCTGAGGGGAACGTTCACGAACCAGGCTTCCAACTTGGGGACCCGGACGCGACCCACATCCAAGTTCAAATAAGAATAAATCAGCGACAGCAAAATGATTGCCATCGCCGCCACCGAGAGGGAAAAGAGCCGATATAGAAATAAAAATATCCAGGCAATCTGAGCTAAACTTGCCAAAACCAAGCCGTAACCCATCTGATCTAAATGGGTATTATCCCGCTGGCCGGGGAGAACCTGATAAATGCCGAGGGCAAATAATCCCAGATAAATTAAACCCCAAATGGAAAACGCATAGCTGGCGGGGATGATTTTGACATCCGCAAAAAATTGATCGGAAATCTGGCCGACGTTCAACCCGTTGACGGGATCGATATTCGTCCAGATATTGACCGCGAAGGCGGCGACGATCGCCAGCAAAGTCGCCCAGCGTCTGATGCTGTCGGGTGGCGAGGATGGTTCTGTCGGTGTCATCGCAGATGTCCCCAATGCCGCAAAGAATCTAACGGGTCTAAATCGGGTGCGGTGGCAAAAATATAGCGCCGCACGCTTCTCAATCGGAAATAGGTAATAGGGAATAGGGAATAGGTAATAGGTATGGGAATCAGTCGCCTTTCACTTGGACTACACCCTACACCCTACACCCTACACCCTACACCCTACACCCTACACCCATTCCGCTTTAGCTTTTGTTGGAAGCGGAGGCTTTGGCGCGGCGCTTCAACAGTTTGGGCTTCGGCGTGGGCGAGAGATCCTCCTCGTCGTCATCGTCGTCGGCCCCCATATTCGCCGGACGGGTCTGGTCGTAGGCCAGTTGCAGGGCCGCCGCGGCGATCGCGTGGGGGTCGTACTCCTCGCCGAGCTGGGAGACGATGGGCAGGAAGGAGGCCATCCGCTCCCCGGTCAGGGCATCCCGCACCCGGGCTTTGAGGCGGTCGATATAACGCGCCTCGATTTCGGCCCGCTTGGGAACGGACTGGATGTCGAAGGTCTGGCGCAGGTGCCGCTCGATATAGCGCAGCTTGCGGCGGTCGATCGGTTGGATCAGCGTGATCGCTTTTCCTTCGCGACCGGCTCGGCCGGTGCGTCCGATGCGGTGGACGTAGCTATCGACGTTATCGGGAAGGTCGTAGTTGATGACGTGGGTGAGGTGATCGACATCGAGGCCCCGGGCGGCGATGTCGGTGGCGACAATCCAGCGCACTTGGCGGCGGCGCAGTCGCTGCAACAGACGTTCCCGCTGGGACTGGTTCAGGTTGCCGTGGTATTCATCCACGCTGTGTCCGGCCGCCTGCAGTTGGTTGGTCAGGTCGGCGGCGGACTGTTTGGTGCGGACGAAGATGATGGCGGATTCGGGATCTTCGAGTTCCAGAATCGGTTCCAGAGCCCGGGCTTTGGACCATCCCCGGGGCACCATGTAGACGGACTGTTCGATCCGTTTGGGGGTGGCTTTGGGGGTTTCGACTTTGACGGTGACGGGGGACTTGAGGTGGCGGCGCACCAATTTCCAGATGGAAGCGTCCATCGTCGCCGAGAAGAAGGCCGTCTGGCGGTCTTCGTTGCAGGCTTCCAAGATTTTCTCCACATCTTGGATGAAGCCCATGCTCAACATTTCGTCGGCTTCGTCGAGGACCGTCCAGCGCACGGAGTTGAGTTTCAGTTCGCCGCGGTTGAGCAGGTCCAAAATTCGCCCCGGGGTTCCGACGACAATCTGGACACCGCGCCGCAGCCGCTGAATTTGCCGGTCGATGGATTGCCCCCCGTAGACGGTGAGAACGTAGAGGGCGCGATCGGTACTCAAGTTGCGGATCGCTTCCTTGACCTGCATCGCCAACTCCCGCGTGGGGGTCAAAACCAGGGCTTGGACGCCGGAGGCTTGAAGGTCGATCTGTTCTAGGATGGGCAGGGAAAAGGCGGCGGTTTTGCCGGTGCCGGTCTGGGCGAGACCGACGACATCCCGGCCCGAGAGCATTTCGGGGATGGCCTGAGCTTGAACCGGGGTGGGCTCCGTAAAGCCGAGCGTTTCTAGATGGTGAGCGCGGGTTTCGGAAATACCTAAGCTTTCAAAGGATTGACTCATCAAATCTCCTGTCTTTTTGTTTTCGCCCGGTTCCCTTGGCTGCCCAATTCCAACACAGATTTCTCTTGTCTCCAATAACTCGAATGAGCTTCAGTCCGGCGGTCAGCCTTTTGACGGGCATCTGGGAACCATAGCATTTGGGTGAGGTCGTCCAAATTTATCAGCTCGCCGGGTTGACAACCCGAGAGGGTTCCGGCAATTTTCACTGCTTTATAGCATAGCGCTTAACAAACGGAAACATAACCTCAAATTCCTTAAAATTTGCCGCCATTCCTTGTAGATCGGCGGATCGAAATTCTGAACTGACTGATATCAGAGGGTTTGAGGCGATCGCTCCCGGCTGAAAATTTATTGGGGGTCGGCGACCTCTGGAAACAGTTTACCCCAGACCCGGGATGTGCGATCGCCCTTTTGAGATCCGATCGCTCCCGAGGGCCCCCACTCTGGGAACGATCGGGGATGGGATCTAAAATGGAGGTGGGGAAAATTGACCGCTCCCTCTCCGAATTGATTATGGCCTCTGTGATCGCCCGATCGTTCTCAAAGTTGCGTCCCCGGCTGGCATTGCTCCCGAAAGCGATCGCCTGGGGATACGCGGGTTTTGTCGCCGTTTACCTGCTGCTGAGACTGCTGTTTTGGGATGCCTTCTGGCCGGTGGCACTGGTGGGGATTTTCGTACCCCTCATTTTACTGCCGATTTTCCTACTGCCGATCTCGGGCATTTTTATCCTCAAAAATCGCGCCTTCGCCACCGTTTCGGCGATCGCTAGTTTGATATTATTGGGGTGGCTGCATATTAACTACTTCTCTCCGGCTACTGACCCCATCAATTCCCGACCCCTGAAAGTGGTCACCTTAAATGCCAGTTGGCACAAAACCAGCCCCGATCGCCTGGTGGATTTTGTCGCCCGAGAAGACCCCGATTTCGTCTTTTTACAAGAGGTCGTCGTCCCCCACGTTAAAAAAGCCTTTCCTAAACTCAAAACCACCCACCCCTACCAGGTGGGAGAACCCCCCGCCGCTATCCTCAGCAAATACCCCCTGCGATCGCACCGAACCCTCCATCTGGCGGGGCTGCGGGAAACCCAACAGCGAGCGATCGCGACCGTTGACAGCCAGGATATTGTACTTTATAATATACAGACGATTTCCCCCTGGATTCGACCCCAAAAAATTAGCCCCTTTTTCAGCATCCCCAGCTACGAATTTGCCGCCCGAACCGCCCAAATTGAAGACCTGTTCCAGCGCATCCGACGGGAAACTCAACCCACGATTGTGGCCGGGGATTTTAATTTCACCGAACCGTCCCAAGACTATCACAAATTAACCCGATCAATCAAGGATTGCTTTCGAGAATCCGGCTTCGGGTTCGGCTTCACCTGGCCCCACGGCTGGGATCTGAGTTTGGCTAATCCCAACTGGTCCGGAAAGCTGAATTTTCCCCTATTCAGAATCGATTATATCTGGCATTCTCCCCAGTTGCGATCGCGGGAAACCCGAGTCCTGTCCTCGACGGGGGCTGATCACCTTCCGGTCCGCACGACATTGTATTTTGACGTGAATTTTTAGACCTGGGGTCGGGCACGATTTTTTTGACGGTTTCACCCTTGACAAATTTGGGGCGATCGCCTAGAATGAAAGGGTGGGGGTAACATGGCTATACGCTTGATTTTTTGTTCAACACCCCCACAGAGAGGACGCACCATCAGAGTCCCGTATGGTGAATGGGTAGCGATCGCTCTGTTCCGTCGGACAGTTGAGCAGTCCAAAGAAGCCACAGGGGTACTGTTGGAAAATGCGGTAGAAGATCCTGTCGGTTTTCACGTCGGTTTTCACGGGGGACGGGATATTCTATTTTAATTTGAGACTGAATTTCGGTGAATTGAAAGGGCGCGATCGCCTCCATCCAAAACGGATGGGGATTTCTCGAGTAAAAATCGTAGAAATGGCTGCATAGCCAACCATCCCTAGAAAAGTTTCCTGAAATTGAAGAAACCCGGTTTCTAGCAGCAATGAAAAACCCCCTCGCCGTAGCCCGGGGGAAAATCGATGAAAATTGGGAGTCGGGGGAAAAGAAAGATGAATTGACAATGATCAATTATCCCCGACATCCCAATTAATAATTGAAGGTGTCGTCGCCATCGTCGATCGCCTCGCTGCCGCCACCCACGGCGACCAGATCGATCTGTTGGCGGTAGTAATCCACGCTCTTGACCTGGACTTCGACGTTATCGCCGAGGCGGTACTGGTTGCGGTTCTTGCGGCCCACGAGGGTCTGTTGGCGGGAACGGTACTCGTACCAGTCATCCTTGAGGGAGGAGACGTGCACGAGCCCTTCCACCCGCAGGGTCGAGCCGCCGGGGGATTCCACCTCGATTTCCACGAAGAAGCCGTAGGACTGGACGCCGGTAATTAAACCGACAAACGTCTGGCCGGTGCGTTCCTTCATGAACCCGGTCTTCTTCAACCCCTCCAAATCCTCTTCCGCGTCCGCGGCCGAGCTTTCCCGTTCGCTGATGTGGACGACGAGTTGGGCGAACTGGCTTTCCAGGTCGTGTTGCAGGTCGGGGGGGAGGACGTTCCAGGAGATTTTACCCTCGCAGGAAGAGTGGTTGAGGTTGACCCGCTCTTTCGATCGCGTCGAACGGCGATCGCGGCCCTCTTCAAATACGGCCTTCAGAACCCGGCACATCTGCAGGTCCGAATAGCGGGAAATCGGCGAGGTGCAGTGAGTGTAAGCCGGCAGTGCCAAGCCGAAGTGGAATTTGGGCGCGGTGCTGTAAACCGGGGGCTTGAGGCTGTCTTCCAACAGGTAGGTCAGCACCCGTTCGGCCCGGGAGTTTTTCAGGTCTTCGGTGAAATTGCGGAAGTCGAGGGGTTGCACGTCTTCCTCGTCCTCCAAATAGAGTTCGCACCCCAGATGGGTGGAGAGTTTCACCAACTCGGCGACGTCGGCGGGGTCGGGAGCCGGTTGCACCCGAAAAATGGCGGGGACGCCGAGGGATTGCAGTTGGGTGGCGACCACCTGGTTGGCCAGGACCAGCAGTTCGGACATCATCGCCTGGGCCGTCAACTTGTTGCCGGAGATCATCGGCCCGAGTTCCCCCTCGTCGTTGAAGTGACAGTGGGTGTCGGGGAGGTTGAGCTCGAAGGCGCCTCGGGCTTCCCGCATCTGCCGCGCGGCCCGACTCACTTCCAGGAGGTCTTCGAGGAGGGCGTTGGGTTCGGAGGAGTCGCCGTCGAAGATGCTCTGGGCCTCCCGGTAGGTGAGTTGTTGATCGACGCGGACGACGCTGGGCTGGATTTCGTATTGCAAAATTTGCCCGGTGGGGCCGAGGTCGATCAGGATGGAGAGGGCGAGGCGGTCTTCTCCGGGGACGAGGGAGATGCGATCGCAGCTCAGGGAGGGGGGCAAAATGGGGATGAATTTATCCGCCAGATAGATCGCAATTCCCCGGCGTCGGGCTTCGCGATCGAGGGCCGTGTCCGGGGTGACGTAGTGGGCGGCGTCGGCGACGTGGATGGCCAATTTCCAGTTGCCGGATTTGGTCTGTTCCAGGCTGAGGGCGTGGTCGATGCTGTACCGAGCCGGCCGGTCCTCTTCCTTGAGGACGGAAAACTCGGGGTTGCCCAGGTCGGGGAGGAAGGAGAGGGTCGGTTTGTTCCGCAGGTCGAGGCGGTTTTTGAAGTCCGCCGGTTTCAGGGTGACGGCGAGGAGGGCTTCGGCCTCCTGTTGGACATTTTTAGAAAACGATCGCGGCAAATCGTGCTTGCAGCAGACGATATCCAAGTCTTCGGCCTCTTCGGCATCGGAACCGAGGACCTGCACCACCCGGCCCACGGGGCGGTGGATGCCGATGGGGTAGCGGACCACTTCGACGTGGACGAGGTGATCGACGGCGCCGGCGAGTTCTTCGGGGGGGTTGACCAGGTTCATTTCAAACAGCAGGCGATCGTCGAGGGGGAGGGCGCGATAACCTTTTTTGGTCTGTTTGACCCGGGCTAAAACCGAGGGGTTGGCCCGCTCCAAAATTAGGTAAACTTCGCCTTCCGGGGAGCGCCGGCGGGAGCCTTCTTTGATGATTTTCACCAGGACGCGATCGCCGTTCCAGGCGGTGCTCAGGTGGCTTTCCCGGATGTAGACATCTTCGGCACCTTCGGCGTCTTGGATGGCGAAGCAGAACCCTTTACTCGAACAGCGCAGTTTGGCTTCGACGATGCCCTCCTGATCCGATCGCCGGTAGCGGCCCTTGTCTTTTTCCAAGATGCCGATCCGCTCCAGGGCATCGATGGCAATCTGAAATTTTCGCAGACTCTCCTCATCGGAGGTCAGTTTTTTTTCCAGTGCCTTGGGAGCCACTAATTTGTCTTCCGTGAAATTGGCTAACAGTGTAGCGATTGAAAATTCCATGCAGCGATTTTTCCTTCGTTATCTCGATAGGGATATAGCAATGAGAAGCGAGTGTATTAACAGTTGGGAGCGGGGCAGAAATTTTGAAACCCTGAGAGAAAAGCGATTTCCAATTCCGACTCCCGACTCCCTAATACCGACTCCCCTCGCTTGAGCACTATAGTTGGGTCGGACGCGACTCCCGCCACGGTCGGTTGCGGCCCGTTTCCGACGACTCACCTCCCCCGTCCCGCGTCCGGACGGCGGGTCGGGATTGTCGGGTTCCACCTCGAATCCGGCCTCAGTACCGTTGAAGTGGTCGGGCGGACGGCGCTCGGAATCGGCGGATGTCGGGCCGGGGCGAACCGAACTCGAAGTTCGCGTCAAACGGGGAGCGGGCTCGGCCGCCACCGACGACTGGGATGGCGGGGAGTCCGCGCGCCCGTTTGGGTCCGCAAAGATGGGTTCCCGACGGAACCGCCAGATTGTCACGCCCGGGGGCGGGAATTCGCGATCGCAATGGTTTTGACCCCTCCGGCCACCTGAAGTTGGAGATTCGAGTCCGGATTCCAAACGCCAACAGACACTCCGGTTGTTTCCTTCCCTCCCGACACCCATCGGCTCCCAAAGACAGTGATACAATTGAGAGCGATCGGCAACCTCTGCGGAGAAAATGCCCGGGGTGGGAGTTCAAACCTGCACGGCATCTCCTCTTGTCAGTCCAGCGCAGATGCCCGATGTCATGGGCTCAGACCGCAGGGTGAAAAAGGGTTCAAGTGGCAGACGGGCTGCGTAGGCGACCACATTTGAATTTAGTATATCGTAAGTTTAGGACAGATTATGCTTGCTCAATTTAGAGCCCGCTATCCCACCGGGGGACTGGTCTCGGAATTGCTCGTCATCCGGGACGGCCAGTTTATCGTCCGCGTTTTGGTTCAATCGGGCGGGGTGACGTTGGCTTCGGGATTGGCGACGGCGGAAACCCTGGAGGAAGCTGAGGACCGAGCCAGGGAGCGGGCGCTGCAGGCGTTGGGCATGGGGGCTGTTGCGGATTTTCCCAAGGCGGATTTGCCCAAATTTGAGACGACATCGGCTCCGCCGGAGGGGCACCGGGAAGAGTGGAGTCCGCCCCCGCCGGCCTTGGCCGAGGAATCGACACCGAGGGCTGAAACCGAACCCGCCGAACCCCCGCCCATGCCCTCCGACGACTGGCTTTCGGCTACCTATCTCAAGAAGCCCCAACCTTCGGAGGCAGCCGGCGGCGGGCGAAAAACCTCCCTTCCCCCCCTCCCCGGCCACGAAAACGAAGTGGAAACCGCCCCGGAACGCTACTCCGAAAGCTATCCCATGCCGGAAGAATTCTCCCCGCCACCGCCGACTCCCAAACCTCCCAAAAAGACGAGTCTGGGGGCGATCGAATCTCCCGATTTGTCTTCGGATATCGCCAAAACGGATATCCATTTGAAGCGGCTCGGCTGGACGACAAAGCAGGGACGGGAATATCTCCTGAACACTTACGGGAAGGTATCCCGCAGTCACCTCAGCGAGGAAGAATTGCTCGATTTCCTCCACTACCTCGAATCCCTCGACACCCCTCCACAGGGAGGGAGTCGGGAGTCGGGATCGAGAAATTGATAATGATCAATTATCAATTGTCAATTATCAATTCTCGACGGGGTTGGAGGCCGAAGGACGGCGGTTGATGACCTGATCGATGAGGCCGTAATTCACCGCATCTTGGGCGGACATGAAGAAATCGCGCTCCGTATCCTCTTCGATGCGGGACAGGGGTTGTCCCGTGTGGGCGGCGAGGTTTTCGTTCAACTGCTTTTTCAGATAGAGGATCTCTTTGGCCTGGATCTCGATATCCGTCGCCTGTCCCTGGGCGCCGCCGAGGGGTTGGTGGATCATGATCCGGGAGTGGGGGAGGCTGTAACGCTTGCCCTTGGCCCCGGCACTGAGCAGGAAGGCACCCATGCTGGCCGCGAGTCCCAGACAGACAGTGCAGACGTCGGGGCGGATGTGGTTCATGGTGTCGAAGATTCCCAAACCGGCGTTGACGCCGCCGCCGGGGGAGTTGACGTAGAGGTAGATATCTTTTTCGGGGTCTTCCGCATCCAAAAACAGGAGTTGAGCCACGATCAGGTTGGCCAGGTCGGAGTTGACTTGGCCCCCGAGAAACACGATGCGATCGCGCAACAGTCGGGAGTAAATGTCAAAGGCGCGTTCCCCACGGCCCGATTGTTCGATAACGGTTGGAATCATATAACCTGCTCAACTGACTTAACATTTTTTGATTTTATCGCGGTTCTCGGCGGTTGGGTTCCCGATGTCGCGTGCTATAGCAATCGGGAGTCATGTGAAAATCTTCTGGCCCCCAAACCCCCAATACTGGGGGCTTTGAGCCGCTCAAATTTTCACGAATCATTTCACACTGCTATAGATTCGTATCGATCCCCTTAAAAAGGGACTTTTAAACCTCAATTGTACCTCATCAGCTTGAGAAACGCTATATTCATTTATTTTTACCTGGATTTTTAATCGAGTTGCCGGAGTGGCGATCGCACCTATTCTTCCTGGCGATAGCGCACCAAACCTTCTCTCAGTGAAATAATGATATCAAAATCAAAACGGGTCAGAAAATCCATGCCCAGCAAACCATCAAAAAATGCTCCCGATGGCAAGTCATGAGCGACAATTGGGAAGCATTCAACACGCTGACCCAAACAGCTAAACCAAGGGGCAATAATGACGGGTGCTGTCATCATTCCTTGAGGTGTCGTTATTCTCTCCTGGCGATCGCTAACTTCACCACTGATTGCTGTCAAGATACTCGTTCGCAATACAGTATAACTCGACCCGGTATCCAATAATAACCTAACTTGTTTGATCTTTTCATTGTTACCGATAACACCCCTCAAAATCAGCAAATTGCCGTATCTATAAAGCCGATAAATTCTATCAGACATTACATCAAGCCCGGTTATTGAGTCAGAAAACAATTGAAAATCCGGATTTGTTGGAAATAAACTCTCGGCAGGGGCGAAAAATTTTTCGCCCCGACTCGCCCAAATTATTGGAAGATGATTGGGTCATTTGTGCGGTGACAAAACCGGATCTGATATCAAAACATAACTGCGTAATCGTCCGGCACAGGCCCGGTATATTCGATCGCCACACAAGGAACATGGTTAAACTCAAACATCGCCTCATCGATCGCATCCCGGTCGGGAGAGTGAGCCAACAATTTTCCCTCGATGAGGTCGAAATTATCGTTAGTCTTTGGGTCGGCAATCAGCACCCACTCCTTCGGATAAAGTTTGCAAATTTCTTCAAATTTTAAGACGCGATCGCTCGAAACTTCCAGAGTTTTTCGATTGTGTTCGGTTTCAGAATCCATGATTTTATGAGTTGGTTGAATGACCGTCAGATTGAGCCGTGTTAAGAAATGGAATGTAAAGTCTACGGGTTGACATTTTATAGGATAGCACAGGCAAGATGCCTGTGCTACCAAAGTGGCGGGAGTTGTAAGAGGAACGCACCTCGCCCTCTGACTAAACTTTGAGAAACCAGCCGCGTCGGTACATGATAAATGCGATCGCCCACCAAAAAACGACTGTCGCCACCGCAAATAATAGCGATCCGTTCAGCGGTCCGGCGAGAGAAACGAACCATGTTTCGTAAATCCAGGTTTTCAAATTGGGGGCATCCGGCCCTTCGCCGACGGGGGTATAAATCAGAAATCGGGCGACAAATCCCGAAGCCACAAACAGGAAAATCGGATTCATTCCCATCATTTCAAAGGGCTTGCCCCACCGTTGCCAATTTTTGATTTCGATCGCCCAATAACAGGCCGCCAATAACAGCAACACCCAACCCGCCGTCGCCACCACATAGGAGCTCGTCCACAGGGCTTTATTGATGGGAAATAACGGGTTCCAAAGGGAGCCGACAACTAATGAAATTAAACCAAATATGAGTAAATTGAGGGCGGTTCGCGGCTTGCGGGGTTGGGTTTTCAACCAGTCGCCGGCGACATAACCCGCCAGGACGGTGACGGTGGCGGGAAGGGTGCTGAACAGTCCTTCGGGGTCGTAGGGACCGCCCCGCCAAAGGTGATCCGCCCCCAAAATTATCCGGTCTAAAAAGGCGGCGAAATTGCCCTCGGGGGAGAGATCTCCGGCGCCGTAACCGGGGACGGGAATTAGGGTCATGGCGGCCCAATAACCTATCAAAATGAGGATGGAAATGCCCCACAGCCACCGCCGGGACAGGTTCAAAACGGCGATCGCGGCCAATCCGTAGGCAACTGAAATTCGTTGCAATACGCCCATAATGCGGAGGGTTTCTAGGTCATAGTTGGGAAATCCATTCATCAGTAATCCCAATAAAAATAGCAGCAGACACCGCCGCAAAATCCGGATGTAAAGCGATCGCGGGACGGGTTCTCCGGGGGGGCGGTTTTCTTTGACATATTTCGAGAGGGAAAATGCGATCGCCACCCCGACGATAAATAGAAAGCTGGGGAATACCAAATCGGTGGGGGTCAAACCGTGCCATTTGGCGTGTTGCAGGACGGGGTACATGGAATTCCAACTGCCGGGGTTGTTGACGAGAATCATCGCGGCGATCGCGATTCCCCGAAACACATCGAGCGAGATCAGACGCATGGTTGGGTCGTGGCAAAAGTATCATTATCCAGATTAGTCGATTTGTGGCTCTTTTCCGACAAAGAAATGCCCGGAGATTGACATACTACATTTTGTATGTTACAATATTACTACAAACTTCGTACAGCGTCAGGAGGTGTACAATGCCTGTCATCGCAATGGAAGTCAAAAAAGCGGAACAACACCCGAATGCAGATTCCTTGCGCGTTTACGGCGCGATCGCCCCGGGTTATGAGGAAATTCAGATTGTCGCCAACCTCGAAAATGTTTATGAAGTTGGCGATATTGTGGCGATCGCTTTAAACAATTCCGTATTAAAAGATGGGACGAAAATCAAGCCGACAAAATTACGGGGGATTCAGTCCTGGGGGATGGCACTGGGAAAAATTGTCGCACCTGTCGGTTCTGATTTGAGCGATCGCTACTGTCAGAAAAATCTTGAACAATCTATTTCATTGCAACAATGGCCGAGTATCGAGCTGTTGTATAACGTTCGACGCAGTTTAGAAATAGTTGGCAAAGCACCCAAAGTGACTTATCGAGCCAAAATTAAACTGGACGGGACGAACGGGGGAATTCAAATTTTTACTGACGGACGCATTGCCGCTCAAAGTCGATCGCAAATCATTAATGCAAAAAATGATAATGCTGGATTTGCCGATTGGGTAACAAGCCAGATCGATTTTTTTTCCCAAATTGCGGGTGACGAGCATCTGACGATATTTGGTGAATGGTGTGGAAAAGGGATACAAAAACGCGCCTCAATTTCCAAAATCGATCGCAAGATTTTCGCGGTCTTCGCCTTACAATATGGGGGAATAGAGGGTAAAAAAGCACGGTTAGAAGTCGATCCGGATCGAATTTGTGCCGCGATCGCTCCCCATCCCGATATTTTCGTGCTGCCCTTTGTGGGGGAACCCATTGTCTTGGATTTTGGCGATCGCGAACAATTAAAAGCAGCCAGCGATCGACTCAATCAAATGGTTTCAGACGTGGAACAATGCGATCCTTGGGTCAAGGAAAATTTTGGCATTGAAGGATTGGGAGAAGGTGTCGTTCTGTATCCTAAAAGCGATACGCGGATCGAAAATATTGCTTATGCAGACCTCCTCTTCAAAGCCAAAGGCGAACAACATCAAGTTGTAAAGACAAAAAAATCCGTGCAAATCGATCCGGAAGTTGCTCAAAGTATAGAGGACTTTGTGAAGTTATTTGTCACAAATTTACGTCTGGAACAAGCCATCACAGAAGCCTGTGGAGGAGAACTCGACATGAAACACATGGGAAATTTTTTGAAATGGATTGTCACCGATATTCAGAAAGAAAGTGTGGCGGAATTGGAAAGCAATCAATTGCAATGGAAAGATGTCAGCAAATCTATCACGAATGTGGCTCGAACATGGTATAAAGAGAAAGTGCAAGATTTAGGGTAGCGATATCAACCCCACCCAACCCTCCCCTTGCAAAGGGGAGGGCTAATAATTGGGTTCAATTCATCATTTTTAGCAAGGCTTGGATGGGGTGTTGGGGTGTAAATTCTCCGCAGCGTTTGACTTGCGATCGGCAGGAGTAACCCGTCGCCAAGATTTGTTGATGATTGGAAATTTCGGCTATCTTTCGGCTCCAACTCATGTTATAAATGCCTTTTGAATTGTCGTAGTGTTCGGCTTCGTGGCCGTAAATTCCCGCCATCCCGCAGCAACCCGTGGAAATCGGGTGTAAATCTAATCCCATTTTTTCAAATATCTGCCGCCACTGGGATTGAGAATCGAGAACCGCCGTTTTTTCGGTACAGTGTCCGAATAGAAAATAGGGTTCCGTCGGGGAAAATTGCGGGAGGCGATCGCACCGTTCGAGTAAAAATTCTTGCAGTAGTTTAATTTTCGGTAGCGGTTCGGAATAACCGAGGGTTTTGGGGTATTCGTCCCGGTAGGTGAGGACGATGCTGGGTTCGATTCCGACTATCGGAAGTCCGAGTTTCCCCAACTGGCGGAGAATGGGGGCATTTTGGCGGGCGATCGCGTCAAATTCTCGCAAAAATCCTTTGACGTGGAGGGGTTTGCCGCTGGGGAAAAAGGGCGGGATGTAGACGGTGTATCCGAGTCGGTTTAGAAAATCGTAGGTATCTAAAACCAGTGGGGATTCGTAAAAGCTGGTGAAGGCATCCTGCAACAAGATTATACTATTTTGTTTTTCGGTATCTGTCAAACGAGACAGGCGATCGCGATCCCACTCGGGAACGCTTCTCTCCCGCAATCCTTCGCGGAGGGTGGGGAAACTGGCGACGGGGGGATCGACCATGTTTAACAGGGTTTTGGTCGCGGTTTTGGCGATGCTATTTTGTGTCAAAGTATTGACGAGTTTCGGATTTATCGATTGCCAGCTTGACAGGATTTCAATATTTGCGATAAAATAGTCTCGGAGGGGTCGGAAATAGCGGGTGTGGTAGAGGTTCAGAAACTTGGATTTCATGTCGGGAATATCGACATGGATCGGACACTGACTCGCGCAGGCTTTGCAGGACAGACAGCCCTGCATTCCTTCATATACTTGGTGGGAATAGTCCGGATCTCCCCGCCATTTCTTGACCGTATTCCAGAACCGGATCGCCGGAGGAGCGGGGGTTTCCGGGTTTTCGGTTTGGCTGTTGGAGAGTTGCCGCAGCCACTCCCGCAGCAGACTCGATCGCCCTTTTGGAGAGTGGATGCGATCGCGGGTAATGCGGTAGGACGGACACATTACGTCATCGGGATCGAAGTTGAAACAGGCGCCGTTTCCGTTGCAGTTGAAGGCGCCTTCGTAGGTGGTGCGATCGCCCGAATTGACTTGGCGATCGAAGTGTCCCCGCAGGGGAGATTCCAGTTTGACAACGGTATCGTTGCTGTCGATGGGGGTGACAATTTTTCCGGGGTTGAGTCGGTTGTCGGGATCGAAAATTGCTTTGATTTGTCGCAAGGCGTGATAGAGTTCTTCGCCGAAAAATTCCGGGGTATATTCGCTGCGAAAACCCTTGCCGTGTTCCCCCCACATCACGCCGCCATATTTGCGGACTAAAGCCACGACGCGATCGGACAATTCCCTCACCAACGCCTCGTCCTGGGGACGCTTCAGATCCAACGCCGGACGGACGTGAAGACAGCCGACATCCACATGGCCGTACATTCCATATTGTAGGTTATATTCTGCCAGTAAATCCCGAAATTCTCGGATGTAGTCGGCGAGGTTGACGGGGGGGACGGCAGTATCTTCAATAAAGGGGATCGGTTTGCGGCTTCCGGGTTGATTTCCCAGCAGTCCTGCACCCTTACTCCGCAGTTTCCACAGGTTGCCAATTTCCCGGCTATCTCGGGCGAGGTAATAGCCCGTTACGCCTTCCATACCCTTATTTATTTTATCACAAATTGCGTCAATTTTGGTATCAATCGCTTCCGGGGTTTCTCCGACGAACTCGACCAAATTGATCGTCCCGATTTCGGGGATAAAATCTTTGATATCGTGGTAGATTTCATCCCCTTTCGCCAAGTTTAAAATCGTCTCGTCGATGGTTTCGATCGCCGCCGGTTCCGACTCCAACAAATTCATCGCGTCCCGCAAGGCATCCTCGAAACTTTGATAGTGGATAACCAGCAGTTTTTTGGCTTGGGGAATGGGGGTGAGTTTCAGTTTCGCTTCGGTTATCATTCCCAGGGTTCCTTCTGAACCCGTCAACAAGTAATTGAGGTTGAAGGTTCGGTTATCCTCTGAGTAGACTTTCGCCAAATTGTAACCCGTCATGAATCGGGTCATTTTCGGGAAGACTTCGGCGATTTTATCTCGGTTTTCGGCGAGGATGCGATCGACGCGATCGTAAATTTTGCCCACCCGTCCGGGTTGCCGTTTGAGGTGATTTAACGTATCGCGATCGACGGGTTTAGAACAGCCTTCGGTTCCGTCCGGCAACACCCAATTTAACGCCAAAATATGCTGGCTGGTTCGCCCGTAAATTCGCGATCCTTTTCCGCAGGCATCCGTATTGATCATCCCCCCGATTGTCGCCCGGTTGCTGGGGGCGAGGGAGGGGGCAAAAAAGACGCCGTGGGGTTGTAAAATGGCGTTGAGTTGGTCTAAAACTACCCCCGGTTGAACGCGAACCCATCCTTCTTCTATATTAATTTCTAGGATGCGGTTCATGTGTTTGGAACAGTCGATAATAATGCCGGGGGAGAGGGATTGTCCGTTGGTTCCCGTCCCGCCTCCTCGGGGAGAAAAGGTGATGTTTTTGTAGCGATTTTGGCGGGCGAGTTTGAACAGGGAAACGAGATCTGCGGGGGTTTTGGGGTAGACGACACCTTTGGGGAGGATTTGATAAATGCTGTTGTCCGTGGCGGTGACGAGGCGGGTGGCGAAGTCGCCACGAATGTCTCCGGAAAAGGGGGTTTTTTCGAGTTGATATAAAAAATCGAGATAGTCCGGGGTTGGGGTTTCTTCGGGTATCAGGGGGGGAATCATAGGCTACTGGGCGATCGCAATTCCGATTGATATAGCAGTGTGAAATGATGAGTGAAAAATTGATTGACTCAAAGCCCCCAGTATTGGGGGTTTGGGG
>NZ_JAJENU010000351.1:0-2710 GCF_035615495.1 Lyngbya sp. CCY1209 | reverse complement strand
AGGAGCCGTGTGAGGTGAAAATCTCATGCACGGTTTTGAATGGGAGGGGGAGAAGGTGACTTCTCTCTCGACCCCTACTGATTGACCCCGAGCTCAATATGCACGTTCTCTCGGCGATCGCCGAGAGAAGAAAAGGGTAAAAATCGGGTTCGAGTTGCATCCGCCAACGTCAGCCGACCTCGAGCTCCGATCTCTCCCATCCGAATCCGAAGCCGGGGGAAACGCCCTCGCCCCGTCGCGGGCGGTAGGCTGGCACGCCGTCGCACTCTCGAAAATGTGCCTTGAGTCCAATTTTGCCGAGGCCGAACCAAATGCAGAAAAAAATTATTGGTGGACGCTACAAATTAAAAGAAAAAATCGGGGGCGGCGCGTTCGGCCAGACCTATTTGGCCGAGGACTCCCAGTTGCCGGGAAATCCCCTCTGTATCGTCAAACAACTGCAACCCCAAAATACCGACCCCAAAACCCTGCAAACGGCTCGACGTCTTTTCAATAGCGAAGCCCAAGTTCTTCACACCCTCGGCACTCAGCACCCCCAAATTCCCACCCTGTACGCCTACTTTGAAGAAGACAAGGAATTCTATCTGGTTCAGGAATTGGTGAGAGGAAACCCGCTGACGGAAGAATTGCCCCCGGGAATCCACTGGCAGGAAGTCCAGGCGATGGACTTTTTACAAGATATTCTCTCCATTCTGGATTACGTCCACCAACAACAGGTGATCCATCGAGATATCAAACCCTCCAATATCATGCGGCGAACCGAAGATCAAAAGTTAATGTTGATCGACTTCGGGGCCGTTAAACAGATCCGACAGTCCTCGGACAGCAACGACTCGAACCTCACCGTCGCCATCAGCACCTACGGCTATTCGCCGCCGGAACAATTGCAGGGCAAACCCCACTTCAGCAGCGACATCTACGCCGTGGGCATGACAGCGATCCGAGCCCTGACGGGGATTCACCCCCACCAGTTAGACCGGGACCCGGCGACGGGAGAACTGATCTGGAAAAACCGCGCCCGCGTCAGTGAGGGGCTCGTGGCGATTTTGGATCGGATGGTCGCCTCCCATCTGCCCGATCGCTACCCGTCGGCTTCTGCAGTCCTGGCTGACCTCGATCGCCTCCGACAGGTCGCCAACGACCCCACCCGGATGGCTACCTCCGACGCGCCGACCCGGGTCGCGGGCGATATCTCCCTGACGACCCCGCCTCCCCCGATGCCCCCGCCTCCCCCGGCCGGGGATCGACAGCCCCCCACGGCGGTGCGTCCCGGCAAGGGAATCGGGGGTAAGATGCTCGGCAAACCCCAATGGGTGGCGGCGGGGATCGGCGGGCTGGCGATTTTGGCAGTCCTGTTCGAGTTGATTTTTCCCGTCGTCCGCCCTCCCTATTACGTCGGCCGGGGCAACCGACTCCTGGAGGATGACCGCCCCGAAGCGGCGCGGGAAATGTTCGATCGCGCCCTGGATCTGAATCCCAATTCGGCCGGGGCTTGGGTCGGACAGGGGGATGCCCTCGCCGAACTCGGGCGCAGCGATCGCGCCCTGACGGCTTACAATAAAGCCCTGGAATACCGACCCGACAACCCGGATCTTCTCAACAAGAAGGGAAGCCTCTTATATCAGACGGGCGCTTCCCGGGAGGCTTTGGCGGCCCACGAACAGGCGATCGCCATCGACCCCGACAACGCCCAGGCTTGGTACGGCAAGGGGATCGCCCTGATCGGCTTGCGACAGTACGAAGAGGCCGAAGTCGCCTTCGATCGCGCCAAGAGTATCAGACCCCAGGTCCCGAGCGTCTGGCAGAGTAAAGCGGTCGCCCTGGAATATCAGGGGAAACGACAGGAAGCCCGACAGGTGTACGAAGAGGCCCTGGCGACCTACGATGACGTGTTGGACAACCAACCGGAGAAAGTCGCCGCCTGGGTGGAACGGGGGGCCGTGTTGAGCAAGTTGGGCCGCCCCGAACAAGCCCTGGAGTCCTACGAAAAGGCCCTGGCGATCGACCCGGACGACTTCCAAGCCCTCCTCAAAAAGAGCAACGTCCTGTTTCCGCCCCTCCGGCGCATCGACGAGGCCCTGGCTGCCTCTGATCGCGTCCTGGAAATTCGGCCCGACTCCCATTTGGCTTGGCACAATCGGGGGTCGATCTTGGCCGGGGGAAAGCGGGACTTTGAAGGGGCGATCGCGGCCTATGACCGGGCGATCGAGTTGCGCCCCCAGTTCGTCCCGGCGATGCGGGACAAGGGGTTGGCGTTGAGTCAGTGGAGTCAGGTTCTCCAGGCCGAGGGGAAGACGGCCGAAGCCGAAGAGCGGGCCGACGCGGCTCTGGAATCCTTCGATCGCGCCTTGAGTGCCGACCCCGACGACTATCAATCCCTCGTCGGGCGGGCGATCGTCCTCTCCAACCGGGGACGTCAGGAAGCGGCCCTGGCGGCCCTGAACAAGGCGCGGGACATCCAACCGGGTGACCCCTTCGTGTGGGTGAACCGGGGTTTAGTTTTGGAAAAAATGGGCCGGAATGCCGAAGCCATCGAATCCTATGACGAAGCCCTCAAAATTCAACCCGATTTCGGGCCGGCGCTGGAATCTAAAAACAAATTAACCATTAACAATTAACCATTAACAATTAATAATTATAGCAACGAGCGCTCACGTGGTTACAGTTGAAATGGGGTCAGAAATTTTCAAACCCTTATAGAAAAGCCGTT
>NZ_JAJENU010000350.1:0-830 GCF_035615495.1 Lyngbya sp. CCY1209 | reverse complement strand
TTATTCCCTAAACACAAAGTTAATGGGAAAACTATCAACACAACGGTCGTTAGATATGCCGATGATTTTGTGGTCATGTCCCAAAGCCGCGAAGTCATTGAACAGTGCAAGATTGCTATCTCCGAATGGTTAAAACCCATTGGACTCCAACTCAAGCCAGAAAAGACAAGAATCTGTCACACACTTCGAGAAATTGAAGTAAAAGGAAAAATGGTCGTACCTGGTTTCGACTTTCTAGGGTTCAACATTAGGCAATATCCTGCAGGAAAACACGTCTCCGGGAAAAGTGGGGGAAAGGTCAGTAGACTACTAGGCTTCGTAACCCACATAAAACCGAGCAAAAAGGCAATCAAAGCCCACATAGAAAAGGTAAAAGAGGTGATTAAGGAACACAAAACAGCACCTCAAGCCGCCCTGATTAAACATCTCAATCCCATCATTACAGGATGGTCAAGGTACTATTCAGGGGTAGTCTCCTCGGAGATTTTCAACAAGCTAGATAAAATACTCTGGCAACAACTGCGGGCATGGGTAGTGTCAAGATGCGGAAATTCCAAATACAAAACGCTCAGAAAATACTACCGAACAGGAATGGCAAAACTGAGCAACGGGGATGAAAGGAAGGACAAGTGGATTTTCCAAACCAAGGATGGTTTACGACTCCAAAAACACGCCTGGACTCCCATTGTCTACCACACGCTGGTCAGACCGAACGCATCAATGTATGACGGAAATTGGGTCTACTGGGCAACGAGGAGAGGGAAATCGCCAGAAATCTCAAACCGAGAAGCCCGACTGCTAAAAGACCAGAAAGGCAAATGCAAATGGTG
>NZ_JAJENU010000349.1:0-902 GCF_035615495.1 Lyngbya sp. CCY1209 | reverse complement strand
AAGCAAGCCTTGGTCAAGATGGCAATGGAACCCTACTGGGAACCTAAATTCGAGGGAACAAGCTATGGGTTTCGACCTGGACGCTCAACCCACGATGCAATTGGCAGAATATTTAATGGTATCAACAAAATGGGATACTACGTCCTCGATGCTGACATCGCCAAATGCTTCGACCAGATTGACCATGATTACCTGCTATCCAAACTTCATTGTCCAACGACCATAAGGCGAAATATCAGACAATGGTTAAAAGCTGGGGTTATGGACAATGGTGTATTTGACGACACAAAAGCAGGGACACCTCAAGGAGGGGTAATAAGTCCACTCCTCGCCAACATTGCACTGGATGGAATGGTGAGGCATATAGAAGAACTCTTTCCAAAGAAAGGAAATAGAGTACAAGCAACGGTCATTAGATATGCCGATGATTTTGTAGTCATATCACCAAAGCTCAAAATCATTGAACAGTGCAAGATTGCTATTTCCGAATGGTTAAAACCTATTGGTCTCCAGCTTAAACCGGAGAAGACAAGAATCTGTCACACACTTCGAGAAATCGAAGTTAACGGAGAAAAAGTTCCATCTGGTTTTGACTTTCTGGGGTTCAATATCAGGCAATATCCTGCCGGAAAACACGTTTCTGGAAAAAGCGGGGGAAGGAGCAGTAAACTATTAGGCTTCGTAACCCACGTCAAACCGAACAAGAAAGCAATCAAAGCCCACATTGAAAAGGTGAAAGAGGTAATTAAGAAATACAAAACAGCACCTCAAGCCGCCCTGATTAAACACCTCAATCCCATCATCACTGGATGGGCAAAGTATTACTCAGGGGTAGTCTCCAAGGAGATTTTCAACAAGCTAGATAACATACTCTGGCAACAACTACGGGCATGGGTAGTGTC
>NZ_JAJENU010000348.1:0-244 GCF_035615495.1 Lyngbya sp. CCY1209 | reverse complement strand
GAAGGCGATGAGGGAGAATCTGCTCCCAATAACTCGACCACTGCCAACCATCTATGATTAACCGAAAGGTAAACATCTGCCATGAACCCTCGAAAGTATCGGGTATCGAAAACAGGTTGATTACGGTGCTGCTCGAAAGAGCAAGTGGAAAAGTGGAAGGTTAGTTTCACTATCCACACAGACCCTTAAAAGTACACCGGGGGAAAGGATGAGTCTAAGGATGGAATACCCATACAGATGGAAC
>NZ_JAJENU010000347.1:0-289 GCF_035615495.1 Lyngbya sp. CCY1209 | reverse complement strand
CCTCCCATTCAAAACCGTGCATGAGACTTTCACCTCACACGGCTCCTAGTTCAGCCGTCTCGTTGTCATGAGTACGATTCTTGCTTTGACTGACATCTATTGCAGTCTTTGCATCGTGACAGTGGTGGTGCAGCAGTTGGAGGTTTTTGTAATCATCTTTTCCGCCTAGGCTTCTAGGGATTATATGGTCGATTTCCACTTGGTCTTCGATAGTGAAGTGCTGCCCGCACCATTTGCATTTGCCTTTCTGGTATTTCAGCAGTTTGGCTTCTCGGTTTGGGATTTCTGC
>NZ_JAJENU010000346.1:0-904 GCF_035615495.1 Lyngbya sp. CCY1209 | reverse complement strand
AGAAAATCCTAAAGTTGTTGCTACTTTTTTGAGGAGATTAGCTGCACCATTGATATCGGCATTAACTAATAAACCATCGTGAGTTGAGTCATAATATTTGCCAGCCTCTCATATCAAGTTCGGATCGTCAGTTATAGCGCTTCGCGCAGGCAATAGGCAAGTCGGCAAGTCGGCAATAGGAAATAGGCAATAGGCAAATAGGCAATAGGCAAATAGGCAAATAGGCAATAAGGCGATAGGCGATAGGCAATTGAATCCGAACGATTCTGGCGGGCGTGAGATTCACTCAGATCGAAAATGACAGCACGACTGGGGCGATTTTTATATCTCGTCAACCGGCGGGGGGGATTGCCACTGTCGGACATCGCACGGGGTTTGTCGCCGTTCGATTTGGGGTGGCGATCGCTTGGGTGCCGAATTTTTGTCGCGATCGCAGTATCAATTTTTGACAGGTTCCGGAGTCGGCTTTTTCGCCGTTTCGCCGCGGCGATTAAACCACTCGACTCGGCGGACTCCCAAGTGAGCGGGGCGCTTCGGATGGTGTTCGATCGCATTTTTTTGATAGCCGTTCCCAGGGGGGGTCAGCAGAACCGGTTTCGGCTCAAAAAAGTTTAACGGTGCCGGCACGGATGTCCGATACAACCAGGTTCGCCCCGGAACGTACTGCTGAGATTCTAGCCACCGGCGATCGGCATAGGAACGCAAATCCAAACTGCGATAGACATAACCCGTGCAGGGAGAACCATCCGGATTCCGTTCTCCATTCGCTTCTCTGGCATGAAGGCGGTAATTTCCCACAGTGATAATACCTCGTCACGTAAAACTTTTGGGAGGGTTGGAAGCTCCGTGATTGATCGCGGAGAGGAAAACCGACTCAAGCGGCTTTAGCCCCCAGCACCCCCTT
>NZ_JAJENU010000345.1:0-278 GCF_035615495.1 Lyngbya sp. CCY1209 | reverse complement strand
TTCAAGTTGCAAAAACGTATCTATCAAGCGGCTCAATCGGGACAGGACGCAAAAGCTAGAAGGTTACAGAGACTCCTGTTGAAGTCATACTACGCAAGGCTCTTAGCGGTGAGGCGAGGGACCCAAGATAACCAAGGCAAGAAAACTGCCGGAGTGGATGGAGTGATAGCAATATCCCCAAAACAAAGGTTTGAACTTGCCGAGGAAATCAAAGGAAACTTCAAAGCCAAGCCATTACGGAGAGTTTGGATACCAAAACCCGGACGGGATGAAAAACG
>NZ_JAJENU010000344.1:0-3354 GCF_035615495.1 Lyngbya sp. CCY1209 | reverse complement strand
ACTCAAGCCGCCGTTCGTTTTTCCTCCCTGCTCTAAAGAGACAGAGCTTCCAAACGTATCGGAGATTTTACGTGAAGAAAACGGGTGGCTGATGCCACCCGGATTGTTTTACAAGACGCCTTTGGAACTCGGTATCTGGTGCATCCGCCGGGGGTCGAACTCCACCGCCATCCGCAGCGATCGCGCGAAGGCCTTGAACGCCGCTTCGATGATGTGGTGGGAGTTGATCCCGTCCAACTGGCGCAGGTGCAGGGTCATCAGGCTATTGTTGGCGACGGCCACGAAAAATTCCCGCACCAACTGGGTGTCGTAGGTTCCCACCCGCTGGGTCGGGATCTCCAAACCGTAGGTCAGGTGGGGTCGGCCCGAAAAGTCGAGGGCGACCTGCACCAGGGCCTCGTCGAGGGGGGCGACGAAATGTCCGAACCGGACGATGCCCTTGCGATCGCCCAGGGCCTTCGCCAAGGCCTGCCCGAAGGCGATGCCCACGTCTTCGTTGGTGTGGTGGTCGTCAATTTCGATATCCCCCACGGCTTTGATCTCCAAATCCAACAGGCCGTGGGAGGCGATTTGGTGCAACATATGGTCGAGGAAGGGGATTCCCGTCGCCGCGTGGCAGATCCCCGTCCCGTCCAAATTCACCGTCACGGAGACGTCCGTTTCCCCGGTGGTGCGCTTCACCGCAGCGGTGCGGGCCGGGAGGGTGTCGGGAATTGAAGTCGATGCGCGATCGCGAGTCTGCATGATATTTAACTGAATGATCGTTTAAAACCGTCGGGAGAATCGGGGCCGGTGCCCCGTCCGCCGGCACTACATCCCCATGATGCAGTAACCCGAATCGACGTAGAGAATCTGGCCGGTGATCCCGCTCGACAGGTCGCTGCACAGGAAGGCCGCCGTATTGCCCACCTCCGTCTGGGTGACGGTGCGGCGCAGCGGCGCGACCTCCTCGACGTGGCGGATCATGTCCGTGATCCCCCCCACGGCCGAGGAGGCCAGAGTTCGGATCGGCCCCGATGAAATTCCGTTCACCCGCACCCCCTGGGGTCCCATCTCCGCAGCCAGGTAGCGGACGTTCATTTCCAAGGCGGCTTTGGCAATGCCCATGACATTGTAGTTGGGGACGACCCGCACGCCGCCCAAATAGCTGAGGGTGACGATGCTCCCTCCTTCAGCCATCAGCGGTTTGGCGGCTGCGCTCAACTGCACCAGGGAGTAAGCGCTGATGTCGAGGGCGCGGGTGAAGCCCTCCCGGGACACGGCGCTGAAGTCCCCCGAGAGTTCCTCCTTGCCCGCGAAGGCCAGAGAGTGGATCAAAATGTCCAACTTGCCCCACTTCTGTCGCACCGCCGCGAATAAAGACTCGACCAACCCGTCATCTTGGACGTTGCAGGGCATGATCAGCGACGGATTCAGGGGTTCGACGAGATTCCGAACCTTTTTCTCGAACCGCCCCTTCTCGTCCGGGAGGTAGGTGATCCCCAATTGGGCACCAGCCTGGTGAAGCTGCTGGGCAATGCCCCAAGCGATCGAGCGATCGTTGGCAATGCCGGTAACTAATGCGTTTTTTCCGTTTAAATCCAACATGGTAGATTATTTTATCTGAAAAATCGAGTCCGATTGACTCTCCATTTCCGAACCCGTCGCCGCCCGACTTCAAAAGCCGAGCATTTGGTGTTAAAATCCCGGTGGCAAAGCGTCCGAATCAATTGAGGGAGCCAGGATGGGGATGCCCCAGTGGAGTTTTGAGCCGGATTCGGGCCGCCGGGACAGACCGGAGCGATGTCAAACCCCAGACCGGTTTGAACGGAGGATCGGGGATGCTCGCCGGGGAGTCTGGGGAACTGAGGTGAGTTGCTCTCAAGCCCGTCGGCCTCAGTTGTGAGACTTCGGAATCTCCCGTTATAATCTTTGATTTAACGGTGAGAGGATGTCAAGAGCGATCGCGATTCTGCTCCCGACTCAATTTCTATCCGCCGGACATCTCGCTCGCAGTCAATGCACGCCGGAGAGCGAATCGCCGGATTCATCCCCAACCCGGGGCTCGCAGGCGGCTCGGTCTGGGCATCGTCCGACACCACCGGCTCCCGGGGACGTTTCAATTCCCTGTTCGCGACGGGAGGAAAAACTCGAAACCGTCCGGTGCCGGCCACCCATTCTTTAGATTTCCTGTGGAAAATGCACCGGAAGGGGTCAGATCGAGTTGACTGGTTATAGTTCCCCCGCCCGTTCGAGATCCCGGCTCACAATTCTGGGGGATCTGGGGCGGGGCGCGACGATAACCCGACGATAAAAAAGAGTACAACTAGGGCAGTGGTTCAGTGGAAGGGATCGGGTCAGTGACGTATGATAGACCGTTGGCATCAGTGTTCCGTCAAATTGGCGGCGGGGCATTTCCCCCCGTGGTGGAAAGTTTTGAACGGGGTAAGACCATCTTTTTCCCCGGCGATCCCGCCGAGCGCGTTTATGTATTGATCAAGGGTGCGGTGAAGCTGTCCCGGGTTTACGAGGCGGGAGAGGAAATTACAGTCGCCCTGCTGCGGGAAAATAGCGTTTTTGGCGTCCTCTCACTGATTACGGGCCACAAATCCGACCGGTTTTACCATGCCGTGGCGTTCACGCCGGTGGAACTGTTGTCGGTGCCCATCGAGCAGGTGGAAAAGGCGCTCAAGAGCGATCCCGATCTGTCGATGATCATGTTGCGGGGCCTCTCGTCCCGGATTCTGCAAACGGAAATGATGATCGAGACATTGGCGCACCGGGACATGGGGTCGAGATTGGTCAGCTTCCTGCTGATTTTGTGCCGGGATTTCGGGGTTCCCGGCCGGGAAGGGATTCGGATCGACCTGAAACTCTCCCACCAGGCGATCGCGGAGGCGATCGGCTCCACCCGCGTCACCGTGACTCGGCTGTTGGGGGACCTGCGCCAAAAAAATATGATCTCGATTCACAAAAAGAAAATAACAGTCCACAACCCCGTCACCTTGAGCCAACAGTTCACCTGAACGGGTTTGACCCCGGGGGTGACGGGCCTGCGGGAGACATCCGAAAAAATGGCGAGCCGCAGAAATTCGTCGCACAATGGAGAGGTAGGGTGCGATTCGTTCGGGAATGAAATCGGGCTGAAATGCCTGAAATAACCTCCCGGTGGGGCTTTCACTCCCCTGAGTGAATATAAGGGACTCATCCCTGACCAGCCCTATAACTATCCATAGGTTCCAAAGTTTGGTATCACAAGATTCCAAATGAGGTTGGAACTCTCAGGGTCAAAGGGAAGATCGACCACATCATTCCTAAATGCCTCGGCGGAAAGGATGATTACAAGAACCTCCAACTGCTGCACCGCCACTGTCA
>NZ_JAJENU010000343.1:0-973 GCF_035615495.1 Lyngbya sp. CCY1209 | reverse complement strand
AGTGGCGGTGCAGCAGTTGGAGGTTTTTGTAATCATCCTTTCCGCCGAGGCATCTAGGGATGATGTGGTCGGTCTCCACTTGGTCTTCAATAGTGAAGTGCTGTCCGCACCATTTGCATTTGCCTTTCTGGTCTTTCATCAGTCGGGCTTCTTGGTTCGGGATTTCTGCTGATTTCCCTCTCCTCGTTGCCCAGTAGACCCAATTTCCGTCATACGTCGATGCGTCTGGTCTGACCAGCGTGTGGTAGACAATGGGAGTCCAAGCGTGTTTCTGGAGTCGCAGACCATCCTTGGTTTGGAAAATCCACTTGTCCTTCCTTTCATTCCCGCTGCTCAGTTTTGCCATTCCTGTTCGGTAATACTTTCTGAGCGTTTTGTATTTGGCATTTCCGCATCGTGATACTATCCATGCCCGCAATTGTTGCCAGAGTATATCATCCAGTTTATTGAAAATCTCCGAGGAGACTACTCCTGAATAGTACCTTGCCCATCCAGTGATGATGGGGTTGAGATGTTTAATCAGGGAGGCTTGAGGTGCTGTTTTGTGTTTCTTAATCACCTCTTTCACCATTTCAATGTGGGCTTTGATTGATTCCTTATCTGGTTTGATGTGGGTCTTGAAGCCTAGTAGGTTCCCATGTCCACTTTTACCGGATGTATGTTTTCCTTTTGGATATTGCCTGATATTGAATCCTAGAAAGTTGAAACCAGGTTGGACTTTTTCTCCGTCAACTTCAATTTCTCGAAGTGTGTGGCAGATTCTTGTCTTTTCTGGTTTGAGTCTGAGTCCAATGGGCTTTAACCATGAGGAAATGGCAATCTTGCACTGTTCAATGATTTCGAGTTTTGGTGATATGACTACGAAATCATCGGCGTATCTGACGACCGTTGCTTTAATCTTCTGTTTCTTTTTGTTAGGGAAGATTTTGTTGATGTGCCTCACCATTCCATCCAGTGCGATGTTGGCGAGGAG
>NZ_JAJENU010000342.1:0-276 GCF_035615495.1 Lyngbya sp. CCY1209 | reverse complement strand
ATTGCCATCTTGACCAAGGCTTGCTTGGCTCTATCTCGAATCGTCGGGATTCCCAGAGGGCGTTTTTCATCCCGTCCTGGTTTTGGTATCCAGACTCTCCGTAATGGCTTGGCTTTGAAGTTTCCTTTGATTTCTTCAACAAGGGTGAACCTTTGTTTCGGGGATATTGCTATCACTCCATCCATTCCGGCTGTTTTCTTGCCTTGGTTATCTTGGGTCACTCGTCTTACCGCTAAGAGCCTTGCGTAGTATGACTTCAAAAGGAGTCTCTGCAAC
>NZ_JAJENU010000341.1:0-209 GCF_035615495.1 Lyngbya sp. CCY1209 | reverse complement strand
GGATATTACGTCCTTGATGCCGACATTGCCAAATGTTTCGACCAGATTGACCATGATTACCTGCTATCCAAACTTCAATGTCCAACGACCATTAGGCGCAATATCAGACAATGGTTAAAAGCCGGGGTTATGGACAATGGTGTATTTGACGACACAAAAGCCGGGACACCTCAAGGAGGGGTAATAAGTCCACTCCTCGCCAACATCGC
>NZ_JAJENU010000340.1:0-317 GCF_035615495.1 Lyngbya sp. CCY1209 | reverse complement strand
GAACCTAAATTCGAGGGGACAAGCTATGGGTTTCGACCCGGACGCTCAACCCTTGACGCAATTGGCAGAATATTTATCAGTATCAACAAAATGGGATACTACATCCTCGATGCCGACATCGCCAAATGCTTTGACCAAATTGACCATGATTACCTGCTATCCAAACTTCACTGTCCAACGACCATTAGGCGCAATATCAGACAATGGTTAAAAGCCGGGGTTATGGACAATGGCGTATTCGACGACACAAAAGCCGGGACACCTCAAGGAGGGGTAATAAGTCCACTCCTCGCCAACATCGCACTGGATGGAATGGT
>NZ_JAJENU010000339.1:0-253 GCF_035615495.1 Lyngbya sp. CCY1209 | reverse complement strand
CAACCTTATAACTGTCTGTATGTTCCTAAGTTTGGTATCACAGGATACTAAATGAGGTCGGAACTCTCAGGGTCAAGGAAAAATCAGTGATACAAGTTTCTTATACAAGAAATAAATAAAACTGATAATCCAAGAGAGGAGGCGATAGCCACCCCCAGTTTTAGGATTCACAATCTTAGGATTGAAGCGGGGAACGGAAGGCGGTGAGGTGGAATCTGCCACCAATAGTCCGACCACTGCCAACCATCTATGA
>NZ_JAJENU010000338.1:0-508 GCF_035615495.1 Lyngbya sp. CCY1209 | reverse complement strand
GTCAAGAGGAGAAGTGGAGAATCTTAACAATTCTTTAACAATCCTCAAGAGAGGAGGCGATAGCCACCCCCAGTTTTGGGACTCACAACCCCAGGATTGAAGCGGGGAACGGAAGGCGATGAGGGAGAATCTGCTCCCAATAAATCGACCACTGCCAACCATCTATGACTAACCGAAAGGTAAACATCTGCCATGAACCCTCGAAACCAGCCGGTATCGAAAACAGGTTGATTACGGTGCTGCTCGAATGAGCAAAGTGGAAAAGTGGAAGATTGTAACAGTTATCCACACAGACCCTTAAAAATACACCGGGGGAGAGGATGAGTCTAAGGATGGAATACCCATACAGACGGAACGAAGTAAACCCATACTGGCTCTTGTCCAATGGTCGATTAGACAAGTAGTGAAGGCTATAGCCGCAAGTGTAAGCATAAGCCAGATGGGTGTGAGATGTGACCAGAAGCCAACGCCCAGATGTAATGTCTGGGATATGCAGACGGGTTACGGT
>NZ_JAJENU010000337.1:0-371 GCF_035615495.1 Lyngbya sp. CCY1209 | reverse complement strand
ACGGTCGTTAGATATGCCGATGATTTTGTGGTCATATCACAAAGCCGCGAAATCATTGAACAGTGCAAGATTGCTATTTCCGAATGGTTAAAACCCATTGGACTCCAACTCAAGCCGGAAAAGACAAGAATCTGTCACACATTTCGAGAAATCGAAGTTGATGGAAAAAAAGTCCCACCCGGATTCGACTTTCTAGGGTTCAATATCAGGCAGTATCCAAAAGGGAAACATACATCCGGGAAGAAATCGGGGGGAAGAGGTCTACTCGGCTTCAAGACCCACATCAAACCGGATAAGGAAGCAATCAAAGCCCATACTGAAAAGGTAAAAGAGGTGATTAGGAATCATAAAACAGCACCTCAAGCCGCCCT
>NZ_JAJENU010000336.1:0-5021 GCF_035615495.1 Lyngbya sp. CCY1209 | reverse complement strand
TCAAACCCTTATAGAAAAGCCGTTTCAGTTTCCGACTCCCTAATACCGACTGCCGAGGACCGCGCGCAGCGCTATAGAGGGAGTTTAGCTGCACTCCCCCTGCCGATCGTCGCCCGTAAAACCGACGGATTTCGATGGCTTTTAAAGGTCGAGTTGCTGCTGGGCGAGGTGGTGGTACAACCCCCCGATCGCGATCAACTCGTCGTGGTTGCCCCGCTCCACCAAAACGCCGCGATCGAGGACCAAAATCAGGTCAGCGTTGCGAACCGTCGAGAGGCGGTGGGCGATGATAAACGTAGTGCGATCGCGGCTGAGTTGTTCCAAATTCCGCTGAAATCGCTGTTCACTCTCCGTATCCAACGAACTCGTCGCCTCGTCCAAAACCAGGATCGGCGGTTTCCCCAACAGGGCCCGGGCGATCGCGACCCGCTGCCGCTGTCCCCCGGACAAACTCGACCCCCGCTCCCCGACCTTGGTGTTGTACCCCAAGGGCAAACTCTGGATGAAGGCGTGGGCCTCCGCCAACTTGGCCGCCTCCACCACATCTTCCAAATCGTACTCGTCCCGGTACAGGGCGATATTTTCCTCGATCGTCCCGGAAAATAAATAGCACTCCTGCGGCACCACCCCCATATGTTGGCGCAGGGACTGGGGAGAAATGTGACTGACATCGTGTCCGTCCACCGAGATGCGGCCGCTGCTGGGCAGGTACAACCGCTGCAACAACTTCACCAGGGTACTTTTCCCGGAACCGCTGCGCCCGACGATCGCCACCGTCTGCCCCCGCTGCACCTCAAAAGACAGGTTTTGCAGGGTATTGACTTCGGCATCGTCCGAATAGCGGAAGGTGACGTCCTCGAACCGCACGTTCCCCTCCACCGAGGAGAGTACCAGCAGCGGGTGCCGGGGATCTTCCTCCGGTTCGCTGTCGAAGACGTCGTTGAGCCGCTCCACCGAAATCAGCACCTCCTGGAGTTCGTCCCAGAGGCCGACCAGGGACAGAACCGGGCTGATCACCTTGCCCTGCATCATGTTGAAGGCGAAGAACTGGCCGATGGTCAGGTCTCCCTGAATCACCATCATCACCCCGAACCACAGCAGGGCCGTACTGCCGACGGTGTTGATGGCCTGGCTGATCAATCCCAGGTTGATCCCCAACTTCTGCCCCTCAAACCGGGCGTTGAGTTGCTTGGTGAGCCGGTCTTCCCAGCGCCAGCGCAACTCCTGCTCGGCGGCGACGGATTTGAGGGTCTGCACCCCCGTCATCATCTCCACGAGGGTGGAGTTTTGGTCGGCGACGGCGTTGAAGACTTTGCGCGACATCCGGCGCAGCAGGGGGGTCGAAACCAGGGTGACGATGACGATGGGCGGGATCAGGCCGAGGATGAGTACCGTCAGGCGCCAGTTGTAGTAGAGCATCAAGCCCAGGTAGACAAATCCCGTCACCAGGTTGAGCCAAGCCAGGAGAATTTGGCCGATCAGGAATCGCTGGATTTTTTGGTTTTCCTGAACCCGGGTGATGATGTCCCCCACCCGGCGGGTTTCAAAGAAGCTCAGGGGCAGGGAGAGGGCGTGGCGGATGAAGCCGGAGATCATCGTCAGGTCGAGGCGGTTGGAGAGGTAGCTGAGGAGATATTGGCGGACCGACGAGAGGCCCAAACTCCACAGCCCGAAGATCAGGGCGCCGAGGGCGAAGACGTGCAGGCTGGTGACGCTGTTGTTGACCACGACGCGATCGAGGATGATCTGGGTCAGCAGGGGCGTGACCACCCCGAACAGTTGGACGAGGATGGAAATCAGGATGATTTGCAGGCCGAGGGAGCGGTGGGGCCACAGCAGGCCCATGAACCGGCCGAGCGATCGCTTTTGGTTGGGCACTTCGTCGAGGCGCTCGGTGGCCTCCAGGAGCAGGGCGTAGCCCGTCCAGCCGTCGAGAAATTGCGATCGCGACAGTTTCCGTTTTCCCTGGGCCGGGTCGCCCACCCAGACCTGTTTTCCCCGCACCCGGTAGACGACGATGTAATGGTCGCCCTGCCAGTGGGCGATCCAGGGATGTTTTTCGTCTTCGAGGCGCGTGAGGCTGGCCCGCACGGGTCGGGCTTGGTAGCCCAGGCTTTCCGCCGCCCGCGCCAGCCCTTTCAGGGAGGCACCGGAGCGCCCCACGCCGGCCAGGTTGCGGAGCCGGTTGAGGCCGAAATCTTTCCCCCAGTACCGGCTGATCATCGCCAGACAGGCCGCGCCGCAGTCGGAGGAACTTTGCTGCTCTACAAAGGGATCGGAGCGCAAGAAGCCTCCCCAGGGACGGCGGCGCTTCGGTTTGGGAAAGTTCAGCGCCGGGGCTTGGGAAGGGTCTTTGAGGGCCGCCGGGGCTTCCGCGGCGGGTTTGGGGGCGGGTAAGGCCGGGGCAATTTTGGGGACTTTCGCCGACATTTTGCCGCCGTTCTGTCGGTTCGCCGTATCGGGGGAGAGGGTGTCCCAGTCGCCCTGGGGCAGGCTCAACACGATCGCCGCACTCCGCGCCACCCAGCTTTCCGGCGGCGGTTCGGGTCCCCACCCGTCCCCGACATTGGGGGCGGCGGGTGTCCCGTCGATTTCGCCGCCGTAGAGCCAGAAGCGGGCGGGATCGCCGCCCGAGAGGGTCCCCACGGGGGTTCCGGCTTCGAGGTGCCGTTGGGCAACCTCGGGGAGGATGGCTTTCAAATAGCGACTGGGGCGCGATCGCAGGTCGGTTTGGGTTTTGAAGAAGATCAGGTGCGATCGCCGTCGGGCCACGGTTTGCAGGTGGGCTTCCAATTCCGGGAGCGAAATTGAACCCAGGTTCAGGCGGGCGATTTCGGCGTTGGAGGCGGCGACGGCCTGGTAGGGGAACCGGGGGCGATCGCACGGTTCCCAATCTCCCCCAAAACAATCCCCCGGTCCGAGCACGTCCACGGAGACTTCCCGTTCCTTGGCGCGATCGAAGGCCAGCAGGCGCACCCGCCCCCCACAGACTAAATACAAACTTTTTTTGTGATTGTGTTCGGAGTGAACAGCAGAACCGGAAGTTTTGTCAGATGATAGAGTTGCGGGGGAATATTCGAGGATCGCTTCCCCGAGTTCGTAAGTCCGGCCAAACTCCACAAATTGGCTGAGATGGGTTGCTGCGTCCGGAGCGGCATTCGCCTCCGTCAGCAACGCTTGAAAGGCTTGGCGGGTGCGTTCGAGAACCTGCACTGGGTTGGTGTCAGTTTCGGTTTTCGCAACCGGAAAGTTTGTATTGATCATAAGTTTCACTACGAAATAGGCAGTTGACAGAGGGAGAGGCTGTCTTCTGGATCGGGGGTCGAACTGAAAGGCGATCGGTGTCCCAATCCGGTTGATAGGGAATTGAGATTTAGAGCTCGATGCCTCCGGCGGAAGCCGGTGAATGACCGGTCACGCTCCCACGGATTGGAAACCCAGATGGGGAAGGGTACCGTCCCCCCCATCAGACGTTGACAAGATCTTCGCCTTCTGCTCGACCCCCAATTGACCGGTATTTCAGCGCATCAATCGGGTGTAGTAATGAGTTGGGACAAAAATTATTTAATGATCGGCAAAGTGCGCGAGAACAGAAGCGATAAAAATCTTACAACGTACCTTCCTTTTGGGGTGAAGTCCAAAACTCGCGAAACCGGAGAGTTGAAGACCTCAGATATCCACGAACCCAATCCCATCCCGAACGATTGGATCAGGTTGGGAATCTGGCACTGAGATGACAGACAAGATATCAGAGGAACGATGGACCTGATTGATTCTAATTTTCTACATAAATCCGGCATACAAGGTTTTATATCAAGCTTTAAGCAACCGTGCAATCCCTTTAATAAAAGTTTTATATTCGTCCGAAGTTGACTTTATATAAGTTTTTCAAAACAATCGGTTGCATCCCTTTTTTGATGGGGGTTTCCGGGATTTGAGGAGTCGAGGCAATGTAAAGATTGTCGCCGAGTTTCAGTCACGGGGTTCCCCATCAAACCCGACCCATGTTTATATCAATCAGTCTGATACAACAGTTCGATTTGAGTTGGCAACAATCGGGCCGGGATTGGGAATGCCGGCCTCTGTCTCCAGATAGAAATTGACGGGATGAAACCGGAGGTTCCCCGCCCTCACTCGGCGCAAATGGACTCCGGATCGACCCCCCCCTGGTACTCGCAGCTAAACCCGTCCTCGCACCAGGCGGCGAGATCGACGTCGGGGAGGCGAACCACATTGTCGCAATTCGGTTGCCAAATCTGAGAAAGGAACGCCCACAGCGTCGCCCGGGTCACGTCCAGGGCGGTTTTGAGGGCGGATTCCCGGTTTCCCGGAACCCCCGATTCCGCCACCAATTCCACGTCCACCCAAATGCCGTGGGAACCCAACACGATGCGGGCCATCCACGCCGCCCTGGGGAGGTGGGTGCGGGAGGTGAGCATTTTGACGTGGTGGACGCCCCAGCGGCTGAGGAGGGGTTGGGCGAAGAAAAAGTTGCCGAATGTCGAATCCGCGCATTTTTCCAGCCACACGCGGTCTGGGGGGGCATCGATGCGATCGAATAACTCGACGACACAGGGATCATCCGATCCGGTGGAAATCAGGATCGGAATTTCGGGAGATTGTTTCGCCAGTTGGGAGACGTAAATTTCCCGGCGGATGCTGCCGCCGAGCACGAAAAAGGCATCGACGGGTACGTTGGAAGCCGATCGCAGCGTCAGCAGGTTGCGGGCCACGGACGAGCTCAGAACCAGGATCAATGCGATCGCACCCGCAAGCAAAATGCGGCGGTACCGTCGGAGGGAGGAGCGTTTCGGGCGGTGGGGACTCATGGCAGTCGGGGGATTCCGTTTCTATCTTATTTGAGCCGATCGCGATCGGGTTGTTCCGGAATTTGGGGATAGGGTGTAAGGTTTAGGGGCAACCGTCTCCGGTTGTCGCTTGCAATTCACGTAAAATCTCCGATACGTTTGGAAGCTCTGTCTCTTTAGAGCAGGGAGGAAAAACGAACGGCGGCTTGAGTC